>JAJUGZ010000037.1 GCA_029265715.1 Bacteroidota bacterium
AATCATAGCCCTTGAGAGTCATACTTGAAATGAATCTGGTAAATTCTCTTAAGATACTGATTCTCAGGGGTTTTACCAAACAAAAATCAAGTTATTTTGTTGATTATCAATTATTTAACACAACTCTTAACGGAGTGTTGCCTGACGGAGCCCGACTCAATTGCATTTGCCGTTGTCATTGATGGTTTCAGGTCCCGGTCTTCTCCAAATATCTTGATCTTTACTTCAAAAACCTTGGCATCGCTGTTGGGCATCAACTGACCGATGTTGGCTACCGAAAACACTTGTCCGGAGAGACTTTTATCCGGGAACGCATCAATCCCGATGCGCACTTTTTGTCCGACCCGAACTTTCGAGATATCGATTTCGTTGATGTAAGTTCTTGATATCAGGTTCGACATATCCGGAATTGTCGCGATAATCGGGTTCCAGGACGACACTTTCGAGCCGGTCTTGACAACGCCTCCGAACGGATATTTGTAGTAGGTCAGGATGCCTGCTTTGGGAGATACAATTTCCAGCGAGTTGTACAGCTTTTCAAGTTCTACTGAGCGATCGTTCGCTTGTCTGTAATTGATGAACTTTCGCATAACCTTGTTTTCTTCCTGCTGCCGTTTCAGCTCATAGGCTTTCAGCTCCTGATCGAGTTTGCGCCTGGCTTTGTCAAAATCCATCGCCGCTTTTTTCTGAACAGAAGGCGACTCATAAACGGACTCGTTCATGACCAACTTCTTTTCTTCCAAGTCGAGCCGGGCATTGACAATCACATCGCGCTGGTTACTCAGGTTCAGATTCGAATCAATCTTGCTGTCTTCGTATTCACTCAGCAATTTGTCCATCTCATCCTGCGCTGATTTCAATTGTTCTTCAACAGCCTTGTGATCAAGAGTTGCTACGTAATCTCCGGAATCGACATGAGTCCCTTCGTCCACCAGATCGGTGATGGTGAGCTCATAAATCCGCAGGGTCCGATCCTTAAGTTTTTCGGGGATATAAATGTTTTCGGAGTTCTCTGATTCCAGCTGCCCCGACGAAAATATCAACGACTCGAAAGGGCCCCGTTGCACTCTGGCATAAATCTGGTTAAAATCAGTTTCCTTTTTTTGAAAAGAAAAAAACAAGATAATTAAGGCAATCGTTGCTATTGCCGCATAAAAGATCTGTTTTCGTTTCATTGTTTAGTTGTAAGGGTTATTGTCAGAAGACAGTTATTATTAGAGAACAATCTTTTTTGTCTGCAATCATTTGTTTTTAATGCGAATTCGATATAATAAGCAAACACAACACCGTCCACACGCCCTTTCCCCTAATCATTTACATCGAACTCACGTTATCTTTTAAGATAATGCCCACTTTATCAATATTTGTGCCAACATCCGAGAATAATTACATGTTCTGTTGCACTTTTTGCCTGAAAGGAAGACCTGTAAAAAATGATAATCTCACAAAAATGGTCGTCAGGATATAGCTTTCGCCTGAAAATAGCAAAGGCTGTAAAACCATGTTCTACAGCCTTTGCAGTATCTTATGTTTATTTCTTTATTCGATGCCTCGAACACGCTTTTCCCAGTTCCAGGCCGAAAGTAACGTTTCGTCAAGGCCTTTCTCTGCTTTCCAGCCAAGTTCCTCGTTGGCATAGGTCGTATCGGCCCATATTTTCTCGATGTCGCCGGCACGGCGGGCAACTATCTTGTAATTAAGCTTAACCCCGGTCGCTTTTTCAAACCCTTTCACGATTTCGAGAACCGAGTATCCGTTTCCGGTACCCAAATTAAATACCTCATATCCAGCTTTATTTTTGTTTTCAAGAAGCCGTTCAATGGCAATAACGTGGGCTTTAGCAAGGTCAACCACATTGATATAGTCACGGATAGCCGATCCGTCCGGCGTATCATAATCATCGCCGAACACTTTCAGCTCGTCGCGCAAGCCCGCTGCTGTTTGTGTGATAAACGGGACCAGGTTCTGAGGAACGCCCAGCGGCAGTTCGCCAATTAATGCGCTGGGGTGGGCACCAATCGGGTTGAAATACCGTAAAGCGATTCCTTTTAATTGTGGGTAGGCTTTGATTGTGTCTTGCAAAATATCTTCATTGACCCGTTTGGTATTACCATACGGAGATTCGGCATCCTTGCGGGGGGTCTTTTCGGTGACCGGTAATTTGTCGGGCTGCCCGTACACAGTACACGACGAAGAGAACACAATATTCGAAACACCGTATTTCAATTGGCAATCCAGAATATTCATCAGCGAAACCAAATTGTTGCGATAATAGTGCAACGGGATTTGCACCGATTCACCAACTGCTTTTGAGGCTGCAAAATGAATAATGGCTGAGATATCCTGGTGACGATTAAAAAAATCGTCGGTCTTTGCCGCATCGGCCAGATTAAATTTTTCAAAATCAGGCCTCTTCCCTGTAATCTTCTCAATGTTGTCAATAACATCGATGCTCGAATTTGACAGATCGTCGACAATGATAACATCGTATCCGGCATTTTGTAGTTCAACCACGGTATGTGATCCAATATAACCCGTTCCGCCGGTAACTAAGATTTGTTTCATTCTGTATAAATTTTCAAAGTTGTTTCTTGCAATTTTCGTATCAACTTCCACTTTCTAAACTAGTTTCTCAACGAGATGGAATAGCCATTTGTACATTTTCGGTTTGTATGAACGATGGCTCTTATGGCTATTTCATGCGTTTATTTAGTTTTTTATGTCGCATGGAATTCATTCCATGGATTTCACTTCGTTCCATTCGCATGATTGGTGAACAAATTCCGTTTGGTGTTTTTTTTCAGATCATGCTCATTTCATGTTGAGAGATGCTTGGGTTGAGCTGCCAAAAATACAAATAAATTTCTGCCCGTGATAATTGGTTCTCAAGCAATCGCATCCAGCCGGGCCGAAAAAGTGTCACAACTGTTGAAAACTTTGCATTGGGCACTGCTTAATTTTTCCTTAACTTCGTGAAAATAATTTTTAAAAACTGTGGAAATTAATCGTTACATCAAGGACCTTTTGTTATTGCATGATTGTGTGATCATCCCCCAATTTGGCGGATTTGTTGCCAACTATAAACCGGCAGTAGTCGAGAACAACCGTTTTTCCCCACCATCAAAAGAAATTGCATTTAACAACAAGCTGGTGTCAAACGATGGGCTGCTCATAAACCACATCTCTGAAACAGAGGGGTTGGGTTACTTTGAAGCCAAGCAAAAGCTGGACAATTTTCTGGAAGAAAGTATGCTCCGTTTAGAGCAGGGCGGAAAAGTTATCTTCGAAGGCGTTGGTTCTTTGTCGTACGATCAACGTGAAAACCTGCAATTTGAACCTCAGATCAGGCAAAATCTCCTGGCCGATTCATATGGGCTCATGGGTTTTACTTTCGAAAAACTCTATCAACGTCAAATACCCCAGCCGGCCATTCGGATTGAAGACCGTGAGGCTGTCCAGGTAATTTTCAAAAAAAGAAACCTGAAAAAAGCCTTGGTCGGGGTGCCATTGGTTTTGGCGCTGGCTCTTATCCCGCTAAAAAACAACAAAGAATTTCTGTCCCGATCAGATATGAATTTCCTCTCACAGTTCTCAAAAACAGTTGTTGCTGAAACAAGCCGGGCCCCGGAAGTAAAAGCGACAGCCCCAACAACGAATGAGGAAACCCCAACGGTGAACGAAGAAAAACCGAAAGCGGTCGCTCCCATAGCAGAAAAACCTGTCCGGAAGGAAATTGTCGGCAAAAGAAATTTGTCAGAAAAAGCAGTTAGCCCGGCAGCCAAAGAGGTTAATTACAAGTATTACCTGATTGGAGGAAGTTTCAAAAGCGAGGAAAATGCCAATAAATTTATGGCTATCCTTCGGGAAAAAGGATTCTCGCCACGTAACCTGGGCATTTACAACGGCCTTTACCGAATCGCACAGAAAGGGTATGATTCATTTGAACAAGCCCAGGCCGACTTAAATGCAATCAAGCTTGAGAATCCGGGATCGGGTGTCTGGATCCACATTAACTAACGATTTCTCTTCCGATATTTATAACCCCTTCCGATGAAACCCGGAGGGGGTCTTTTTTTCCCGTCATGCAACAAAAATCACCGTGTGTTAACTTCTAAATCCACACGCCATTCAGATAACATCGTTCTAATTTTAGCCATGTTATTAAAACATCAGGCAGTGATCTGTAACTTTGCAATTCGACTATACAATTTTGTTCTAACGGGAACTTGTTGAGTATGCCACATAAAACACAATTGATCTCATGACAATAAAAGAATTAAAAGCAGAAGAATTTGACCGGGCCATTGGGCTCTTGCAAGAAGCAAACTTACAGTACTCCGATTTGGATCAACCGCATATCAGGCTGTTCGGTTTTGAAGAAGAAGGACAATTGGTGGGAATTGGAGGTCTCGAGATTTTTGGAGATCTGGCTTTGCTGCGCTCGGTGGCTGTAAAAAAAGATTGTAGAGGCCGCGGGTTAGGAGCCAAGATTGTAGGCCAGCTTGAACGTTTATCAAAAGAATCGGGAATAACCGCACTTTTCCTGCTAACAAACACGGCCAAAGACTTTTTCCTGACAAGAGGTTATCAGCAATTCGACCGGGATGATTTTCCGGAGACATTGAAACAAACAGCGCAGTTTTCGGGATTGTGCCCGGTCAGCGCGGTATGTATGAAGAAGGCTCTGTAAAACTTCCAATCGAATAACATTCTATTAACCAGTCATGTCACATAATTCTTAATAAACTATAAATTCAAAAAATTGAATTAGCATGAGTTCGGGGAATGTACTATCTTCGCAACCATTAAATTGCCCGATATATGAAAAATTTTAAACTGCTGAATATTGTGACTGGTTGGGTCGTTTTCGCGATTGCAGCTATTACGTATTTACTGACCATTGAGCCAACCGCCAGTTTCTGGGACTGCGGCGAGTTTATCACAACTTCGTATAAACTGGAAGTTGGTCACCCTCCGGGCGCTCCGTTTTTCATGATCATCGGACGAATGTTTACCTTGTTGGCCGGGAGCCCGGCCGGAGCCGCAAAAATGATCAACACCTGGTCGGCATTGGCCAGCGCCCTAACCATTTTGTTCCTTTTCTGGACAATTACGCATCTTGCCCAAAAACTGGTAAAAGCAGAAAACAGAGAATATTCTCTCGGCCAAACCATCGCTATCCTGGGAAGTGGTGCTGTTGGAGCTTTGGCATATACATTTTCAGATACATTTTGGTTCTCGGCAGTCGAAGCTGAAGTTTATGCTTCGTCATCCTTGTTTACGGCCCTTGTTTTCTGGGCAATCCTGAAATGGGAAAATGTTGCCGACGAGCCCCGGGCTAACCGCTGGATTATTTTGATTGCCTACCTGATGGGACTTTCGATTGGAGTACACCTGCTGAACCTGTTGGCTATTCCGGCGATTGTTTTTGTTTATTATTTTAAGAAATACACCGTAACCCGAAAAGGTGTTTTATATTGCCTGCTGATCTCGTTCCTCCTGCTTGGCATTATCATGTACGGAATTATTCCTGGCGTTGTAACTATTGCCAGCTGGTTCGATCTTCTTTTTGTAAATTCGTTCGGGCTTCCGTATAATTCCGGAGTTGTAATTTACGCTGTTTTACTGATGGCAGCCATTTTGCTGGGCATCCGCTATACCATCCGCAAACGAATGATTTTATGGAATACGGTATTGGTTGGGTTGACCGTGATCCTGATTGGTTATTCATCGTTTGCCATGATTGTTATCCGTTCTTCAGCCAATACGCCGATGGACCAGAACAGTCCGGATAACGTATTCTCGTTACTTTCGTACCTGAACCGCGAACAGTATGGCGACCGCCCACTGATTTACGGGCAGAATTACAATACTCCGCTCGACCGCCAGCAGCCTTACGTTGATGAGAAACCTTACTACATAAAGAAAAATGGCAAATATGTAGTTGCCGATATGCGCCAGGTACCAAACTACGATTCGCAATATTGC
This sequence comes from Bacteroidota bacterium, assembly GCA_029265715.1. Taxonomy (GTDB): domain Bacteria; phylum Bacteroidota; class Bacteroidia; order Bacteroidales; family Prolixibacteraceae; genus Aquipluma. Next base: position 5,989 of record JAJUGZ010000037.1, read on the forward strand.
TCGCTGTTCCCGCGCATGTACAGTCGCGAACAGGAACACATCAACGCCTATAAACAATGGGGCGATGTAACCGGACGCAAAGTAACTATTACCAATTCGGAGGGTCAACCCGAGCAGGTCGTGATGCCAACCTTTGGAGAAAACCTGTTGTTCTTTCTGCGGTATCAGGTTGGTCATATGTACTTCCGCTATTTCATGTGGAACTTCGCTGGCCGCCAGAACGATATTCAGGGACACGGCGAAATTTCAAACGGCAACTGGATCAGCGGGATCAACTTTATTGACTCCTTGAGATTGGGAGACCAGTCGAAACTTCCGGATTCGATGAAAAACAACAAAGGCCGGAACGTTTATTATTTTCTGCCACTCATCCTTGGAATTATCGGCCTGGTATACATGTACAATAAAGGCGAAGAAGGCAAACGCGACTTGTGGGTTGTGTTCCTGCTGTTCTTTATGACCGGTTTGGCCATCGTGGTTTATCTGAACCAATACCCGTTCCAGCCGCGCGAACGCGATTATGCCTATGCCGGATCATTTTATGCATTTGCCATCTGGATCGGGTTGGGAGTTCTGGCGTTGTTCGAATCACTGAAGAAACATGTATCAGAAACTGTAACAGCTGCAGGTGTTACAGCTGTTACGCTGGTGTTGGTCCCCGGCATTATGGCTGCTGAAAACTGGGACGACCACGATCGTTCAGACCGATACACTTGCCGCGATTTTGGCGCCAATTATCTGAATACCTGCGCACCCAATGCCGTTATTTTCACCAATGGCGATAACGACACCTTCCCGTTGTGGTACAACCAGGAAGTGGAAGGGGTCCGGACTGATGTCCGCGTTTGTAACCTGAGCTACCTGCAAACCGACTGGTACATCGACCAGATGAAACGGAAAGCCTACGATTCGGATCCGCTGCCGATCAGTTTCACGCCCGATCAATATGTGCAGGGATCGCGCGATGTGGTTTACCTGATGAACGACCCGCGCGTGAAAGGCGCCGTCGATCTGAGGAAAGCGCTCGATTTTGTGAAAGACAACAATCCGGCAACCAAATTGCAGCAAGCCGACAATGCCGCCTACATCCCAACCCGCAACCTGTTTTTGCCGGTCGATAAACAGGCGGTTATCCGGAACAAAGTGGTTGCCCCGGAAGATTACGATAAAATCGTTGATACCATTCAGATCAATCTGGGCAATAAAAACTACCTGACAAAAGATGAGCTGATGGTTCTGGACATGATTGCCAGTTCGAACTGGGAACGCCCCATTTACTTTGCCATCACCATTGGCCGGGATAAATTCCTGAACCTTCAGGATTATTTCCGTCTCGAAGGGTTTGCTTACCGCTTTGTGCCGGTTAAGAGCGAAAGCGATGGCTTAAATATTGGCGGAGTTGATACGAAAAATATGTATACCAACCTGATGGACAAATTCAAGTGGGGCAATATGAATAAACCATCGGTTTACATTGACGAAAACAACAGCCGGATGATGATGAACATCCGGAATAACTTCAACCGCCTGGCCGAAAGCCTGATTGCTGAAGGAAAGAAAGACTCGGCTGTAAAAGTGCTCGACCGCTGTAATGAGTTAATTCCGGATAAAGTTGTACCGTTCAGTTACTTTGCAATTATGATGGGCGAGAGTTATATGAAAGCGGGTCATCCGGAAAAGGGCAAGGAAATGTACGATACCATCATGAAAAATTATAAACAGGAAATCGAATATTACCTGAAACTCGATGCCCCAATGCGTCATTCGGTTGACGACGAAATTCAGCGGATCCTGTACTTTATGCGTGAAATGGCTTCGGCTTGCACCCGCAACAATCAGGAAGCATACGGGAAAGAAATTTCATCGGCTTTTGATAATTATCTGGAACAATACAGTTCATTGAAATAAGATCATGCCCCACTTTGATCCCCGGGTCCAACTGCCCGGCATTGTTACCTGGTTATTCCCTTCGGCCATCTGGCGGTTTCCGGAAGCGGGCAAAAAAGTGTTTCTCTCGTTCGATGACGGCCCCATACCGGAAGTTACCCCCTGGGTGCTCGCCTTGTTAAAAAAGGAAAACATCCCGGCGACCTTTTTTTGTGTTGCCGACAATGTCAGGAAGCATCCGGAGGTTTTTGCAATGATCAGGGACAACGGACAAACGGTAGGCAACCACACGTTTAACCATTTACAGGGGTTAAAAACACCGACAAACGAGTTTGTCCGCAATGTTGAAAAAGCTGATGCGCTGGTGCAGTCCGATCTTTTCAGGCCTCCTCACGGGTTTCTGAAACGAAAACAGTACCAGGTTTTGCGCAAGCAATATCAGCTGATCATGTGGGATGTTGTGAGCTGTGATTACGACATCCGATTATCGCCCGAACGGGTTTTTGATAATGTGAAACGGTTTGTGCGCAATGGGTCGATCATTGTATTTCACGACTCGTTGAAAGCCGAAAAAAACTTGCGGGTTGCCTTGCCTAAAACGATCGAATGGCTCAAACAACAAGGTTATAGCTTCGGGAGTATTCCCAACCAGCTAAATGTGAGAAAGAACCAGTTTCGATAAAGGCAGCTTGGGTTAAACAGGGCTAGGAGTAACACCGGTAATATGGGATTATGGAATGTTTGAATAGTTTCCGTATTTATACACTGATCCATTTGCCCATCATTCCAATGAAAGAACCGTAAGAGCCAGAGCTCATACCAACCGAAAATGGACAAATGGCTATTGCATGTCGGTGCTAATCTGATTGAAAAGCAGACGCTGTTACGAAAATTTTACGAACCTGCTTTGAGAATTTGTACGAATAAAATAGGAAGAAGCTGTTTTTAAAATAATTGATAAAATCAAGTCCGGAATTAACTTCCGGAGTTAAAATAATTCAGGAGAAAATGAACATTTTAGTCGTAGGATCAGGAGGAAGAGAACACGCGATGGCTTGGAAAATCAAGCCATCGCCCAAGGTCAACAAGCTTTTTATTGCCCCGGGGAATGCCGGGACACGCGAATTGGGAACCAACATCCCGGTTGGTGTGACCGATTTTGAAGGGTTGAAAAAAGCCATTCTCGACAACCAGATCGACCTGGTTGTGGTAGGCCCGGAAGTTCCGTTATGTGAGGGTCTGACCGATTTTATTCTGAATGATGATCAACTGAAAAACCTGAAGGTTGTCGGCCCACAGAAACAGGGCGCCATGCTCGAAGGAAGCAAGGATTTTGCCAAAGAATTCATGCAGCGCCACCAGATTCCCACAGCCAGATACCAAACTGTAACAGTCGACACGCTTTCGGAAGGCCTGGCTTTTCTGAGCTCGCTGAAAGCCCCGTATGTGCTGAAAGCTGACGGATTAGCCGCGGGAAAAGGCGTGTTGATTATCTCGTCGCTCGAAGAAGCTGAAAAGTCGTTGAAAGAAATGCTGGCCGGACAGTTCGGTTCGGCATCCAGCAAAGTGGTAATCGAAGAATTCCTGAGCGGTATCGAATGTTCGGTATTTGCCATTACCGATGGAATAAATTATAAAATTCTCCCGGAGGCCAAAGACTACAAGCGCATTGGCGAAGGCGACACCGGCCTGAATACAGGCGGAATGGGAGCTATCAGTCCGGTTCCGTTTTGCGACGCCCGATTCATGAAAAAAGTGGAAGATGCCATTGTCCGCCCGACAGTTGCCGGCTTGGCCAACGAAAACATTCCGTACAAAGGGTTTATTTTCTTCGGTTTAATTAACTGCAACGGCGACCCGTATGTGATTGAATATAACGTCCGGATGGGAGATCCGGAGACCGAAGCCGTCATGTTACGAATCAAATCGGATTTCGTCGATTTGCTGGAAGGCGCTGCCACCGGGACCCTGGCCGATAAAGCAATTGAATTCGACCCTCGTACTGCCGTGACCGTCATGATGGTTTCGGGTGGTTACCCGGGCGACTACGCCAAAGGAAAAGTAATGACCGGCTTCGAAAAAAACGAAGGCAGCATTTTATTCCACGCCGGGACGAAACTTTCAGGCAATGCTGTCGTGACCGACGGCGGCCGTGTCTTGGCTGTCAGTTCATATGGAAATTCGATAAACGAGGCGCTGGCCCTATCATACAGCAATGCCGCAAAAATTGATTTTGAAGGAAAATATTACCGGAAAGACCTTGGGTTCGACCTGGTATAAATTATATCCCGGACAACGGAAGGAAAAAGCAGGGTTGTCCCGGTTTTTTCCTTTTGTTTTTTATTGGCAGACAGTCAGAATTGGATCAAAAAATGACCCCTTATGTTCCTGAAACTTTTTAAATCGGCCCATGCCTATCATTTTTTCCTGATACCTTTGCTGGCGGCAACATTATGGAGCCGTTCGTTTTTAGAACCTACTGCTTATCCGTTTTATCAGGGCGAAGATCAGATGCTTTTGTACCGCCCGGTTGCCTGGCTCCTGACGAAAGACTTGTTGGTCGGAAACGCCATTGCCCTGCTGATGCTCATCGGGTTGTCATTTTTAATCATCCGGTTAAACATACAATATTCATTTATCAGGATCCGGACGTATTTACCGGCCAGCTTGTTTGTACTTATTACCAGCGGACTGTTGCTTATGCACACACTGCACCCGGTTTACTTTGCCGTGCTTTTTCTGCTGTTGGCCATCGACCGGCTGTTTGGCGCTTACGAAAACAAAAAACCACACAGTAATGCCTTCGATTCGGGCGCATTTATTGCTATTGGCTCACTGTTTTATCTCAACCTGATCTTTTTTTTCCCGATCACCTGGATCGGGTTCGCAATTATTCAAAAACAGGTAAACTGGCGCGAGGTTGTTCTTTCGTTAATCGGGTTCATAATCCCCTGGGGATTTGCCGTTAGTTATTATGCAGCAACCAATCAGCTCGAAAACCTGCTGAAAGTCCTGGAGATGAATTTCTATTCGCACAATATGTTTCTCCGGAACAACCTGCCGTTGCAAATTTACCTGGGACTTCTGATTGTATTTACCCTGCTGGGCAGTTTCTTTTTATTGGGACAATATGACGAAAAGAAGATCAGCTCACGCAAATACTTCCTGATTTTCTTTTGGATTTTCCTGATAGCCCTGGCGGTTACGTTATTCGTCCCTTCTGTTTCGCAGGAAGGGATTATCTTGCTTGCTATTCCATTAACATATCTGATATCAAACTACTTAGTTTTTATGAAACGCCAAGTTTGGGGCGAACTGTTATTTACTCTTTTATTGCTGATGGTTGCCTGGCTGCAATTTGGAAAGAACGAATGGATCCCTTTCTGATTTTTTAATTGGCGCGGCCTTTCGATCTCGTAAATAACCCTTCGCTGAACCCCTGCGTAAAGTAATCCGAACAAATAAATCAGCTATTTTTGCAGTTGTTAACTATTTGGGGAATGAGAACTTTTTATCAAAAAATCGGGTCGGTGTTGTTGCTGCTTTTGGCAGGGTACATAGCGGTAGGCCAGTCGTTTTCGTACAAAAGTGCATTGGCTGAACTGAGGGCGATACAAAAGCAATTCGTCCCCGATAAACGGGTAGCGGTACTTGAGGTTGAGTTGAAAGATACCCTTCAATCGCCCGTTGTACTTTGTGGCGAAACCGATTTACCCAAAGCCAGGGCACAAATCATTCAATTTTTCACGGATAAGAAGATTTCATTTGTCGATTCCATTCGGCTTTTGCCTGATCAAAAAGTAGGAGACCTGTGTTGGGCGCTGGGGACTCTCTCCGTGTCGAACCTGCGCATGCAACCCGGCGATGCAGCCGAAATGGCTTCGCAGATACTGATGGGAACCCCGTTGAAAGTCCTGGATGTCCGGGGAAACTGGTACCGCGTTCAAACTCCGGATCATTACATCGGATGGACGGATTCCGGATTTCAGTTAGTTACCCCGAAGGAGCTGGACCGCTGGAAAGAATCGAACCGATTTGTTTACAACAAGATGTCGGGTTATGCGTACCTGTCGCCAGATCGTAATAGCGGGGTGGTAACCGATCTGGTTTTAGACGATTTGTTTGAGGTAGAAAGCGAAGTTAAAGGCTTTCTGAAAATTAAAATCCCCGACGGACGCACTGGTTTTGTGCCAAAAGATGAATGCCTTTCCTGGAACAAATGGAGCAACAAGCCGTTCAGTCTGGCGCCGGTCCTTGCTGTTGCCCGAAAAATGATGGGAACTCCGTATTTGTGGGGCGGAACTTCGACCAAGGCTGCCGATTGTTCGGGATTTGTTAAGTTATCGTTTTTCTCGCAGGGGGTAATTCTCGCACGTGACGCCTCGCAACAGGCCCGCTACGGCGAACCGGTTGATTTTACCAATCGGGGAAACCTGCAGGTTGGCGACCTGCTTTTCTTTGGCCGCTCGGCCGACCGTGTGACCCATGTGGGCATTTACACCGGAAACGGCGATTTCATTCACGCTTCCGGCTGGGTTCAAATGGGCAGTATCGTCCCGGGTGATCCCAAATACAACCCCAAACGAATTCTGGTTGGCGCACGAAGGGTTTTAAATTCGCTGGATACAGAAGGGATTGTTCAGGTAAAAAATCATCCATGGTATTCAAAACACTGATCTTTTTTAGTCCCATGCTTGTTTTTAAGCGAAGTTAAAGGACTGCTCCCCAGATAGAAATACAAAACAAATACGATATCTTTACAGCCCGAAAAATCGGCACTATCATGATTAAAATATCACTGCGGTTTCTGGTCCTGGAAGTAGCTGTTTTCCTGACTTTGGGATGTTTGTTCTCTTGTGGCAGGACACAACCAGGCCAGAAAGGAATCGCTATTATCGAAAAGCTTGACTCAGTATTGACAAACCAAACTCCGGATGAATACAATCCGGTAAATGCAATGCTTATTCTGCCCCGGGACCCGGCTCCGGGCGAACGTTTCCGGGTGTTGGTCACGGGTGGTCGGAATATACGGAAAGCCAGACTTGAAGTAACAGGGCCCTCGGGGAAGCTTGAATCAGTAAAAACGATAACCGGAGAAGAACTTCCCTGCTGGCGGATCGACGATTTTACCGCAAGTGCAGCTGGAACCTGTCGGGCCTCGCTGATTGTTGACGGGAAAGAAGTTTGCCGGCAGGAATTCGAAATTTCCAGGCCTCCAGTTTCAACGGCTCAGGGTGTTATCTGGAAAACAACCCGCAGCTGGGACAATGCTACCGAAACGATTTACTCAGCCTGGGTGAACGCCTTATTCCAGGGGTGCAACGAGCAAACCTCGTGGCCGGCCCTGCACGAAGTGACACAAAACAAAGAGCGGAACTTTCTGTACAACTACCTCTCATCGGGCGAAGACAATCCGGAAAGCAAAAATAAAGTGGTTATGGAACCCGACTGTGCCGATAATCCATTCTTCCTGAGGGCTTATTTCTCCTGGAAGCTGGGACTCCCGTTTGGATTCCACATTTGCGACCGCGGTTACCTGGGCGGAAGCCCGAAAACCGGCCAGTGGGTTACCAACGAAACGGCAACCACAAAGAGCAATTCCGTACAAGCCTTCAATTCGTTTATCCGGAGCATTATGAATGGCGTTCATTCCGGAACGGCCCGCACGGCCCTCACGAACGAACACGCCGATTATTATCCAGTGGCGCTCGACCGTCAGTCTCTGCGCCCAGGGACTGTTTTTGCCGACCCGTACGGGCATACGCTCATCCTGGTTAGCTGGAAGCCGCAAACCAAAGGTCATCCGGGACTGCTGCTTGCCGTTGATGCCCAACCCGACAAAACAATTGCTATCAAACGGTTCTGGAAAGGAAATTTCCTTTTTAATACGTCGGAAGTGGTGGGTGAGCCCGGGTTCAAAGCATTCCGCCCGATCCGGTACCACAACGGAAGGCTTTTGCCAATGACCAACGAAGAGCTGAATGCTGCCGATCCGGGTTTTGCCCGGTTCTCGCTCCAGCAGCAGAAAATGGACCGCGAAGTCTTTTATCACACCATGGACCGTCTGATTAATCCCCACCCGCTCGACCCGGAAGAAGCCCTGCTGGATCTGATCAAGGCGCTTCACGAGCAGCTCCAGGTGCGAGTCAAGTCGGTAGCAACCGGCGAAGCTTATATGAAAGCACACCCGGGAACGGTGATCCCTATGCCTTCGAGCGCCAATGGCATTTTTCTGGCCGGCGGGCAATGGGAAGATTTTTCGACCCCGAACCGCGACCTGCGCCTGTTGATCGCGATGGACGCCGTGCTGGAATTTCCGGACCGGGTTGCCAGTTCGCCCGAAGATTATGATATCTCGTCGTTAAGTTCACCGGAAAAAGAAAAGAAGAAACTTCAGGAACTATTAGACAAAAAGGTAAGCGAACTGTCGATAACCTATACACGCACAGACGGTTCGGAGCAAAAACTGACGATTAAAGAAATTCTCGAACGACGGGATGCTTTCGAAATGGGTTACAATCCGAATGACGGTGTCGAAATTCGCTGGGGAGCCCCCGAAGACAGTGCCGAGCGAAGTACCTGCCGCCGACAGGCACCTGCAAGCCAGCAAAAAACCATGCAGGCAGTGCGCAAATGGTTTCACAAACGACTGCATCCGCCAACCTAATAAGTTAATATTTTAACCACAGAAATCACTGAACAGGAATGTTCATAATAATCATTCCCGAAGAACGGACACCTGCATTCTTCGATTCAGTCGGCTGATGAGAAACTATTCCAGCAACTCTGGAAACAATATTTCAAGAGCATTGCCATCCGGGAGCGCAAAAACGACAAAGTCCACCGTCAGTTTTTGCCCCGCCGTTTCTGAAAATACCTTCCGGAGAAAACCAATTTCATACATTTTGTTTAGTTGTTGTGTTTTTGTAACTTGAGGTACCTTAACGAATCAACTTATGACTACAGAAACAAAAAACAAAAAATCAGGATGCCTCATTCTGTTAATCATTGCAGCAATTCTTATCTGGTACTTTTGGCCACCAAACACTTCTCCGATTGTAGGCAAATGGCAGCAAGTTTATGTAGGGACCAGCTTAGTCCCAATTCCCGACAAGGATGTGCCCAAAGTTCTATACTTTCGCCCCAACGGAACTTTTACCGAAACCCGGGATGGATACTTAAGCAATCAAGGCGAATATGCCGTTGGTGGAGAGATTTCAACAAACCCAGGCTATTTTCAGATTACAATGAAGAACTTTGAGAATAATATTTTCATGGGAAGTACTGTTCACAAACCCGAAATCAACGGAATGCTACATTTTCGGGAAGACGGATTGCTTGAAATGACATTTCATGAAAACGAATGGGGCAGTACCATCGACGACCGGGTCAGTTCCGGTTCGGGAATCCCAATGGAAATAGCACACTCGATGACCTTTAAAAAAATTCAGGAAGAGTAATGAACTAAAAAATAAATGAGGCTGTCCAAGAAAGTTCGTTGTATTCAGTTCGGTATCCGAACCAAATTTCAGATACCGAACTCCCCAATAATACGTTAGGGACAGGACAGCCTCATTTATTTTTAAACAACATTAGAAGGTTCTGCCATTGTTCGCCTGACTTTGCTGCCGGGATAAACTTTCAGCGCTTCTTCCAATATTTTGAGGCAAATGGCCAAATCTTCTTTTTTCAGCACATATGCAATACGCACTTCGTCTTTCCCATAACCCGGGGTTGTATAAAACCCGGAAGCCGGCGCCATAAACAGCGTTTGGTTGTTGTATTCGAAGTCGCTCAGCAACCACTCGCAAAATTTGTCCGAATCGTCAACAGGCAGGCGTGCTACCGTGTAAAATGCGCCCATCGGGATTGGCGAATACACACCTTCGATGCGGTTCAGTCCGTCAATCAGGAATTTCCGGCGTTCGACATATTCGTTGTAGGTCATCAGCATATATTCGTCGCCGGCATCCAGCGAAGCCTCGGCTGCAATCTGCCCGATCAGAGGCGGACTCAAACGGGCCTGGCAAAACTTCATCACATTTTTCCGCAATGCCTTATTGGTTGTGATCAGCGCCCCAATTCTCAACCCGCATTCGCTATAACGCTTCGAAACCGAATCGATGAGCACCACGTTTTGCTCAATTCCTTCCAGATGGAATGCCGAAATGTAAGGCGCCCCGGTGTAGCAAAATTCCCGGTAAACTTCGTCCGAAAACAGATACAGGTCGTATTTCTTTACCAGGTCCCGGATTTTGTTCATTTCGGTGCGGGTATATAAATATCCGGTCGGGTTGTTCGGGTTACAGATCATAATCCCCTTTGTTTTTGGGGTAATCAGTTTCTCGAATTCCTCCATTGGCGGCAAGGCAAACCCTTCTTCGATTTTCGAAGGGATTGATTTAATGACCGCGCCGGCCAAAATGGCAAAGGCTGTGTAATTGGCATAGGCAGGTTCGGGCACAATAATTTCATCGCCCGGATCAAGGCAGGCCAAAAACGCAAAAGTAACCGCTTCCGATCCTCCGGAAGTTATAATAATATCGTTCGCCGTTACATTGATATTGAAACGGTGGTAATACGTTGCTAATTTTTCGCGATACGATTTAATCCCATCGCTGGGTGAGTATTCCAAAATTTTACGGTCAATATTCCGGATTGCCTGCAACGCCACTTCCGGGGTTGGCAAATCCGGCTGCCCGATGTTCAGATGGTACACTTTCCGCCCCATTTCCTTTGCCTTATCAGCAAATGGAACCAACTTCCGGATGGGTGAATCCGGCATTAAATCACCTCGTTCTGACAGCCTTGGCATAATTTAATAAAAACTTAAAAGTAAGTCGGCAAATATACGATTATCAATCTTAAATTAAAATTTTCAGTTTTAGATAAATGTGAAATTAATACGGCTGTTTTAATTTCAATTTGTCATACATGTTAAATTCCTGAGATAACAGCCCTTTTGTTATAAAAACAGAAAATTGGTATTTCCGCGAATCTGGTTATAAATCATGTTTTTCACACAGCAATTCTTCTACTTTTGATCACATCAAAAACAAAATAAATTCAAGTGCGATGATTATAGGTGTTCCAAAAGAAATTAAAAATAACGAAAACCGGGTTGCATTGACCCCGGCCGGAGCTGCCGAGCTGGTAAAAAGAGGTCATGAGGTTTTTGTTCAGGCAACAGCCGGAGATGGGAGCGGATTTGCAGATGAAGCGTATGTTCACGCCGGGGCAAAAATTCTTCCGACAATCGAAGAAGTTTATGCCATCGCCGAAATGATTATCAAGGTAAAAGAACCTATCCAATCGGAATACAATCTGATTAAAAAGGGACAGATCCTATATACCTATTTTCACTTTGCATCTTCAGAAGAACTAACCAATGCCATGATCAAAGCCGAGGCCGTCTGCCTGGCTTACGAAACAGTTGAACTGGAAGACCGCTCATTACCGCTACTGGTCCCAATGTCGGAAGTAGCCGGCCGCATGTCGGTTCAGGAAGGGGCCAAATACCTGGAAAAAACATATGGAGGTTATGGCGTCCTGCTGGGTGGCGTTCCCGGAGTTCCACCGGCCAAGGTTCTTGTTTTGGGTGGAGGCATTGTTGGAACACAAGCTGCAAAAATCGCCGCCGGTATTGGCGCCGATGTAACCATCATGGATATCAGCCTGAAGCGCCTGCGTTACCTCGACGATATCATGCCGGCCAATGTAAAAACCATGATGAGCAATGAATACAACATCCGCGAAATGGTTCAGACCCACGATGTAATTATTGGCGCAGTGCTGATCCCGGGTGCAAAAGCTCCGAAATTAGTTACCCGCGACATGCTGAAGACCATGCGCCCGGGAACTGTTATGGTCGATGTGGCTGTTGACCAGGGCGGATGCTTCGAAACAACCAAAGCCACGACCCACGCCGAACCAACATTTGTAATTGATGATGTAATCCATTATTGCGTGGCTAACATGCCGGGCGCTGTTCCAAGAACATCGACCCTGGCATTAACCAATGCAACATTACCTTATGCCGTACAGTTAGCTGATAAGGGGTGGAAAAAAGCCTGTACGGACAGTGAACCGTTGAAAAAGGGGTTGAACGTAGTAAACGGGAAGGTCGTTTACAAAGGTGTCGCCGACGCCTTTGGACTTCCTTTCCATGACGTACAATCAGTACTTTAATCCTGAAATGCCCGTTCCTGTTTTGCTTTATTCAAACCAGGGCGGGTTTGTTCCGCACATTCATATGTGAACTTCATACTACATCAAACATTTTTTATTTGGGGAAAAGCCGGGACTGAGGTTCCGGCTTTTTTAATTATTATGCCCCGTCTGTAAAGCTTATACTGAACATTCTGACAACAAAGGAATTTTTCTATTTTTGCAGCTTACTTTTTACGATCAATCTGAACGATACAATAAAACAGCTAACATGAATATTCCCAGCAAGTACAACCCCGCTGAAGTAGAAGACAAATGGTATAAATACTGGATGGACAAAGGGTTTTTCCATTCAGTTCCCGACGAACGCGAGCCCTACACCGTTGTAATCCCGCCGCCCAATGTGACCGGCGTGCTTCACATGGGACATATGCTGAACAATACCATTCAGGATATCTTGACCCGCCGCGCCCGCATGCTGGGTAAAAACGCCTGCTGGGTACCGGGAACCGATCATGCTTCGATTGCCACCGAAGCCAAAGTAGTTGGAAAACTGAAAGACCAGGGAATCTCGAAATTCGACCTGACCCGCGACGAATTTCTGAAGCACGCTTGGGAATGGACGCACAAACATGGCGGCATCATCCTGGAACAATTGAAAAAACTCGGCGCTTCGTGCGACTGGGACCGTACTGCCTTCACCATGGACGAGCCCCGAAGCGAATCGGTAATCCGCGTGTTTGTCGATCTGTACAACAAAGGATTGATCTATCGCGGCGTTCGTATGGTAAACTGGGACCCGGCTGCCAAAACAGCCCTGTCTGACGAAGAAGTAATCTATAAGGAAGTACAGTCAAAACTATATTACCTAAAATATAAAATTGAAGACGAGGCCCCCCTTAGTCCCCCCCAAGGGGGGAAACAGAGCCCCAAATACCAGACAGCGAGAAATTCTTCTTATCATTTATTAAAAGATTTGGCAGAAGAAAGAAAAAAACAATCAACTGATGCAGAAATTATTCTTTGGGAATATTTAAGTGGTAAAAAATTAGAAGAATATAAATTTAGAAGGCAACATGTCATCGACGAATTTATTGTTGATTTTGTTTGCCTGAAAGAAAATCTCATTGTAGAAATTGATAGAGAATATCATGGCAAGCCGGAAATTCAGGAAGCAGATAAACTAAGAACTGAAATATTAGAAAGTTTAGGTTACAGAGTAATCCGGTTCACCAACGAAGAAATTTTAGGCAATATCGACGGTGTACTTGAACGTATATTGATTGCACTTAAAACTCCCCCTTCGGGGGATGGGGGGCTTTTTGTGACCATCGCAACCACCCGACCGGAAACTATTCTGGGCGACACTGCCGTTTGTGTAAACCCGAACGACCCGCGTTTTGCTCATCTGAAAGGCAAACGCGTGCTGGTCCCGCTGATCAACCGTTCGATCCCGATCATCGAGGATGAATATGTTGACATGGAATTCGGGACCGGCTGTTTGAAAATCACGCCGGCCCACGATGTGAACGACTACGAAATCGGGCTGCGCTACAATCTTCCCAGTATCGACATTTTCAACGACGACGGCACACTGAGCGAGAAAGCCGGACTTTTTGTCGGAGAAGACCGCATGGTTGTCCGCGAAAAAATCATGGTCGAACTGGAAAAAGCAGGCAATGTAGCCAAAGTGGAGGATTATGTGAACAAGGTTGGTTTTTCTGAGCGCACCCATGTTCCAATCGAACCAAAACTTTCGGTCCAGTGGTTCCTGAAAATGGAAGAACTGGTGAAGCCAGCACTCGAAAATGTGATGAACGATACCATCATGTTCCATCCGCCGAAATTCAAGAACATTTACCGTCATTGGATGGAAAACATCAAAGACTGGTGTATCAGCCGCCAGTTGTGGTGGGGCCACCGTATTCCGGTGTGGTATATAGAGGCCCCCTCTAACTCCACCGAAGGGGGAGAACAGTTCCCCTCCCAAGGAGGGGTCAGGGAAGGCTCTTTTGTAGTTGCTGCAACTGAGGAAGAAGCCAGAAAGCTTGCCGTCGAAAAATTCCCCTCTTTGCGAGGGGTTAGGGGAGGCTTCTCCCTCAAACAGGACGAAGATGTTCTCGATACCTGGTTCTCGAGCTGGCTGTGGCCCATCTCCGTATTCGATGGTATTCGTTATCCGGATAATAAAGAAATCCAATACTATTACCCGACCAACGATCTGGTAACCGCCCCGGATATTATTTTCTTCTGGGTCGCCCGGATGATCATCACCGGATATGAATACCGCCAGCAATATCCATTTAAAAATGTCTATTTCACCGGGATGGTCCGCGATAAGTTGCGCCGGAAAATGTCGAAATCACTGGGTAATTCGCCCGATCCGCTCGACCTGATCGCCACTTACGGAGCCGATGGCGTCCGCGTCGGCATGCTGCTTTGCTCGCCGGCCGGTGGCGATTTGCTCTTCGACGAGAGCCTGCCTCAACAGGGGGCCGGTTTTGTAACCAAAATATGGAACTCATTCCGTCTGGTAAAAGGCTGGCAGGTTGATAACAGCATTCCTCAGCCGGAACATTCACGCATCGCGATCGAGTGGTTCCGTCAGAAATTCAGCCAGGTAATCGAACAAACCGACGATCATTTCGACAAGTTCCGCATTTCGGATGCACTGATGAGTGTTTACACAACCGTTCGCGACGAGTTCTCCGGATGGTTGCTCGAAATGGTGAAACCGGCTTACCAGCAGCCCATCGACGGCAAAACATACAGCGAGCTCGTTGAGATATTCGACGAAGTGCTGCGCTTTTTGCACCCATTTATGCCGTTTGTCAGCGAAGAAATCTGGCAGTACCTGAAAGAACGCAAAGACGGCGAAAGCATCATGATCAGCACCTGGCCCAAATCAACGGGGTTCAACGAAACATTCATCCAGCAGTTCGAAGATGTAAAAGAAGCCATCGCCGGATTACGCACCATCCGTACAAAAAATAACATCCCGAACAAAGACCAGATTGAACTGGCCGTGATTCCGGGCGACAAAGGGTATGCCCCGGAATTCAACCCGGTCCTGGTAAAGATGGGCAACCTTTCGGCCCTGAACGAGGTGTCGGAAGAAGTAAAGCTGGCCGCTTCGTTCCTGGTTAAATCAACCACCTTCTTCGTGCCGCTGGGCGGGAAAGTGGATATGGAAGAAGAGCTGAAAAAACTTCAGTCCGAACTGGATTACGCCAAAGGGTTTCTGGCCTCGGTTATGAAAAAACTGAGCAACGAACGCTTTGTAAACAGCGCTCCGCCCCAGGTGGTCGCTACTGAACGGGCCAAACAAGCCGACGCCGAAGCCAAAATCAAGGTGCTGGAGGAACAGATTGCCAATCTAAAATAAAGACCCATTTTTGCGAAGACTGAATTTGTTTGCAAACACAAAAAACCAAACCATTATAAATACGATGAAAGCAGTTCTGAACCACCAGGCTGCTTTCTTTTTTACTTTGTCAGCCCGGATTCTGTTAAAAAAAGTTAAACCAGAAAAGTTCAGAATTTACGAATAAGGGTATTTCATAGCTGAACTGTTTTAAGAACAGGTTGCAGAATTTTTTTTCATAAATTTGTTTTGGTTTGGTTTTTAAACTTAGGAACATCTCCCAAGTATAAAAGCTTCAAAGAAAGTGGTCCCGGTGGTTCAGGACCACTTTTGTTTTTTATGCCTTCCAAGTTTTTATTCCCGCCACCTTCTTGTATTTTTACCTGCTCAATTTTAACAAAAAGCACAACATGACTTTAATTAAATCAATATCCGGAATTCGCGGGACCATCGGCGGAAAACCGGGCGAAGGGCTTAGTCCGCTCGATGTGGTAAAATTCACTGCCGCATACGCCGAATGGGCAAAAAAACAGGCTCCCGGGAAACGCATTAAAATAGTTGTCGGTCGCGATGCCCGTCTTTCAGGCGAAATGGTGCAAGCACTGGTTGTATCAACACTCTCCGGAATGGGTTGTGACGTGGTAAACCTCGGGCTGGCAACCACCCCGACAACCGAACTGGCTGTAACCGGCGAGCAGGCCGACGGAGGGATCATCTTAACCGCCAGCCACAACCCGAAACAATGGAATGCCCTGAAATTACTAAACAATCAGGGCGAATTTCTGTCGGCAACCGACGGCGAGACAGTTCTTGCACTGGCCGACAACGAAGATTTCACCTTCTGCGAAGTTGACGAACTGGGGGCTGTCACCGAGAAAGATTATACCGAAAATCACATACAACAGATCCTTGCCCTGAAGCTGGTTGACATAGAAGCCATCCGGAGAGCGAATTTCAAGGTAGCTGTCGATGCGGTCAATTCGGTTGGCGGAATTGTGCTTCCACGCCTGCTGAAAGCGCTCGGCGTAAAAGAAGTTGTTGAAATTAACTGCGAAGCCACCGGCCACTTTGCGCATACCCCGGAACCTCTGCCGGAGAACCTGGTTGAAACTTCGGCCATCGTCCGCGACAAAAAAGTAGATGTCTGCTTCGTGGTCGACCCGGATGTTGACCGCCTGGCCATCATCAGCGAAGACGGCAGCATGTTCAACGAAGAATACACCCTGGTTGCCGTGGCCGACTATGTACTGCAGCATACCCCGGGCAACACCGTATCAAACCTGTCGTCGTCGAGAGCCCTGCGCGATGTAACCCTCAGGCATAAAAAAACATACACGGCTTCGGCTGTTGGCGAAGTAAACGTGGTAGCCCGGATGAAGGCCACAAATGCCGTGATCGGCGGCGAAGGAAACGGCGGGGTTATTTATCCGGAATCGCACTACGGGCGCGATGCGCTGGTCGGGATTGGCTTGTTTCTGAGCCTGCTGGCCAAATCAGGAAAAACCTGCTCCGAACTCCGCAAAACTTATCCGGATTATTTTATCTCGAAAAACAAAATCGAGCTGACCCCGGGAATCAATGTCGACGGGATTTTACTAAAGATGAAAGACAAATACGCCCACGAACAGGTTACCGATATCGATGGCGTTAAAATTGATTTTGAGGATCGCTGGACCCACTTACGGAAATCGAACACCGAACCAATCATCCGCATTTATGCCGAGGCCCCGTCGATGATTGAAGCCGATGCACTGGCACAGCTCATCATTCGGGATATCAAATCGCTTGTTCAATAAAGAAATATGGCAGCCGGAAGCCCGAACAGGCAACCGGCTGCTTTCCATAACAAAAATACCTGCTGAAAGAATTTCCGGATGATGTTGTTGAAATCATGGCTATTTCAAAAATTTGAATAAATTTGGCGCCTGATATTTTAACCAAATGATTTTGAAAAAATACATATCGACTAAATTGCTGATCCGCCTGGGGTTATTACTTGCCATGGTGAGTGCCGCAATTGTTTTTGATATGTATCACACCCAAAACGACCAAATCGCGAAAGATATCCAAAAGTCTTCCGAATCAGAAAATTCTAACGCAACACATGTTTTCTTTTGCAGTCCGTTCAACCCGGTCAACCTGAAAGTGGGTGCCCCGGATCAGGATTGCCGGTTACAAAGTTTACGCAGTCAGGTCAAATTTCTCGAACAATATTACAATCACCGGGCATTCCAGTTTATTAAAAGCGAATGTACAACCGTGCAGAACCAGACGGATGTATTTTTAGCAGTACTGATCTCGTCCCGAAATTCCTACTCAAGCCCCGACGATTACCCTCCGGTTTGTTAGTACAATCCCATTCCTTTTCAAGATATTTCGGAGAATGGTTTTATCGCACTGGCGATAGGTCTGCTTATACCAGATCATCAACCGATTGAAGAATCAAAAAACAAACAATACAAATTAATTTCAACTTTAAATTTTTTGACAAATGCAAAACAAAGGAGCAATTAGACTTTTTGCTATTCTTCTTGGCTTGGTTTGTCTTTATCAGCTGACGTTTACCTACAAAGCCCGTCAGGTTGAAAAAGCAGCCGTTCAGTACGCCAAAGGAGATAAGATGAAAGAGCTGGTTTACCTCGACTCTATTTCCGGAGAAGTGGTTTACAACCTGGGCTTCCGCAAGTACACGTACAAAGAAGTGAAAGAGCTGGAAATGAACCTGGGTCTTGACTTAAAAGGGGGTATGAACGTTACCCTTGAAGTATCGGTCGTTGATTTGATCAAATCCCTCTCGAACTTCAGCAAAGACTCAACCTTCAACAAAGCCCTCCGTTTAGCCGTTGAGAAACAACGCAACAGCCAGGACGATTTCGTCACCCTGTTTGGGAAAGCATTCGAAGAAGTGGACCCGAACGCCAAACTGGCTTCGATTTTCAACACGCTCGACCTGAAAGACAAAATCAACTACAAATCGACCAACGCCGAAGTTCTAAGCGTACTGCGCAAAGAAACTGACGCAGCCATCCAAAACTCGTTCAACATCATCCGCACCCGTATCGACCGCTTTGGTGTTGCCCAACCCAACATCCAGCCACTGCAAACAGCCGGCCGCATCCTGGTTGAGCTTCCGGGTATCGATGACCCCAAACGTGTACGCAAGCTCCTCCAGGGAACTGCAAACCTTGAGTTCTGGGAAACATACGACAACAGCGAAGTTTATCCTTATTTGGCCCAGGTAAACCAAAAATTAACCGAGGTTCTTAGCCTGACCCCATCACAAGCCGCTTCCGACACAACTACTGCAGCAAAGGCTGATACAACCCAAACGGCCTCGAACGATTTGTTGAAAGAAATGCAGGGAGCAAAAGCCGACTCGGGTGCCGTTGTTGACCAAAACGTAAAAAAACAATTCCCTTTGTTCTCTATCCTGAACCCATCAATCACCCAGGATGGGCAATTGTATCCGGGTCCGGCAGTTGGTACAGCTCACTTTAAAGACACGGCAACCGTTAACCACTACCTGAAAATGCCGCAGATCAAAGCACTGCTGCCCCGGAACCTCGATTTCAAATGGACTGCAAAATCAATTGATAAAGGTGAAAAATATTTCCGCCTGATTGCCATCAAAGTCACAACCCGCGATGGACGCGCCCCACTTTCTGGTGATGTAATTACCGATGCCCGTCAGGATTACGAACAATACGGCAGCCGCCCGGAAGTTTCTATGTCGATGAACAGCGAAGGTGCCAAAACCTGGGCCCGCATGACCAAAGAAAACATCGGAAAATCAATTGCCATTGTTCTTGACAACTACGTTCGTTCTTATCCAACTGTAAACAGCGAAATTACCGGAGGCCGCTCAAGCATCACCGGGCTGGAAACCGTTGAAGAAGCAAAAGACTTGGCAAACATTCTGAAATCGGGTAAAATGCCGGCCCCGGCCAAAATCATTGCCGAAGACATCGTAGGCCCGTCTTTAGGTAAAGAAGCCATCAACAGTGGGTTGTGGTCGTTTGTTATTGCATTCGTACTCGTTTTGGCTTACATGTTATACTTCTATAGTAAAAATGCCGGCTTGGCAGCCAACGTGGCATTGGTCGTGAACATGTTCTTTATCTTCGGTATCCTGGCTTCGCTGGGCGCCGTATTAACCTTGCCGGGGATTGCCGGTATCGTATTGACCCTGGGTATGGCTGTTGACGCCAACGTGTTGATTTACGAACGTGTCGAAGACGAAATCCTTTCAGGAAAAGGCTTGCGCCTGGCCGTTACCGATGGTTATAAAAATGCTTACTCGGCCATTATCGACGGACAGGTAACTACCCTGTTAACCGGTATCATCCTGTACTTCTTTGGGTCCGGCCCGATCAAAGGTTTTGCAACCACATTGATCATCGGTATCCTGACCTCATTGTTCACCGCTATTTTCATCACCCGTCTGATTTTCGAACGCAGATTAGATAAAAACAAGAATGTTCTTTTCACCAGCAGCGCAACACGCAACTGGTTACGTCATACCCATATCGATTTCCTGGGCAAACGCAAAATTTTCTATGTCGTTTCAGGTTCAATCATCGCCTTGTCGATCATTTCGTTTGCGATTCGCGGACTGAACTACGGCATCGACTTCAAAGGAGGCCGTACTTATGTGGTTCGTTTCGATCAACCGGTTAAAGTTGCTGAAGTACAAAAAGCCCTGACTGCAGTTTACGGCACAGCCCCGGAAGTTAAATCGTTTGGCGAAAGCAACCAAGTACGGATTACAACTACTTACCGGATTGAAGACATGAGTGAAGATGTTGATAACGAAGTAGAAGCAAAGCTATACGAAGGATTGAAAAACGCTGGTTTTGTCGGAACGATGGATATGGAAACATTCATCTCCCAACATCGCATGAGTTCGCAAAAAGTCGGACCGACCATTTCGGATGACATCAAGAAAGACGCTGCGATCTCAATTACACTGGCCTTGATTGCTATCTTCCTGTATATCCTGCTCCGGTTCCGGAACTGGCAGTATGGGTTAGGCGGTGTGCTTTCGCTGGCTCACGATGCAACGATTACGCTGGGTATTTTCTCCATGTTCTACGGAATTCTGCCATTCTCGCTCGAAATTGACCAGGCGTTCATCGCAGCCATCCTGACAGTGATCGGTTACTCAATCAACGACACCGTAATCGTGTACGACCGTATCCGAGAGTATCTGCACTTGTACCCGCGCCGCGATATCGCCGAAAACATGAACCATGCCATGAACTCAACCCTGCGCCGTACATTCAATACATCGTTCAGTACCCTGGTGGTTCTGGTAGCAATCTTCTTGTTTGGCGGTACCTCGATCCAAGGGTTTACATTCGCCTTGCTGGTTGGTATCTTAGTTGGTACTTACTCTTCAATTTTCGTTGCAACTCCGATTGTTTACGATACCATTTTGAAAACAAACAAGGCTAAAGAAAAGAAAAATTAATTCGGTATTAATTTTATATGCTGAGAGGGGCTTCATCCGGTTTTCCGGAGAAGTCCCTTTCTTTTTCGGGGCAACCGCCCGGATACAAACAAATCCGAATATCCAACGGGCAAAAAATTTTCAGGAAATATTTTGCCGAGGTCTTATAATGAGTACTTTTACGAACCATCTAAACATGTTTTACTTTTTTGAATAGACTAAAAATGGCTGAGTGTATTTTATTTATAAGCGGGGGTGAGTTAATTATGGTCATGCTGTTGGCCTTGTTGTTTTTCGGTTCAAAAGCAATTCCGGACATTGCGAAGACGCTTGGAAAAGGAATGCGGGAATTCAAAAAAGCTGCCAACGAGATCCAGCGCGAACTGGAGGCTAATACGAGCGATGTCAGAAAAGACATCGAAGAGATTAAATCGAGTGTAACCAAAGATGTTGACAACCTCACATCAACAGTAAAGACCGAAAGCGACAATATCTCGAAAGAAATTAAAGCCGGAATGGATTAATCGTTGAACCTTCTATAAAAAACAACCCGGGTTTTGATCAGCGTAAAAAATATTACCAAATCGTTTGGCAACCTTCAGGTGCTGAAAGGTATCGACCTTGAAATACCACAGGGGAAACTGTATTCGATTGTTGGCCCCAGCGGCGCCGGAAAAACAACACTCTTACAGATTATTGGCACGCTTAGCCATCCTGAAAATGGCGATGTGGTTATCAATGGGAACAAAATTTCGTCGATGAATGAAAAGCAGCTGGCAGCTTTCCGGAACAAGGAAATTGGCTTTGTGTTTCAGTTTCACTATCTGCTGCCCGAATTCACGGCCCTCGAAAATGTCTGTATTCCGGCATTCATCGCCAAAACGCCCAAGAAAAAAGCTGAACAGCGCGCCAAAGAACTGCTCAATTTTCTGGGACTTTCGGCACGGTTGGCCCACAAACCCAACGAACTTTCGGGCGGGGAGCGACAGCGTGTAGCCATTGCCCGCGCCCTGGTCAATAATCCAAAGGTAATCCTGGCCGATGAACCTTCGGGAAACCTCGACTCGAAAAACCGTGAAGACTTGCATCAACTTTTCTTCACGCTGCGCGACCAATTTGGGCAAACGCTGGTTATTGTAACCCACGACGAAAGTTTTGCAAGCCAAAGCGATCGGATCATCCGGATGCGCGACGGCCTTATCGAATCCACCCATGAATGACGACCTGCACGCCTTTCTCGAAGAGAAATACCAACAATACCACCAGCCTTTTTTTATCGAAACCGACCCGGTTCAGGTTCCGGCACTTTTTGCCGGAAAAGAAAATCAGGAAATTGCAGGTTTTTTAGCGTCGACCATTGCCTGGGGGCAACGCCCCACCATTATCCGGAATGCCAGCCGGTTAATGACCCTGATGGAGAACAATCCGTACGGCTTTTTGATGAACACCTCCGAAAAAGACTGGACTGCTTTTCTGGATTTTAAGCACCGTACCTTCAACGGCGCCGATGCTATTTTTTTCCTTAAATCGTTGCAGCACATCTACATGCAGGAAGGCGGACTGGAACAGGTTTTTACCAATGGTTTTGAAAAAGGTAAAACAGTATTTTCGGCGCTGTCCCACTTTCGAACCTTATTTTTTAAGCCGGAACACCCGGCCCGAACCGAGAAACACATATCCGACGTTCAGAAAGGCGCCTCGGCCAAACGCCTCAACATGTTTTTGCGCTGGATGGTCCGCCCTGCTGAGCAAGGCATCGACTTTGGCCTGTGGAAAGGCATCCCGACATCGGCGCTCATGCTGCCACTCGACATACACACCGGTCGTGTAGCGCGACGACTTGGCTTGCTCACCCGCAAACAAAACGACTGGCAGGCTGTTGAAGAAGTAACGGCCCGCCTGAGAGATTTCGACCCTGTTGACCCCGTAAAATACGACTTTGCACTTTTCGGGCTGGGTATCTTCGAAAAGTTTGCCTGACCCTGATCAGTTAAACCAGTACGACAGTTTTACCACCAACGCCCGGTTACGCGAGTTCCAGCTTCCGGGAAAATAATTATCGGTATAAACAATAAACAAATCAGAAACTGGCTTGTAGCGCCACTGAAAGCGCATGTTCACATTCATATTATCGATCTGTTCGTTGTACTGAACGTAGGTCGAGAAAAATACGTTCTCGGTAAACGTAAAGTCGAACTTCGGGCCTACCAGCCAAAACCGGGTGCGTTCAAACGGACTTGGCAAATTTATGTCATTGTACGAAAAGTTCACCGCCATGTTCAAATAGGGTTGATACCGATAACTAACTTTCCCTTCGACAAATTTGATATTCCCACTATAAAACTCACCGGAAGCCGCCAGCGAATACCAATTCAGCATCTTTCGGGTATCCGAATGATATTCCACAAACCCCAATTGGTAATTGTATTCGTTTCCGGCCGAAAGTACTGACTGGCTTGAGTGGGTCGGATCAATTTCTCATAAGCTCTCAGGTTGATTTAGGTTACCTTTCAGACTGTTAAAGTAACAAAAACCCTTAAGCCTTTACCTAATGGTGCGATCAACTCGTGAAAAGCCTAGGCTCAAAATCTGCAGAACTGTAACCCGGCTAAGTGGTGCATCCAAAAGAGAACCTACTCAACAGGTTCTTTCGCCATTTTCGTTGCATTGTGCCGGGCCGAAAAATACAAAGCCACGGTCGCTGTCAAAAAATAGAAAAACGTCTGGGCAATCATCAGAAGATATTCGTGGCGCACAGACGTAAAATCAACCCCCATGACACGAAATCTCAGATAGGCCGGGACCATCAGCGTTGAGGGGAACAAATGCGCCATGACATAAAGAACCCGGGGAATAGAACTCACCGGCCACGAGATCCCACTCAGAAACATGACAATGGGAGACAGAAAAACCATAAACATGATAGACGATTCGCGACGGCGAAACAAAACCGACACCGTGATTCCCATGAAAATAACCGAAAGCAAAAAAGGAATAACCAGCATCAACACCGGGAAAAAGCCGCTACGATCGGGATATCCGAACCCGTGGTGAATCCAGACCATAGTCAGAACACAGTTAAACAGATAAATTAACAGGTAAGCAAAAGCCTTTCCAAAGAGAATAGGAAACACACCTCCCCTTTTTAAGGCTACCGGTACCATGAAACTATCCCTTTTTTTCTCTTTGGCAGTTCCACCCAACATCCCAATCCCGACAAGAAGCGTCTGCTGCAGAATGATCAGGATTAAGCCGGGCATCACAAACGTGCCGTATCCGGAAAACGGATTGTACAGAAAATGGATGTCGGCTGAAACCGGATCGCGGGCTTCCAGCGCCTGATCGTACGTTTTCCCTTCCATCATCAGCTTTTTAATCTCAACGCCAGCGCCAAAAGTTCCAACCGACGACACCGCCCCGCTAATAACCTGTCGGTAAATCAAGAAATAACTACCATCGGCATAAATTGAAACATGGGTTTGCCTGCCATTTAAGATATCGCGCTCAAAATTTTCGGGGACTACCAAGATTCCACCAGCCTTCAGATCGAAAAATTTCTTACGGGCTTCGTCCAGACTGTTTGCCGTATAGTCGATATGAATTTGTTGCGTGCCATTTACCATGCGCACCAGTTGCTTGCTGGTACTGGTCTGATCGAGATCGACCACAATGGTGCTTAGTTCACGGATCACTTCATTTTTGTAAGCAATGGAATAGGCCAAGGGATAAATCAGCAAAGCCCCCAGCAAAATCAGGATAGCTCCGCTGTCTTTACGGATAGCTTCCAGTTCGTCGATAAAAAACTGGCCTGTCATTTCAATTCCTTTCTTTATTTTCCGGAACATCTGCATGGTATCTTTTGCTATTTATCTATTTTTCTTAAAACTAATTAGTACCGGCTACCCCTACACTTTTCCCCAGTACTTTTCCTGCTGAAGCACCCGCTTGAGCCGGGGAAAAAGCGCCACCGACAACAACACGAAAATCAGGAATATGGCCACGTAACCGATTGCATGTGCAGCTGCTTCGCCCCGTATGGCCTGCGAAATAAATATCCTGATCCAATAGGTAAATGGGAAAACGTATGAAAAACCACGGGCCACTGCCGGCATTCCGATCGCTGGAAAGGTGAGCCCGGAAAACGTAAGGGCCATCATCGAATAAGCACTGGCCAGCGACAAGGCTAACCGGAGATTTGCAAACGCAGCCATGAGCAGAACCGCCAAAAGCTGATAAGTGACAATCAATGCCAGTTCGCCCATTGCCAGCATCCAGAAGTCGCCCCGGAGCGGAGTCCCCATTTGCACAAAGATGACCACATTCATAACGATCGCGTCAATCAGGAAAAGCAGCGTATACGGCAACAATTTCCCGGTAACAGCCACCGTAACACTTCCACCCGAGTGCTCGAGCCAATCAGGACCGGTTCCTTCCCGAACCTCGGTTCCAATGGCAAAAACGTTCGACAAGAGAGTAAAAACAATCAGCATCAACGGCAAAAGCGCCGTCAGCAAAAAATAAGAGTAGTTTCCATAGGGATTAAAAAGCACATGCTGATGCAGTTTCACCGGCTGAACCTTCGCCATCGCAGTTTCCTGCGGAAGTCCTTTCTTCAAAGCCATTTGCAGTTTAACACCCGTTGAAAGCGTAGCCAAACTCTTATAAATGCCTTTCTGCAAAAAACCGCCAACCAACATATTGGTATTATTGATGTAAACCGGGATTTTTTGGCTGTTCCCTTTCAGGATATTTTTCTCGGTATTCTCCGGAATAAGTACGATCGCCTGAATTTTCCCTTCGCTCATTTGCTGCGATGCTTCAGCCAGGTTCGGGAAGTGCATCGTAATTTCAGCTTCAGGAGTAGCCCCGACCCACATACTAATTTTGCGTGACAATGAGGTATTGTCGAGATCGACAATGCCAACAGGCAGGTTTCTTGGAATGGATTCGGAGAAAATTGATAACAAGACAATAAACGACAACAACGGACCGATGAGCGTAGTAAACAGATAAACTGTAGAACTGCTCATTCGGTCGATTTCCCGGAAGAAAACCCGAAAGAACGGATTATGCTGAAAAAACGATGTTCGCTTTCCGGAACTCATCAACCCCTATTTTTTGAATTGTTTCCAGTTTACCAGCACGCTCATTCCCGGACGCAAGCCTTCGAGTTTTTCGACCGGCACTGCATGTATCTCGAACGATTTCATATCAAACCCGCCGGAAGTTTTGGTTGAAGTCCAGGTCGCAAAATCGGCCATCGGGCTGATATAATCCACTCTCAGGGTTACATCTTTATTTCCTAATGCCGGGACCGTGGCTTTGATGGTACTGCCCATTTTTACGTCGGCCATCAGGTCCTCGCGAATATAAAGCGTTGCCCAGGTATCGGTCAGGTCAAGAATGGTAACAACCGGATAACCCGTCGGGACCAACTCGCCTTCTTCAGCTACCAGATTGGAAACTTCGCCGGCAGCAGGCGCTTTAATCTGGGTTTCAGCCAAGTAGGCTTCCACTTCGGCAATGGCACCCTCCGCCTGATTGACCAGCGCTTCGGCTGCTCGTTTATCTTCATAACGGGCGCCTTTACGTGCTTTGTCCCAAATGGCTTTGGCGGCATTAGCCGTTTCGCGGGCAGCCTTGGCCTGCGTATCAGCCTCGTCTTTTTTCTGTTCCGAAACCACGCCGTCGGCAAACAGATTGGCAACACGCTGTGCTGTTTTTTCATACAGGCGGGCGGCTGCTTCGGCTTTTAAATAAGTATTATAGGCTGCTTGGATATCTTCTTCCTGTGCACCATTTCGGGCTTTTAAACTTTGTGCCGCTGCTGCATTCTTAGCAGCCGTTGCCTGCTGCAATTTGGCTTCAATCTCCGGACTGTTGATTGAAAACAGAAATTCTCCTTTTTGTACTTTCTGCCCTTTCTTCACGGCAATGCTATCTACTCGCCCCGGAATTTTGGAGGCAACCCGGATTTGTGTGGCTTCAATTTCTCCCTGAATTTCCAGCGGCACCGGACGGGTAATCAACCAGGTGGTGTAAAGAAGGAAAATCAGCAGGGCTATAAAAAAGATACCGATGATGAAGTTTCTTGTCTTGTTCATATAACGATCGTTTTATTTATTTTACAGTTTTTCGGTGATGATATTTTCGGCAGCGAGGTACGTAGCAAACAGCTCAGGTTTTCCGCAAACCTGCAACAATGTTGCCAGCGTAACATCATATTGGTAGAAAACCTGCAACCGGTCGATCTTTACTTTGGCTACCAACAAATTGGCATCCACCAGCTCAGTTGACGTCGACAAGCCTTCGTGGAAAGCTTTGTCGCGACTTTCGAGGTATGTTTTTGCAAAATCGAGGGTTTTATCCAATTGGTCAAGTTGCTCGATTTGCATATTCAATTGTTCGTACAATTTTTTGATCCCCGTTTGGATATCTTCTTCGGCTTTCATCCCGGCCTGTTCCACCTGATCTTGTTTAAACCGGGCAGCCTGCACATTCCGGTAGCGGGCCATGCCATCGAATAAAGTCCATTTCAGTCCAAGTCCAACCATCCAATCTGGAACATACGGCGACAAATCCTTGTTTGCCAAATCGTACATCCCAGTCAGGGCAACCGAAGGCAGATAATTACTCTTCTCAGCCTTCAGACCAACAGCAGCCAGCGCTTTCTTCGAATCAACCTGCTTTAACAAGGGGTTATTTACCAAGGCCATTTGCGTGAAATAGCCCTCGTCTTCTATCGTTTTTATCATGAAAAGAGGACTGGCCGGTAATACTGAAATTGTATCGGGCATGGCTAACGTGTTTTGCAAGGCTCGCTCAAGGATATCAACTTCGCGGGCAGCTTTTTTCAGTTCACGTTCGGCATCAGCCTGAGCTACCTGCGCATGCAAGAATTCAACACGCGCAATCTGTCCTTGTTCACTGAGTTTCTGAGCATCGTATAAGTGTTTATTCATGGCATCAAACACCTGTTGCCGAACCTGTTTGGCTTGCCTGGCGAGTACCAGACCGTAATAACGGGTAACCAGTTCGCTCAGCAATTCACCCTGCTTTTGGTCTCTTTGCAACTCGGCCTCTTCCTGATAAAGCTCCGAGGCTTTATTCGCCGCATTAATTTTTCCACCTGTAAACAGAGGCCACATCACACTGGCGCTAAGGCTGGCAAATTGCTTCTCCTGAATCATCTGGTCCCATTCAGCTGCATTAACTTTTTCGAGCCCTTCAAGCAAACTGGCCCGAACGGCCTGCGTACTGTAACTGTCGGGCAAAACCGGCATGGCTCCCGATGTCGCCGGATCCGGATTGGGAACTCCCGAAAAGTTTCCATAGTGTCCTAATGCACTGTAAAGCGGAGTGATTGCATCGCGCACAGGGGTCAAGTCCAGGTGTAGAGGATCTGACATCTGAACAGCTGTGCCGGTCAGGCCTATTTTAGGCGCACGAAGACCCATTGTCGCTTTCTTGGTCGCTTCCTTTTCGTTGACCTGAAAGCTCGCCTGCTTCAACACATGACTATTCGTTTGCATGTATTGCATTGCCTGGTCGAAAGTCATCGGCGTTCCGGTTTGCTCCTGCCCGAAAATCACTCCGGAGAATGAGCAAGTCATAAAAAATATCCCAGCTCGAAAGAATATGTTTCTCATATGACAAAATTTGCGTTGCAAATAAACTACATTTTTCGACCTATTTTGATTTTTATTCTAAATATGCCATTAAGCGCATGAAAAGTTAAAACATTTTTAAGATTTTTCCCTTCGAAATTCAGAGTGTCTGAAAAACGTCCAACTTCATTTCCTTCCCAAAATACATTATCTTTCGCAGAAATTCTAGATTGACCAATGAGCCTGATCCCGCAGCAAAACAAAACCTACCAAAGAATGGCTGATTTATGCAGCAGGTCGGAGTACTGTATATCCGACATCCGGAAAAAAATTCTTAAAGACGGGCTGACCGGAGAAGATGCTGAGAAAATCATAACAGCTCTGTGTAAAGAAAAGTTTATTGACGAAAACCGCTATGCCCGCATGTATGTACGCGACAAATTTACGTTCAACAAATGGGGCAAACAAAAAATTGCCTATATGCTCAAAATGAAGCAAGTTGATCAGGAATACATTCGAGAAGCCTTGGAAAACATTGAGGAGCCTGCCTATGAAGACTCAATCAGGAACGTCCTAACCGACAAAAGCAAACATATAAAGGGGAAAGATCTTTTCGACAAGCAGGCCAAACTCATCCGGTTCGGACTGGGGAAAGGCTTCGAACCCAATTTGGTTTACCGTATTGTAAAAGAAATCGAACTTTAAAAATCAGTTGCGTAATCAATTAAAAGTGGTTCATCCTACTAATGCGTACCTGGCATTATGAAGGTCCAATATTTTTAGGTTGAAATATTCTATATCACGGTACCCGTACGCTTTTCTTTTCAGGACTTTTATTTTGTTATTCATGCCCTCCAGTGGTCCTGTCGATA
>JAJUGZ010000050.1 GCA_029265715.1 Bacteroidota bacterium
ATAAAATTGTCCTGAATGTTTTCCATACTCCACTTTTTGGTGATCGATGAATCATTCAGGTTTAGCAAATACAAATCGTAGAGACATTGCGGGCCTAATTCCTGCTGGCCGGATGCGTTGCCATAGCCGCCAAATACAAAATATTCTCCGGCCTTGGCGGTTGGCGTTACCGAGGCAAAATATCGGGGCAGCAGGTTATCTCCTTTTAAACGGTATTCTTCCCACTTTCTATCCTTGAGGTTATATTGCAGGAGCTTATTGTTGTATTTGTAGTTGCTGTAACCGCCTAATGAAAAAGCAGATTGACTGCGCTCGTCCATGAAGTAAGTCGGGTTGGAATATAACCGGGGCAGGTCGTTTTTTTCGGGCGATTCCCATTGGTTTAGAAATTCGTTGTATGTTTCAACCGGAGAAGGTATTTCCCCGATACAATATATTGTTTTTTTGAAAGGCGAATAAAAATATGATTCTGATTTTTCTACAGATTGTTTTTCGTTTTGGGTGTACCTGACACTTGTTTTTGCGTGGATGATATCGTACGATATGATCTGGTCGGTTGCGACGAAAATAATCCGGTTTTGTGCCGTGTCAATTGTTACTCCGGAAGATGAGTTCAGTTTAAATTCGGTTTGTTTGTTCCAGAAAAAGTGGTTGTTGATAATCCAATTGGGGTTGTCGGCTTTTGCAATCAGATTCCCGACCAGATCAGTGGCTTCATTGCCTTCCGATTCATTCAGGAGCCAATTGTGCCTGATCTTATTCTCGAAATCGTTGATCCGTATATTCCTTACAGCCATATTGGGGACATCGGTGGTTGGAAAGTAACTGCCCCGGTTAACCCCAAAACAGATATATATTTTGCTGAATCCGGTCAGGTTAACCTGATTGTCGATAAAAGTAGCGTTGCCTTTTGTGCAGGTTACGTTCCCTTTTTTCAGGTCAAATCTGAAACGAAGGTTTATCCAGTGGTTCCGGATAAGTTCGCGTTCAGTCAGCGGCAAATTAATTGTGGTCGGTCGTCCGTTAATTGCCAGTTTCAGATTACCATCTCCATTGGGGCCGGGGACAAATACTAAATCGATGTTGTTATTTTGCTTGTTGTAGATCCGGAAAACGTACCCAAATTGGTTGTTGTTCCAAAGCGCAAAATCGAAATCGAGGCTAAACGAGTTGCGGACAACGATAGGAGATTCGTCAGTCAGGTTGAGCGAGGTTCGTTGTTCTTTGGGTAGCGGCGCGGCATTAAAGAGCAATCCCGTATGATACAAGTTTTGCCCCATGGCCTGCGGAACAACCAATACAATTAAAACCAGTCCTATGTATATCCATGACTGATTCTTCATATGCCCCTGAAATTTGTTTATACTTTTGCGCTCAATATTGCGGGCAAATGTAACAATTAATCTGAATCTGATAAAAGAGAAGGGGATATGCCTCAATGTGTATTGTCGACATATCCCCGCTGGTTTATATGGTCTGTTTGTGGTGACGAAGGGGAGAGCCGGACTGTTCGAGAGTCCCGAACAATGCCATTACTAGAAGGCTTTTCAGAACTTAATATCAGGATATTGTTTTTTCAGTATTTCCAGATTCTTCGTAATTAATTCATCCCGTTGGGCGGCACACAATTGTGTTCTTCCCGGATCTTCAGGGGTATTTAAAACATAATCCAGAAGTTTTTTCAGTGTGGTGGTTGCAACATGCATGCGGGTATCTGACGAGGCATAGTAAATAAATACTTTTCCGTCGTCGTCGAGGATCCAGCCATTGCTGAAGGTAACGTTTGATACGTCGCCGACAC
This sequence comes from Bacteroidota bacterium, assembly GCA_029265715.1. GTDB lineage: Bacteria > Bacteroidota > Bacteroidia > Bacteroidales > Prolixibacteraceae > Aquipluma. Next base: position 1,802 of record JAJUGZ010000050.1, read on the forward strand.
GTTCGTCGCCCAATGGTTCGATGAAGTGTCCGCTCGGGCGTTTGATGACTTTCCATGGTTCTTTCAGGTCGGTCAGGAAAAGGTACAGCGTGTAGCGAAGGCCGGCAGCTGTGCGGCGAACGCCATGGGCCATGTGTAGCCAGCCTTTTTCTGTTTTGATCGGAGCAGGTCCTTGTCCGTTTTTCACTTCACGGACGGTGTGATATTCGCGGGGATCAACCATGATTTCTTCTTCGATAACTGCGGGGTCCATCGAGGCCGTGAACCCTGCGCAGATTCCGCTGTCGCCGGTTTCAATGAACCCTTTTTGCGGACGGGTATAAATCATGTATTTGCCGTCGACAAATTCGGGGTGCAGTACGCAATTGCGTTGCTGCATGGCGGTTGATTGCAAATCGGGAAGGCGTTCCCAGTTAACCATGTCTTTGGTGCGGGCAATTCCGCAACTGGCCAGCGCGGCCGATGAATCTTCCGGTTTTTCCGGGTCTTTGCGTTCGGCGCAAAACAGTCCGTAAATCCAGCCATCTTCGTGCTGAGTGAGGCGCATATCGTATACATTCTTTTCCGGGTTATCGGTTACCGGCATTACGATGGGGTGGTCCCAAAACTTCCAGTTATCGATTCCGTTTGGACTTTCGGCTACAGCAAAGATCGATTTAACATCGAAACCTTCGGTACGGACAACCATCAGGTATTTTCCGTTGAACCGTATTGCGCCGGCGTTGAACGTGGTATTGACGCCCAATCTCATCATCAGGTGCGGATTGGTTTCGTAATTCAGGTCGTATTGCCAGAAAACAGGCGCGTGGTCCCTGGTGAGAATCGGGTAAATATAGCGGTCGTAAATTCCGTTTCCGCCTTTTTGTTTTTTGTTTTTGCGGGTAATGAGTTTGTTATGGTCTGCGAAAAGTTTCCGTAGTTTCTTGTCGAATTTTTTCTTTTCCATAGGTATATAATTTTCAAGCTTAAATTTCGTATGGGTTGAATGTGTGATTTAATGGTCAGTCTTTGAGCTTATCGTACCAGGTATATTTCAAGATCGCTGATGTAGCGATAAATACGGCAACCGAAATAGCGAATTGGCCCCATTCGCGGATGACTAAGTAAATTGGAATAACAACCATCGACATTTGCCATGCGATACCGATTATCACGTTAAACATGTCGCGTTTAAAATCGGTGTTTTTCTGAAAATCGGGTTGTTCTGCCTTAATTTTTTGGTAAACAGGATTCCAAAGGCCCCAGGGGCGGACTGTCGAGTAGAAATTTTTCAAGGTTTCTTCGTTATCTGGCTCGGTCAGCAAACTACCGGCTACCGAACCGATGGTCGAGATCAGGAGAATGACCGGGAATGTATTCAGTGCCGATACATTGGGTAACAGCAGCGGGATGAAAAGCGAAGCTGCCAATCCGGATAACATCCCCCAGAAGTATCCGTAGCCATTAAAACGCCACCAGATCCACTTTAAAACATTTGCTGCCGTGTAGCCGCCAAACAACGATGCGACAATCCACTTGGTAACCGAGTCGATCGAAGCAATATTTAGCCCGAATAAGATTCCAATGACAACAACAATCAATGAAACGACATAACTCATGCGGATGTATTTCTTGTTTGATGCATTGGGATTAATAAACTTTTTGTAGATATCGTTCACAATGTAAGCTGGTCCGGCGTTTACATAGGCTGCATAGGTCGACATGAAGGCAGATATCAGTCCGGCCAGCAAAAGACCAAGGAGCCCCACCGGGATGAAGTTACTGACAGCATAAGGCAGGATCATCTCGAAGTCGATGTCAGGGCCCATTGCGTTCAGCTTGGGGCTGAAATAAACCAGTACCAACACCGTAAACCCGGCGATCATGAAAAAGCGAGGGATGAACAGAACAAGCGAGGTAAATCCGGTCATCCTGGCGGCATCGCGGGGGCTCTTTGTTGCAAGGATCCGTTGCATATCATAGCTCGGGACCGGACCGGCAATACTGACCAGAAATCCTTTAAAAACCATGATCATCATGATGATCGAGAAAAATTCGTAGCCGTCGGCTGTGATTTTGTCTTTTACTGCCGGGATCAGGTTGCTCCAGTCGAGATTGAGTTTCCATCCAAAGAAAAGATCTTTCCATCCGGACGGGATAACTGCATTTAACTGTTCCGGCGTGACAAGGTTCATGGCGATTATCCCGACAATGAAACACGAAATTGTCATTACCAAAAATTGAAGGATCTCGGTAGCTACCACGCTGAACATCCCGCCTTTAATGGCATATATTGTTGTGAAGCCCATGATGATCAGGGCATACATATTTTCAGAAGAAATCATGACAGACCCAAGCTCCGTTGTCAGGTCCCATGGGAAAAACGATGTGGCAAATTTACCGATCCCGGCAAACGTATATGCGATGAACCCGATCACGCTGATAATGGCAAAGATTACAACAATGATGTGAGATAGTTTTCCGCCTCTTTCTTCTCCAAACCGGGTTTTAAGCCATTCGGCTCCGGTCATTACATTTGATCTCCTCAGCCAGGCAGCCAGAAAAATCATTAAAAATATTTGATTCCAGATAGGCCATATCCACGGCAACCAGGCGCTTTTTAGTCCATAAACAAAGCAAATTGATACGAACCACATGGTTCCACTGATGTCGAACATGCCCGAGGCATTCGAAATACCGAGGATATACCAGGGGATACTTTTCCCACCCAGAAAATAGGAATCGAGGTTTTTGCTGGCCTTTTTCGAGATGATGAACCCAATCAGCATAGTCAGGACCAGATATCCCATTACAATTCCTATATCTAATGGATGTAAATTCATAGAATGATAATTTGTAGGTTGAAGTTGTTTCCTGTTTTTATGTTCCCTGAAAATGACATTTAATTTAGAAAATACCCTTTCACAAACAAGTTGTGAAAGGGCATTTTAGGCTATTTATGGAAATGAAGCTTAGAAATTAGAATTTCCGGTATCCCACCACAGACGGGTGCTGATTAAGTCTCCGCCTTTCATGGTTGCAACAGCAGCTGCTACGCCAGCAGGGTTACTTGTCCGTTCAGAGTTAACAAAAGGCATACGTTTAATCCACTCGTTCGCTGGGATGATGCCCCAGTCTGAGTTGCTATCATTTTTGTAAACAGTTGGTAGTTTGGGATAGCCTGTGCGGCGAAAGTCAGCCCATGGTTCGTTTGGGTTAGTAAAACCGGCAATCCATTTTTGAGTGATGATTTTTTCCAGTTTCAACTCATTGCTGTCTGCATCGTTCCATTTTACTGTTACAGTTGAGCGGGACGTGAAATCATTAATAGTTCCTGAATAAACAGGATCGTTATAATCGATAGGTTTGCTGGTATCATCGGCCAGATAGGCATCAACACCACTTGCGCCCCATTGAGCAAAAGATGCACGGACACCAGCCTCATAGTTTGTTTGAGCATCACCGGCCCCTTCCCATCCACGTAGAGCAGCTTCGGCTAAGTCGAAATATACTTCTGAAGCAGTCATATAGGGACGTTCTGTAATAGATTCAAAGCTTGAGTTAATCATAGAAAATGCGGTGTGGTCGTCTTTTGCAACCAGATAAGCTCCGTTTCGGATCCCTTTATATGGATAAGCCGGGTGATCAGCATACAATGAAGCATTCGTGGCCGGCTGAAAGTATTTAGAAATACGTGGGTCTTTCAAACCAACCAGAAAGGACTCCATTCCTGCCGACATACGTGTATCGTTCCACTGAAAACAGATGATCGATAAGTACAGATCGGATCCATACAATGAAATATTAAAGTTATCATCGTTTGATACGATCAAACCGGCCGGGTCTGCAATTGCTTTTTCACCTTGTGCTTTTGCCAGAGCCGGGGCAACTTTTGAAATACGGATTGCCAATTTTAACCGCATAGAGTTTACCAATTTTTCCCAGTTTGTAATGTCGCCGCTGTACGATGCGTCGAATTTTTTCATGCCGGCATAATCTTCGTTCGCTGCAAATACTGCTTGGATTTCATCTAAATCAGCAAAAAAAGCATTGTAGAGTGTTTCTTCACTGTCGTAAGATGAATTTGTTTGACCATAAGTAGTATAAATGACCGGCCCATGATACGTTGTTAAACGAGACATTCCAAGGATCCGAATTAATTTTGCCCAAGCAACAAATACATCGTATCCACCTTCTTCGGCTATGTCGATAACCTGACTGGCCGGTGCCATCAAATTGTTATAAATACGATCCCAATAAGTGTTCCAAGTTATGTAATATGTGGTATTATTTACACCTCCGGCGAATGGCGACGGAGGTGCCATGTAGTCGCAATATGACTCAGCAACCAGGTTTTCTTCAATCTGATGCCCAAAAATGTTCGACAGCAGCGAGGGATAAAATGAACCGATATGGTTGAAATCTTGCGTTAGTGATTCGTCGGATATTTCATATGGGTTTACGTTTGCCTCTTCGAAGCCGTTGGTACAGGAATTCATCAAGAAAGCAGCAAAAAATAGATATAATATTTTTTTCATAATGGACAGTATTAGAATGTAATTTTAAGGTTGAAACCATATGTTCTGGTAGCAGGAACATTAAAGTTATCCAATGATTGAGAGTTTAAGTCGGTGCTCATGCTTAATTCCGGATCAAACGGTGCTTTTTTGTATAAGAAGAGCAGGTTGTTGCCAATTAGGGAAAAAGATGCATTCTGGATCGGTAATCCAAGTTCTTTTACATCAAAATTGTATGAAAGGGAAACTTGGCTTAAACGAATGTTTGTTCTGTCGTACACATAGGCTTCGGCAATACCGTTACGGCCACCAACAGCCGAATAATAAGTTTGCGGATCAATTTGAGTTACCGCAGTTGTTCCCTTAATCGCGTTGATAGAAACATATCCTTTGTCGCGTGCATCAGCCGTCCGTTTACTTACGCCATAACCATCAAGCATCGATTCTGTCTGGCTAAAACATTTTCCTCCAATTTTTGCATTAACAAGGAAGCCCAAAGAGAAACGCTTGTAGTCGAAATTGTTATTCCAGCCCAGGCTAAAGTTTGGCTCCAGATTCCCTAAATATTGCAAGTCGTCTGATGAAGTCTTCAGCGGTTTTCCTGAAGTTTCATCCAGTATAATTTGTCCGGTTTCGTTGCGTCTGAATTTGATCCCGTACATGTCGCCAATAGCTCCGCCACTGTATACCCGGGCGTAGTATCCTTCAGAACTACCTAAGTCGATGTATTTCGAATTATCACCCGGATAAAGCTCAACTACTTTATTCGTGTTTTTAGAGAAGTTAAGGTTTGTATTCCATTTAAAATTTTTGGCGTCAACCGGATTGGCGGTTACAACAATTTCAACACCGTCGTTCGTGATTTTACCAGCATTAAAATAGGCAGAAGTGTAGTAATCATCTTGTTCACCACCGCTTAGTGTTTTAGAAAGGGCTTGGTTCGTACTGGTAATGTGATAATAAGTAAAATCAACACCCAATCTCCCATTTAAGAAACGCACATCGGCACCAGTTTCCCAGGTAACCAGTTTTTCTGGTTTTGCATCTGTAAACGGAGCTCTTGTATTACGATCAACACCACCACTTGAGTTGATCGTGTTGTTTACCTGGATCAAGCCCCATGGAACTTCGTTGTTTACAGTTGAGTTTGACGCACGTAATTTAGCAAAGCTTATGAATTCAGGTAGCTGAACCATTTGAGAAACAATTCCGGATACACCAAACGACGGATAAAAGTATGACTCATTGCCAGTCAAGGCCAGTGTAGAAGACCAGTCGTTACGACCAGATAAGTCAAGGAACAACATGTCTTTGTAGCCTAACTGTACGCTACCAAATAAACCTTCTTTGATGATTTTGCCACCGTAGATCGATTGTACCTGAACGTTAGATGGCAGGTTTTGGAAATAAAACTCATTGGGATAAAGTAGTGCATTTGTCCCATTGTCGACGCTCACTCCATCACCGAAAACTGATTCTTGGTAACTGGCCCCGGCGACTGCAGTTAAGCTAATCTTACCGAAACGGTTGTCGTAGGTAAAGATACCGTCAGTATAAGCTTGCTTGTCAGTATATTTTTTGTAAGCCCAACGACCATTGGTCGAAATGTTTACTGTATTACCGCCAGCATAAAACTTTTGTTCATACGATTTAATTGCATAGTCATAGCTGCCGCGAGCCTGAAATTTTAAATGCGCGGCAATCTGATATTCCAGATTCAAACTGGCAATTACACGTTTAGTTAGGTCTTCTTTGGGCTGTTTATTGATCAACCAGTAGGGGTTCGATTGGTTGTCGGCCGATGTAAACCAATTTTGCAGGTACATATTGCGGTCAGTATCGAAATACTGGTAGTTTGTTTTGTAATCAGCAAAGTCCCGATCGCGCGGGAACAAGTATAAACCAGTCAGGGGGTTCAGGTAATAGCCGCCTGTATTTCGGTTATGCGTTGTTTCTGAAGCCAACATCACATTCGAAGTTAAAGTGATTTTGTCGTTTAATAATTTAGCTGACTGTTTGAATGTAATATTGTGCTTTTGGTAGCTGTTGTTGGGAATAACACCTCCAGAGCTGGTATTGCCGTAAGAGAAGTAAGTGGTTTGTTTGTTGTTACCGCTGCTTACAGCTATGCTGTTTTCCAGGTTATACCCGGTTTCAAAGAAATCTTTCACATAGTCGCTTGCATAGTCTCCTTTTGTTGTTGACCAGCTTTCAGCAGCTCCTCCAACACTCCCATAACTAAATTGCAAATTTGGGGTTGAAATGATATTTTCAAATGTATTTGCACTATTGAAAGTTACTGAAGTTTTACCTTCTTTCCCTTTTTTTGTATTGATGATGATTACACCGTTCGCACCGGCGCTACCATACAATACAGCAGCAGTGGCACCTTTCAAAACGCTGATGCTTTCAATGTCATCCGGGTTAATCTGAGAAAGACCGTCGCCTTCGTCGGTTCCGCCCCACATACCTGACTGGCCTCCTTTGTTATTAACCATCGGGATGCCATCGATTACATATAATGGATCACTTACTGAGTTTACCGACTTGCTACCGCGTAACACCGTTCTTGTAGAACCACCGGCGCCAGAGGTGCTTTTGCGGATTTCCAGACCTGCAGTTTTGCCGCTTAAGCTTCCCATGAAGTTGATGTCGCGAGCTTTCATCATTTCTTCGCCCGAGACCTGTTGTGACGAGTAGGTCAGGGTCTTTTTGTCGCGCTGAATACCCAATGCTGTTACAACCACTTCATCAACTTTTAAATTTTCTGGTTCAAGTTCTACATTAATGATAGTGGCAGATCCAATCTCAATTTCTTTGGTTGCCATTCCGATGAACGAAAAAACCAGGGTTTTCTCGTTTCCTGCAATTCTGATCTGGTATTTACCTTCAGCATCGGTAATTGTGCCGTTTTGGGTGCCTTTTACATAGACACTTACTCCCGGCATCTCAAGCCCATCTTCTTTTGACTTGACGGTACCGGAAATGGACCGTTGTTGTGCCCATACACTAGCAATCGCAGTGCATAGCACAATTAAGATAAGGAATAATCTTTTCTTCATAAAACGATTTTAATTTTGGTTTGAAATAAATTGAGCCATAGGTTGCGATTAGGCTTGGTTCAAAAGTAAAGCGGGGCGATTAATTGGGCGATTAACCGGGCGATTAACTGAGATTAAAAGTTTGAGAATGTGAATGTTCGTTTTGAGGGTTCAAATTGACATGAAAATTATTTCCAAGCCTTGATAATTGCCATGTTTGTGAAAAAAAACATAAAAATGGTTAAGAAGTCTGACTAAGATATTCGGGGCGTGTCCCTGATTTCGGTGCGGGAGAACATCGAAATCTTATCTGTTTGTTATGCAATTTTTAATTAAGCTTTAATTTTTTTAAAGCAGGGGTATCTTGTAAAAAAGTCGGGGGTGTTACAGTTGGAAACGGGGGAAAGAGAGTTCCTGGTTTTTTTCCTGTTGTAGTGCCTGAATGGCGATCCAGCAACTGGTCTGCATGGCAGTGACCAACGCATCTTCATTCAGATCGAAACAGGGGGTATGCAAGCCGGCTGGTTTTAATTCGCCGGTCCTGCCAGTTCCTATCCGGATAAAACAGACTGGATATTTGTCAGAATAGAAAGCAAAATCCTCACAAGTCATTCTCACATCCAGGTCAATAACCTTGTCGGGGCCCAACAGTTCAGAAGTCCATCTTTTAATATTTTCGGTTAACTCCGGATTATTGATCAGGACGGGGTATCCGTGATGGATGGTAAAATCTATTTCAGCTCCCATGCTTTCGGCTATGGCAGTCGCGATTTTGACGATCAGTTTTTTTCCCCGGGCCCGCCAGTTTTCATCCATAGTCCGGAACGTTCCGGCTACCTGTACTTCAGACGGGATGATATTGGTCGATCCGTTGGCAATGATCCGGCCAAAACTTAAAACAGTTGGGATATGGGCCGGAGCATTCCGGCTGACAATCTGTTGAAGGCTGGTAATGATTTGGGCGGTAACCAAAACCGTGTCGACAGTCTGGTGAGGGAGCGCTCCGTGTCCGCCCGGTCCTTTTACTGTGAAATAAATTTCGTCGCCCGAAGCCATATATTTGCCAGGGCGTATTCCGATCATTCCGGTTGGGAGGTCGGGCAAAACGTGAAGCCCAACGATCATTTCAGGCGACGGATTATCAAGTGCGCCTTCCTGCATCATTAATGTGGCTCCTCCGGGATATTTCTCTTCGGCAGGTTGAAAGATCAGCAGGATGGTTCCATCAAATTCTGTTTTCAGATGGGTTAAGATTTTTGCGGTTCCCAACAGGCTGGCTGTATGAAAATCGTGCCCACAGGCATGCATGATCCCGTCGTTTTGTGAACGGTAGCTTATCTTGTTTGTTTCCTGGATGGGCAACGCATCGATGTCGGCCCGTAAAGCGATTACTTTTTTATCAGGATTTCTTCCTTCGATTTTGGCAACGATCCCTGTTTGTACAAACCCCGACTGGTAGGGAATACCATATTCGTCGAGTTTCGAGCAGATAAACCGCGATGTTTCGAACTCTTCGAAGGAAAGCTCCGGATATTGATGCAGGTGCTGTCTGATATATCGCACCTCTTCAAATATTTCGAGGGCAAGCTCTGCAATTGTATTTTTCAAACTCATGGTTGTTCGGTCGGGAATCCGGGTTCGGTACCTCGGAGGGTCATTGTTCTTTCTGGTTTATTTCCGTTCGATCGGGGCATTAAACCGGAAGCCAATGCCATGTAAGTTCAGTATTTTAATTGATTCGTCGTCGCCAAGGTATTTCCGGAGCCGTGAAATAAAAACATCTAAGCTTCGGCCCAGATAATAATCATCCGAGCCCCAGACGTTTTTCAGTATTTCGGACCGGCTAAGTACTTTGTTGGCATTTTCGCAAAAAAACTTCAGTAATTCAGCCTCTTTGTATGTTAACGTTTTCTTGCTGTCGTCTGATTCAAGGGTCAGACTGTCGAAGTAAAAGCTGAATTTACCGACCTTATAAAGAACCGTTTCTTCATCTGTTTTTGTATGGAGCCGGCTGCGTTTGAGGAAAATTTTGATTTTCAGGAGCAGTTCCTCCATGCTGAACGGTTTAGTAATGTAGTCATCGGCGCCCAGGGTTAATCCGTTTATTTTATCCTCAGTCATCGAGCGGGCAGTCAGGAAAATAATCGGGACGTGGTCGTCGGTTTGCCTGATTGTTTTGGCTACCGTAAAACCATCGACTTTGGGCAGCATAACATCGAGAAGACAAAGCTCGAATTTGTCGTTTGCAAATGCTTTGATGGCTGATTCACCGTCGGTTACGGAATGGATCTGGTATCCGTTTTGTTCCAGATTGTCGCGAATGATAAAGTTTAGGGTTTGGTCGTCTTCGACCAGCAGGATTTTTTCTCCTTTACCGTTCATAATTAATTTTTCCTGATTTTGAGGATAAATATAGTTCCTTTTGGCGAATTATCGGTTACCTGAATGTGCCAGTGGTGGAGGTCTATAATTTTTTTTACATAATCCAATCCAAGACCAAACCCTTTGACATCGTGAATATTCCCGGTTGGAACCCGAAAAAAACGGTTAAAAATCTTTTTCCGATAGTTCTTCGGAATTCCAATGCCATTATCTGCAAACGAGAGGATAAAGGCTTTTGAAGTTTCATTTAAAGTCAGTTGAATGGTTGGCTCTTCATGACAATATTTGATGGCGTTATCCAGAATATTGAATATCAGGTTTGAGAAATGTAACGGATCTGCCTTGATGCTGGCTTTTTCACCGGCCTGATTGGAAAAATTGATCTGATATTTATTACCGTTTTGACTGTTCTTGAATTCCTGGATGGTATCCGGAATAAATGTGCAGAGCTCAATTTTTTGGATATTGAGCTGTAGTTTGGTCCGTTCGATCGAGGCCATTTGCAATAGTTTTTCAACCTGAGCCGATAGCCTTTTATTTTGCTGGGAGATAATTTTTGCGTACTCGTGCAATCGTTCGGGTTGTTCCGAAATGGAAGGGTTTTCCAGTACTTTAGCCGATAAACCGATCGAGGCGATGGGGGTTTTAAATTCGTGAGTCAGGTTGTTAATGAAGTTTTTCTGTATTTCACTAAGTTGCCTCTGTTTAAATATGATATAAACGGTATATCCAAAAAACGAGATTACCAAAATTAGGAAACTGGTCATGACATACCAGATTTTCAGTCTTGAATTGTAGAACTGGGAACGGTCGGGGAAATGAACGCCAAAATAATATGTGTACTTGTCACATTTCGGGAGGTTGCATTTTCTTGTTGGTTGGTCTGAAGCATGGGTGTAGTGCTTTTCATATAAATCGTCTTCGGCGCTGCACCCCGAATGTGTTATGGTTCCAGACGGACTTGATGTAATGTTCAGCGAGTCGGGCGTTATCATTTTCCCGTGAAGCATTTTTTCGCTTTCACAGTCATAAATGCCATATTCAAAATCGAGTTTAAGATTATGTTTTTTAAATTCGTCGATCAGGTAAAACTCGAGCAGATTGGGATCGATCACGTCGTTGATATTAACGATGTAATAGTTGTTGGAAATGCGGTCGACATTATTTGCTTCCGGATTTTTTGAAGCATACCCTTTCGTTTTATTATTGTACTCGATTAAGTGGTTGGCAACATTCTTCAACGCACTGGTGGCCAGTTCGTGGAATTGTTTTTCATAAAGGTCAAATGAATTTTTCAGGAAAAAGAATTGGATCAGGAGGATTCCCAATACCGATATGGTGGCTAAAATAGTAACAAAACGGGTCGAATTTCTCTTCATAATCCTGCTGCTTACATCTTGTCAACCACGAAATTAATTAAAAATATTGGTCGGGATCTCTATTAACAGACCATTAACAAAAGTTTATGGGCGTTAACACAACAAGACGCTTATAGTTTTTTAGATTTGTAAATAAAATGAGCCATCGATTTTCAGGAAAATGATGTATGCAATTTTGAACCATAACAAATTTGAAATAAAATAGTATGAAACAATTTTTTAGCTTATTCATTCTGGTCTTGTTTGTAGGCGCAAAGTTTGGTTTTTCACAAGCTCCTGCAGCTCACATTGCTTTCGAGACCCTGGAGTACGACTATGGTACTTTTAACGAAGAAAAGGGAATCCAGTCGTATGATTTCAAGTTCAAAAACACGGGTGGTTCTCCGCTGATCCTGAACAGCGTAGTTGCATCTTGTGGCTGTACAACCCCGGATTGGACCCGAAAACCGGTTGCTCCCGGCGAGAGCGGTACAATTAAGGTAAGTTACGATCCGAAAAACCGGCCTGGCGCTTTTAACAAAACGATCCGGGTTAGTTCGAATGCCGATAACGCCGAAGTTACACTGCGTATCTCGGGGAAAGTCGAGCCGCGTCAAAAAACCATTGCCGAAGAGTATCCCCGCGAAATTGGTCCGCTGAGAGCGAGATCAAACCAGATTTCATTTGTCAAAATTTTGCAGACCGAAGTACTGAAAGATAGTATCGAAGTAATTAACGACTCAGCGGCCCCGGTTCAGTTGTCATTTAAAACGCCGCCTGCCCACATTCAGGCGAAGTTTGTTCCTTCAAAACTGGAGCCGAAGCAAAAAGGCTACCTGGTTGTAACGTACGATGCCAGCAAACTGAATACATTTGGATTTGTAATGCACAGGCTGTATCTGAACATTGACGGGCAGTCGGATTACAAAAACTCGGTTGGTGTGAGTGCAACCATCGAAGAGGATTTTTCAAAACTGAGCCCCGAAGAACTTAAAAATGCGCCGGTTGCCCAGTTTAGCGAAATGACTTTCGATTTCGGCGATATCAAGCAAGGCGATAAAGTAGAGCATACCTTTACCTTAAAAAATACAGGCAAACGCGATTTGATTATCCGCAACGTAAAAACATCGTGTGGCTGTACTGCGGTTTCTCCTGAAAAAAACATTGTCCCTGCCGGAGATAGCGTCCCATTGAAAGTTGAGTTCAACTCGGCTGGGAAACTTGGTCGTCAAAATAAAACGATTACGGTTATAACAAACGATCCGAAAAACCCCACAACGATTTTACGCATTGCAAGCAATATTTTAGGTGAAGGTTAGTTTTTTTTCACCTGACGAAGCGGCCTGTTTTGAAAAAAGCAGGCCGCTTTTTTTTAGGATCGTTCCTGAAATACCTACCTTCGTGAAAATTTTTACGATTATGATTGTCGATAAGGAACACGAACATATTGAAAACGACCCTGCTTACATGGGGCTTACCGTCAATGAGGGCATTGTGCAGCCGGAATCGGTTAATGATGAATCGGTTAAGCGGTTTCTGAAGCACAAACGGAAACGGTCGCTTTCAGTCGATCAATATGTGGAGGGGATTTTAAAAGGAGACATTCCCCTGTTGAGCCAAGCCGTTACGTTGGTTGAAAGTTCAAAACCGGAACATCAGCATATTGCTCAGGAAATTATCGTAAAATGCCTGCCCCATTCCGGAAAATCAGTACGGATTGGAATCACCGGTGTGCCTGGCGTGGGTAAAAGCACGTTTATAGAGGCCTTGGGCAAATATATTACATCGCGAGGAGGGAAACTGGCTGTTCTGGCTATCGATCCGAGTAGCGAACGGACCAAAGGAAGTATTCTGGGCGATAAGACGCGAATGGAAGAATTGTCGTCAGATCCGAATGCCTATATCCGGCCTTCGCCGTCGGCCGGTTCGTTGGGCGGGGTCGCCCGCAAAACCCGGGAAACGATCATTCTTTGCGAGGCTGCCGGGTTCGATACCATTTTCATCGAAACGGTGGGTGTTGGACAGAGTGAAACGGCTGTTCATTCAATGGTCGATTTCTTTTTATTGCTGATGCTGGCTGGCGCCGGAGATGAACTTCAGGGAATCAAGCGCGGGATCATGGAAATGGCTGACGCCATTACAATTAACAAGGCCGATGGGAACAATATTGAAAAGGCTCAACTGGCACGGATCCAATATATGAATGCACTGCATTTGTTCCCGCCTACCGAGTCAGGGTGGCAACCCAAGGTGCTGACCTGTTCTGCTTATCAAAAAACAGGGATTCAGGAGATTTGGAAAACAATAAATGATTATCTTGCACACTGTAAGTCGAATGGGTATTTTCAGTACAAACGAAACGAGCAGGCTAAATTCTGGATGTACGAAACGATCAATGAGCAGTTAAAAAGCAATTTTTATCTGAACGAAACAATCGCCCGGATGTTGGCCGATGCAGAGCGGAAAGTCTTAAGTGAGGAAATCTCGTCGTTTGTGGCTGCAAAACAACTTCTTGATTTTTATAACCAGCATAAAAAGTAAGGTGGCCCAGGCATGTTTTCGGCCCAAAAAACGGATTTTGACGGTTCATTTTTGCCGGATTCATGCATTTGCACAGGACTATAACAATTTAAACAAATAATTACGCATGAAAAAAATTCTGCTTTTGTTAGCTGTTGCCGTGACTGTTTTTGCATGTCAGTCGGGTAAAGATTCGTACACCATCAAAGGTACAATCAGTGGCTTGGATACGGGTAAAGTATATTTGCTGAAGATTGCCGAAAATCAACCGGTGGCTGTTGATACGGCTGATCTGGTTGGTGGCAAATTCGAGTTTAAAGGGAAAATGGAGGTTCCGGATATCCGCATTCTCCGACTGAATGATCGGAACTACTTTGCCCAGTTTTTCCTCGACAATTCAAAAGTCACGGTTGCTGCGAACAAAGACAGTTTGCGGGCAACAAAAGTTACCGGCTCGCCGGAAAACGATGTGTTCACGATCTACCTGAATGAAATTGAACGTCTGAACAAAGAAGGAATGAAACTCCAGCAGCAGTATCAGCAGGCGTTGGCTTCCGGAGATCAGGCTAAAGTTGACCAGATCAAAATTGATGCGCAGGCAATGTCGGAAAATATGCTGGTGTTTACCAAAAACTTTGTAAAAGAGCATAACAATTCGGTTGTTTCGGCTTATGTAATTTTATGGCAGTTGGCAGGTCAGATTGAAGGGGCCGAACTGGATTCAATTGTTGCAAAATATCCGGCCGAAATCAGTAAATCGGAATATGTGGCCCAGGTGAAAAAGATGGCCGATGAAATGCGGAAAACAGCCGTAGGTGCCGAGGCTCCCGATTTTACAATGAATGATCCGGAGGGGAAGCCAATCCAGCTTTCGTCACTTCGCGGGAAAGTGGTTATGATTGATTTCTGGGCTTCGTGGTGCGCTCCCTGCCGTCAGGAAAATCCGAATGTTGTAGCCTTGTATAACAAATATCATGATAAAGGTTTCGAGATTTTGGGTGTTTCGCTTGACCGAACCAAAGAAGATTGGACAAAGGCAATTGCCGACGATAAGTTGATTTGGTTGCATGTTTCTGATTTGCAGTTCTGGCAAAATGAGGTCGCTCGGTTGTACGGGGTTAATTCAATTCCTCAAACATTCCTGATTGATAAAGAGGGTAAGATCATTGGAAAAGGGTTAAGAGGCGAAAAATTGGAACAAAAACTCTCGGAGTTATTTCCGATGTAATTGATAAATTTCAGTTTTACTTATAAAATGGGAATTCGTTTATTCGGGTTCCCATTTTTTGTCCTGGTAGTTTCTTCTTTTAATTCCCTGTCGGGCAGAAGAACTTTTTCTTTCAGAGAATGTTTATACATGTGTTTGATTCAAAAATTTATAATACGATTATGAGCTACGATTTAATAGTAATAGGTAGCGGTCCGGGCGGATATGTTGCTGCAATCCGGGCTGCTCAATTAGGAATGAATGTCGGGGTTGTTGAAAAAGAAAATTTAGGTGGCATTTGCCTGAATTGGGGCTGTATCCCGACCAAATCACTTTTAAAAAGCGCCCAGGCGCTTGAATATGCCCGGCATGCGGACGACTATGGCGTGTCGATAAGTGGTGAGGTAAAAGCTGATTTTGGCGCGATGGTTAAGCGTAGCAGGGGAGTGGCCGAAGGCATGAGCAAAGGGATTCAATTTCTTTTCAATAAAAATAAAATTGAAGTTTTGAATGGGTTCGGAAGGCTTGTTGATAAAAATACAGTTGAAGTAGTTGATGAAACGGGAAAACGGACGAACCATTCGGCCAAACATATTATTTTGGCAACCGGGGCCCGCTCTCGCGAGTTACCCAATCTGGAACAGGATGGAGAGAAGATCATCGGCTATCGCGAAGCAATGACCTTGTCCCGGCAACCCAAATCGATGGTTGTTGTGGGGTCGGGCGCAATTGGAAGCGAATTTGCTTATTTCTACCAAACAATTGGGACCGAGGTAACTTTAGTAGAGTATATGCCAACCCTTGTCCCGAATGAAGATGAAGAGGTTGCCAAACAGCTTGAGCGCTCATTTAAAAAGATGAAAATGAAGGTTTATACTAATGCATCAGTCGAGTCGGTCGACACCTCGGGTGAATTGTGTAAAGTAACAGTCAGGACTAAAAAGGGAGAAGAAATTATTGAGGCCGAAGTTGTATTATCGGCAGTTGGTATTACGCCAAACATTGAAAATATCGGGTTAGAAGATTTGGGAATCGTTGTCGAAAAAGGGAAGGTAAAAGTCAATGAGTTTTACCAGACGAATGTTGATTCGGTGTATGCGATTGGCGATATTGTTGCAGGACCAGCTTTAGCTCACGTTGCTTCGGCCGAAGGCATTGTTTGTGTGGAAAAAATTGCCGGACTGAACCCCCAGCGGGTCGACTATTCCAATATCCCTGGATGTACTTATACGAACCCGGAGATTTCATCCGTTGGCATGACCGAGCAAAAAGCGAAAGAGGCTGGTTATGAAATCAAGGTGGGGAAATTCCCGTACTCGGCCAGTGGCAAAGCAAGCGCAGCCGGACAAAAAGACGGCTTTGTGAAACTTGTTTTTGATGCCAAATACGGAGAGTTATTAGGGGCACATATGATTGGAGGAAACGTTACAGAGATGATTGCTGAGCTGGTTGTGGCTAAAAAACTTGAAATAACCGGCCATGAACTGATAAAGTCGATCCATCCGCATCCGACCATGAGCGAAGCCATTATGGAGGCTGCTGCTGCTGCTTATGGCGAGGTTATTCATTTGTGATCAACCGACTTTTTACGGCATAAAAAAGCCCGGCTGGTTTTATTCAGCCGGGCTTTTTTATTATATCTGCAAAAACGATTAATAGAATTTTGCGCGTTTGTCAACAACTTCAACAATCTTTTTCTGGGCCTCGAATGCCTGATAACTTGCACGGTAGGCTAACGATTGTGATAATTTCATCCGTTCTGCTTCCGAATCGGTGTCGGTTCCTTCATTTGTCGAAACAGCTTTCAGAACATAAACCCCATTGTTCCCTTTTACCGGGTCAGAAATTTTTCCCTGGGCAATACTGGTTGCTGTGCCGACAACGGCAGGTTCCATACCTAATCCGGGAACAGAGAACATGGTAAAGTTAACATTCGAAGCTTCTTTTACTTCGCTGTTTACTTTTTGTGCCAGTGTCGTCAGATCGTTGCTGGCTGCATCTTTTAATTTCTGGGCCAGAACTTCTGCTTTTTTCTCTTTGCGGACAGCTAAATCAACCTGGGCTTTAACTTCTTCAAGCGGAGCGATACCGGCTTCGGTAATTCCGGTTAATGCGGCAATGACAAATTGATTTCCAAATTCAAAGATTGGAGAACCTTCGTTGTTAACCAAAATATCGCCTTTGTCGGCCTGGAACGCAGCGCGTACAAGTGCCCTTGATGATTCCATCCCGTTAACCGTCAGGTCAGACTCCATCATGCTTGCATACTTCTTGTTCAATTTCCGATCAGTAATTGCTTTCTCAAAAGATTTGAAATCGGCATTTTCTCCTGCAAACTTGCTGGCTTCTGAATAAATATTCTGGTATGTTTGAGAACTTGGCTCGATGTTGCGCGACAGGATCGCGATGCGTACCTGGTTCGATTCTTTTCCTTTTTTGGTCGGTTTAATCAGGTGGTACCCGTAGCGTGTCGCTGCAATGTACAGTTTGTTTACTTCGCCGCTGAAGGCTGCTTCTTCAAACTCTTTAACCATCTGGTTCCGTTTAAACCAACCTAAGTCTCCGCCTTTTACTGCCGACCCTTTATCGTCTGAATATTTTTGGGCCATTTCTGCAAAACTGCCTCCGCGTTCGATTACCGTTTTGATGCTGTCGATCAATTCTTTTGCTCTTTGGGCACTTCCAACGGTCTGGGGGCTAATCAGGATGTGGCTTGCTTCAACTGAGTCTGGAAGCATTTTAAATTGATCAACCTTTGCCATTTTGTATGCGTTGTTTTCCAGATAGGGCCCGTAAACTGAACCAACAGGCGAGTTAAATGCCCATTCGCCCAATGCCGGAGAAAGTTCTTCTTTTTTCCAGTATCCTTCGTCGAAAGGAGTGTCTGAGTTGGCATTTACATACTGAGCGTTGTCTTCAGCTTTTGCAAAGTCATCGCGGTTGTCTTCAATCCATTTTTTTGTTGCAGCATCGTCGGCAGCAGAAGCTGTTACTTCGAAGGTGACATATTCGATTTTACGGGTGCTTTCTTGTTTGTAATCGTCTTTATGTGCTTCGTAATAAGCTTTAAGGTCTTTTTCAGAAACAGTCACGGCGCTGTCGCCAACCGAAGAATAGTTCAATCCAACGTATTGAATATTTACCTGATGGTTTTTTTCAGCAAGGCTTTTTTTAACTTCTTCTTTTGTTGTATATAAGCCTTTTGAAACCAGCGCATTGTATTTTGATTGGATCCGGTCCTGTTTTATTTGTCCTTCAATATACAGCCAATATGCTTTTTGCTGAGGGGTTGCATTTCCTTCCAGCGATTTTAAAAACTGAAGGATGGCAGATTTATCAACCTGTCCGGTTTGTGGATTTGTAAATAGTTGTTTTACAATTGGGTGTGGGTCGTTCCCCTGGATAAGGTCAAATAATTCGTCGCCTGTTACAGTAATACCCAACTCGTCAAAAACTTTACCCATGATAATTTCATGGAGCAATGTTTGCCAGGTTTGTTCGCGCAATTGAGCGTATGCGTTTTCATCCAGCTGGCTGCGTTGCGTATTCATTTTATAAACTTCGGTCAACTCATCGACCCGTTTTTGGAAGTCGGGATATTGAACAGATTCGCCATCAATTTTCGCGATTTCCATTTGGCTGGGCCTGAGCAATGAACGGCCTGAATTAAGCATATCGCCAAGGATAAAAGCCAACAAAGCAAGACCGATAATTACTGCTACTAAAATTCCCGCACGGTTCCTGATATTCTGTAATGTAGCCATCGAACAAGAGTTAAATAATTATAATAAGTACTTAGATTTTTTCGAGCTACGAAGATAACAATTTTCGATATTAAACCTTGAAAATCGCTTTTTATTTTAGGTGTTCTCCAATATCTTAAGGTGCACTAATTCGATTCGGGTGCTTGTGGCTTTGAGAATTTTTATCCTGAATTTACCGATATCGATAATCGTATTTGTTTTGGGGATGTTTTCGTGATGGAACAAAATATATCCGGCGAGTGTTTCTGCATTTTCTTCTTCCGGAAACCCGATGTTGTATTTTGCCCGGATATCGTCCAGTTCAAGCCTTCCGGAGAAAATGTATTCCGTGTCGGAAAGTTTTTTCTCAATCAGATCGCTGCTGTCGTGTTCGTCTTCAATTTCTCCAAAGATTTCTTCCAGAATATCTTCGATTGTCACCATGCCGGCTGTTCCTCCAAATTCGTCGACCACGATAGCAATGCTTCGCCGCTGCTGTACAAATTTGTGGAGCAGTTTGCTTGCTTGCATTGTTTCAGGAACAATAAGCACTTTGCCCAGTTTCGACCGGATTGATCCTGGATTATTGAAAATAACCGAGTGGTGGATGTATCCGATGATATTGTCGATATGTTCGTTGTAAAATAAAATCCGGGAATAGCCTGTTTCGATAAATTTTTCCAGTAGCTCGTCGACTGACGAGTTGATATCCATGGCAACTATTTCGGTGCGAGGGACCATGACCTCACGTAATTTTACTTTCGAGAAATCAAGCGCATTCCTGAATAATTTGACCTCTTTGTCTATCTCTTCCTTATGTTCTTCATTGTCATCTGTTTTTTGTTCGCTGACAAAGTGAGCAAGGTCGATCCGGCTAAAGACGATCTTTTCATTAATTTTCTGAATTTTTACCCGCATAACAGACTGGAGCAGAAATTTTGATATGATCATCGAAAATTTGCTGATCGGGTAAAATAAAAAATAGAAAAGAGTAACGGGCAGCAGGAAAAATTTGAGAATTGAATTAGGGTTTATACGGAATAAAGCCTTTGGCAAGAACTCGGCTGTAAACAGGATTATGAGTGTTGAGGTGATGGTTTGAGTTAACAGGACAAACAGGTCGTTGACAAAAAAACGGTAGAAAAATGGTTTAAACAATTCGGAAAACGCCAGCCCGTAAATAACTAAGGCTATGTTGTTCCCAACCAGCATGGTGGCGATGTAAAGCCCCGGGTTCCGGGTGAAGGTTGAAATCGTTTTTTCGTAAAGGATATTTTGCTTTTTGTCGAGTTCCAGCCTGAGCTTATTGGCCGAAACAAAGGCAATTTCCATGCCTGAGAAGAAAGCTGAAAATAATACAGAGATGAAGATAATCAGCAAAAGGTCCATTTGAATGAAGCAGTTTATTTTTCTACCTCTACGAAGATAGTACCTTTTGGTCGTTTTATATGCCAGTTCGATAAATCCTGATCAGACTCAAATCCAATTCCGGTCATAATCTGATCTTTCCGGATAATTTTTACGAACTGGTCTGACGAGATTTTTTCTTTTTGTTCGTCCCATATCAGCAGTTCTGTTTTCAGTGTGTCTCCTTGAGCGTTGACAGCAACTACATTGTTTTTGGCCTCCCAGCGTTTGTCGTTCATGTAATTTCGGGCATATTTGGCCGAGATATTTGATACGGTTACCATTCTTTCATCAAACTTTTCGATATGGACGCCTTCCGGAAACTCATAGAAGGGATCTTTGGGGTCCTGATGGACAATTAGCTTGGGAGTTGTTAATTTAAAACGGATAACTGTCGAGTCGGAGTAGATCATTTCGAAGTTATCGGCTGTCAGATAGGTCGGTTCTTCTGATGAGCTTACCGACTTAATTTTCTCAATATCGTTTTGGCATGAACAGAAAAGCATTGCAATTCCGAAGAAAAGAATTGCAATGCTTTTTCTTGTTAATCCACTTTTGTGTCGATTATTTTCCACGTACCGTTGTCGATTCGTTAATCCAACCACCTATCTTATACGATTGTCCAATTGTTAGCCCGTTGAAGAAGATGTCTTCTTTTGACGGGAAGTATTGGCTGTAAAGATTGATTTTTTCGTTTGCAGTAACAGTTACTTCCGGATCAACTTTTTTAGCTTTGCTGAAATAGTCGACGGCCAACCAGTATACTGCTGATTTCTCAAAATCGTTTGTCCCAACTGATTTTGCTCCATACGCAATCACATCGCCCATCAAAAGGTACGCTTTGCCATAGTTCGGATTGTTGTCGATTGATTTGCGAAGGTAGTTCCGAGTTGAGGGGGCATCATTCTCTTTTGCAAATGTGAACGCTGCCAGTTCATAGTAGTATTTACCAAGCAATTCTTTATCCGTTTCAGCATCGATAGCTTGTTTGTAATATCCTTTTGCTTTTGCGAAGTCTGTTTTTACAAACATACGGGCCATGTTGAATGCAGCTTCGGCTGATGGTTCCAGTTCATATAATTTCTCAGAAGCTTTTGCAAATAAAGGACTTTCTGTACAATCTTGTTTTTCAAGGATACGCAACATTTTTTTCAAAGCATCCAAATCTTTGGCTATTTCATTGAATTTGGGTGTATAAATAGCAACCAATGATTCACAGTTTGCTGCGCCGCTGGTTTGGAAAATCTGATCTAAATAGTCGCGGGTTGTCGTGTATTTCTCTTCGGTTGGTTCCTTTGCCAGATAGTTGTTGATGATTTTTGATGTAATATCGTAATTTTCAACGACCTTGTCTGATTGGAATTCGCCCAGCGAATAAAGTTTGCGGGTTACCTGCAGGTAAACCAGTAATGTTGGAGCTTCTGATTCGTTGCCCTGAAGTTTAATCGATTCGTCCAGGTAATTGTACCCTTTTTTCAAAACAGTTTTCATTTCGCTGTCTGAAAGGTTCAGGGTCGTGTCGGCAGTGTAGTATTTGATGTAATCAGTACCCTGACGGCCTAAAACATATCCTTTTTGATCGAAGTATTTGATACGGCGATCGTAAAGTTGCATCAGAGAGTCGATATACGCTTTTTTAGTCGCAACATCTTTTGCTTTTTCAATGCAGTCCTGATACATGTTGGCTCCATGAATATACAAATTCAAGGTTGATTTTGGGTAGCTGCGGTATAATTTACGCCATGGGCCCATTGCCGATTTATAGTCTTTCTGTTTGTAGAATTCCGGATAGATCGACATGTTGCTCATGAAATCTTTATCTCCGGCAGCAATCAATTCCTGTTGAGATTTTAAATTAACCCCTTTCTCTTCGGCAGCAGATGCAGCCGGAATTGCGCCATCAAAGCTGAAGTCAATGACATTACTTGTATTTGATTCAATGTCTAATTTCCTTGAGTCGTCAATGAATGTGAACTTCAGAAATTTACATTTGTCAGGAACTTTAATTTCATATTTCCCGTCAAAGCTGGTCATAAAGGTTTCAGAACTTTTGTTGGCTTCAACTGTAACGCCGGCAGCCGGTTTGCCTTCACGGTAAACAGTCCCTGTGACAACACGCTGAGCTACCGAGGATAATACAATCAAGGCCGTAAGCATGGCAGTCAGCAGGATCGTTTTAGGTATTATAGTCTTCATTTTTTAATTTGTTTGGTTATACTAATTAATCGAATTTTCTCTTCACAAACCAGTAATCGAACAGATCCAGGTAAACACTAAATTTCATGTAATTATTCCGGACCAGATCATCTTTCATAGTTCCTTTTCGGCCGAATTCGAGTGCAAAGTTAGCGATCGATTTGGATTTAACTAACGGTATACCAGCTCCAAAACTTATGCCAATCTCGTCGATTTGTCGGTTATTTAGTACCAGATAGGAGTTCTCATAATGAAATCCGCTGCGATAACGAACCCGTTTCCAGAAACTTCTGATTGAGTAGGCGTCGGGGATGTATTCCAATCCGGCAGAAAACCGGTTTAAATCGGTAATCAGCTCGTTGGAAGAACCAAAGAATTCGGCCTTGCTCCATTTCGCGGTATAATAGTCTGCAGAAATTTCAAAGTTATTAATCTTGGTGAATGAAGCGCCGACTCCCAGCGACTGCGGGAAAATAATCTTATCTTTTTTCTCGCTGACGTATTTTAGCGTGTCTCGCAATGTGGTGCTGGACAAATTCAATTGCTTTGCCGATAACAAGCTGTGGAGGGCGGTCATGTCGGTCTGATTCTCGAACGTTGCCCCAATGGTCAGGTACTTATTCTTTTTCAGATCGATGTCGTATTGAAACCCATAGGTGAGGTTAAAATCGCGTAATCGGGTACTCTCGGCTCGGGTAATGACATAAAGGGCGCCTGATTCCGGGAAGTAAACGGATGAGTTTTGTTTTAATTCGCCAAAAATGTAGTTCAAATTGGCTCCTATCGATAGGTTTTTGAATGGTTTTATTGCTCCGCCAATATAGGCTTTTGACAAAGTCCCGTTCCCAAAGTAACTGTGGCTGACGGTTCCAAAGTCTTCAATGGTTTGATTCATTGCCACTTCGTAACCCATATCCGAAAAAGGTTGAATTCCCATTCCTGCACCAGCCCATCGGGTTATCGGGAAATTCATGGCAAAATACCTGAAGTTTACGTCGTTTGTCCGAAGTTTCCCCGAATTGCTTTTGTAATTTCCGACACTCCCGTCGAAACCCATGTTAAAGAGAAATGAAAGACTGTCAATCGAACTGTATGTGGCCGGGTTGGTTGCATTTATTTGCATTGCATGCCGACTTCCAATTGAAGCGCCACCCATGGCTGCGGAACGGCCATAATTAACACTGGCCAATTCTCCCAGTCCGTACCTGGAAAAAGGGGAGGTGGTGTTGTTGTTTTGTGCAATTCCGGCGTGACAAAGAAAAATGCTTGCCAAAAGGCAAAATATCTTATTTCTTACTGACATTATATTCAAGGATTCGGTTTAAACCTATCAAGGTCAAATTAAAGTGTACAAATATGGAGTTTTTTAATTTCTTATCAAATAAGTTGGAGTCGCCCCCTGTCATAACAACTTTTAAATTTTCAAAATTTTCTTTAAAGAAGTCGATGTACTGATCGATTTCAAAGATAATCCCATACATAACGCCGGCTAAAATGGCGCTTTCGGTTGTTGTGCCAATAAGTTTGAATTCGTCGGATGCTTTTACCAGGGGTAGTTTCCCGGTGAAATGATGCAGGGCCTTAAGTCGCATTTCTTTGCCTGGTGAAATATTTCCGCCGAGGTATTCATTTTGTGCCGACACAAAATCGAAGGTAATCGCGGTTCCGACGTCGATTACCAGAAGGTTTTGGTTGGGAAATAGTTCGTTGGCACCAACGGCAGCAGCCAGCCGGTCTTTGCCCAGCGTTTCGGGGGTGCTGTAACAATTGGTTATTGGGATTGGCGTGGTGTGGTCGAGTTCGATAAATGTTTCGAAGGACGAAGCCAGTAGCTCTCTTAATTGGGGATTATATTCTTTAACCGACGACAATATTGCCCGGTTCAGCAGCGGATGTTCCTCTTGTAACATGATAACCTGCTCTGGCTTTAACTCATCGATTGGCACATTGAACATGAGGTCGAAGTCGTTAAACAGGGCAAGTTTAGTTCGGGTATTTCCGATGTCGATAACTAAGTTTACGGGCATACGGTTAGGTTATGGGCGTTGTTAATCTTCCAGGCGCTGGCTGATATCGAGTGCTTTGACCGAATGTGTCAACGCTCCGATCGAAATATAATCGACCCCGGTGGCAGCAACTTCGCGAAGGCGTTCGAGTGTCATGTTGCCGGATGCTTCTACTTTAGCCCGTCCGGCGATAAGTTTTACTGCTTCGGCCATCATGGTGTTGCTCATATTGTCGAGCATGATGATATCAACGTTTGCATCAATTGCTTCCTGAACCTGCTCGAGGGTTGTGGTTTCAACTTCAATTTTAATGTCCGGAGTAATTTTGGGACGGATTGCATTGACCGCATTGGTAATTCCACCAGCTACTTCAATGTGGTTGTCTTTGATCATGACCATGTCGTAAAGACCAATCCGGTGATTGCTCGCTCCTCCTGTTTTTACCGCATATTTGTCGAGTATGCGAAAGCCGGGTAATGTTTTTCTGGTATCGAGGATAACGGTTTTAAAATCAGAAACTGCTTCGGCATATTTGGCCGACATGGTGGCGATGCCCGACATTCGTTGTAAAAAGTTTAAGGCTGTTCGTTCGCCGGTAAGCAAAGCCCGGTAAGTTCCTTCAAACTCAACGATAACGTCGCCAAATTGTACTTTTTGTCCTTCCTGTATTTTGACATTCCAAACCAGGTTTTTATCCAGTTTGCGAAAAACCATTTCGGCTACAGGCAATCCGGCCACTACGCCATCTGCTTTTGCAACCATCTTGGCTTTCCGTCTGATTTCGGCGGGGATAAGGTTGTCGGTTGTAATATCTCCGGTGCCAACATCTTCCAGAAGGGCTAAATTAATTAACGTTTCGGCAGCTTGCAGTTCTTTCTCGTTCATACTTTATTATCTTCTTACATTGATATATTTAGGCGATTGATTTTTTTGTTGTACAATGTGAACCTGGAATTTGGGTTCTTCGTTTGGAAAGTCTTCCCGGATGTGCCCTCCGCGGCTTTCTTCCCGAATCAGCGCCCCTTTGCAAATCAGCTGGCAAATATCAGCAATGTGTTTGATTTTTAAAAGATTGTATTCTGTAATTTTTTCGGGAAGTTCTTCTTTTATTTTCTTCAGCATTTCCAATGCTTGAAGTAATGTTTCCTGAGACCGGACAATCCCCGCTTTTTTGCTCATTAGGTACGCGATGGTGTTTTTAATTTCGAGGTACCGGGCTTCGTTTTTAGTGTCAATCGAAACAGGGCAGATTTTCGGGAGCGGATGGAGGCTTGGATGTTTGCGGGCAGCCTGATCGGCAACCCGTTTGCCAAAAACCAGGCACTCGAGTAACGAATTACTGGCTAAGCGATTGGCACCCATGACACCCGTCGATGCAACTTCTCCGCAGGCAAATAATCCGGAGATATTGGTCTCTCCGTTTAAATCGGTTTTTATGCCCCCAACCATGTAATGAGCGGCCGGGGCGATGGGAATCAGATCGTGGGTCAGATCGTAGCCAAACTCGGCAACGGTGTGGTAGATGGTCGAAAAGCGGGTTTTTATTTTTTCTGCATCCAAATGTTTCAGGCTTAAGTAAACATGATCTGATTGGTCGAGCTGCATTTGCCTGAATATCGAAAAAGCAACCACGTCGCGTGGAGCCAGCTCTGCCTGGGGGTGTAGCGCCGGCATAAACCGATCGCCTTTCGAATTTAACAACCAGGCTCCTTCGCCGCGAACCGCTTCGCTGATCAGGAACGCTTCTTTGCCTGGAATATTCAGGGCCGAGGGATGGAACTGAATGAACTCGATGTCTGAAATTTCGGCCCCGGCCTGAAATGCCAGGGCAATCCCATCTCCGGTTGCGGTATGGGGGTTGGTCGAGCGGTCGTATATACGCGAAAGTCCACCGGTCGCAATAATGGTGGCTTTCGATTTGAAGATTAAGTTCTGGCCGGTCTGAAAATCGATGGCTAAAGCTCCGGTACAAGCACCCTCCGAAAGCAATAATTCCACAACGGTAGTATATTCGAATGCTTTGATGTGGGCTTGTTCATTCACTTTCTTCAGCATGAAACAAGTCAGCGCTTTCCCGGTGGCGTCGCCTCCTGCGTGGAGAATACGTCGTTTGGAGTGTCCGCCTTCGAGTCCCAGGACAAAGTCGTTTTGTTCCCGGTCGAACTCCATTCCCATCCCGATCAGTTCCAAAACCCGGTCACGTCCTTCCGAAACCAGAACCTGAACCGAATCGAGGTCGCATAAACCGCGCCCGGCAGTGAGTGTATCCTGAATGTGCATCTCGAACGAATCGTCCGGGGAAATGACCGCTGCAATTCCGCCCTGGGCATAATATGAATTGCTGGTGTCGAGTTGTGATTTTGTGATAATGGCAACCGTTCCGTTTTTAGATGCATAATAAGCGGCTGTTAATCCGGCTAATCCACTTCCAATAACGATGGTGTCAAATTCAAATATATTTTCTGAACGGCTAACCTTCATGGCCTTCGTTTTTTCCAAAATTGGGGTGCAAAGTTATAAAATAAGGATGAGTGGTTTATGATATTGGGCAGGTAGTTTAGGGTTGCTTCCGATTATTTAATGTAGCAAGAGATGTTGGCAATAAATGGTTGGGCAAAGAATTTACAGTTCCTTGCAATAATGATTTTTGTTAGTTTTGGCGAAACTTTTTAATCATGGAATACCTCACAGTCTTTTTGCTGGCTGTCGGATTGTCTTTCGATTCGTTTGCTGTTTCTGTCTGTAGCGGATTAAGCCTGCCTAAAATTCAATTCTTTCAGGCTGCCAAGGTGGCTTCGGTTTTGGCATTAGTCCAGGGAACTATGCCGTTATTGGGATGGTTGGTTGGCAAGAGTATGGCTAAAATAATCGAACCGTTCGATCATTGGGTGGTATTTGGCTTATTGCTTTTAATTGGAGGCAAAATGATTGTGGAGAGTTTTTCGGGCGAAAGTAAAAAGGCGATCCAAAACCCATTGGCATTGAAGGTTATCTTGTTTCTCGGGCTGGCAACCAGTATCGATGCGCTGGCTGTGGGCTTCAGCTTTGCCACAATCCTTGAAAAAGTTTTGGTAGCTATTTTAATGATTGCCAGTGTGACCTTTATCGCTTCCATGCTCGGGATATTATTGGGAAAGAAGACAGGGCCACATGTAAATCAATATGCTGAGATCATCGGTGGAATAATTTTAATAAGCATAGGTTCAAAAATCCTGATCGAACATCTTTGCATTTGCAAATAAAGATTAACTTTTAGCCTGAATTTGTAACACGGGTTGATCATGGAAAATATCAGTGACCGGTTATTCGATTATACTTTCTCTCCCCTGTTTTTTCTGTTGTTGCTTGCGTCTGTCATCGGAATTGGAACTACCTTGTTTCTATCCCGGATTCCCAAAACAACTGGTGTAAAATATCTGATTGGTTATTCGGTTGCTTCGGCTGTCTGGGCAATTACTTATGCCTTTGAGTTTGCCGCCAACAACATCGATCTGAAAATATTCTGGTCGAAATTGTCGTATCTGGGGATTGTTTTTTGCCCGGTTACCTTTTTCTTTTTTGCAATGGCTTTTTCGTCCAGGAAGAAACAGCTTGGTGCAATCTATCAGGTGGTGTTATGGAGTCTGTCCGGCTTATTTCTGAGCATGGTGCTGACCAATGATTTACATCATCTGCATTGGGTTGCTTACTCGGTCAATACCCAGACGCATGCTACAAATTATGAATATGGCCCATTGTTTTGGTTGTTTTTTGTTTTTACCTATGTCTTGCTTTTTGCTGGGAATATCAGTTTGATTCAGTTATACTTCAGGTTGACCACTTTTTACCGGTCTCAGATTACCCTCACCCTTATTGCTGCTGTGTTGCCTTTACTGGGAAATCTGATATATG
>JAJUGZ010000057.1 GCA_029265715.1 Bacteroidota bacterium
CGGAGTTCACCGCATCATCCTTGCAAACAAAACTTGCATTTTGAAGGGGGGGTGACTTTTGAAATAAAAATAATAATGACTGACTACCAGAAAATTAGAAGACAATATCTTCAGAATTTTAGATTAGTCGGATAATAGTGAAAATTTATATTTATGAAAAAGAGCCCCATCTATGAAAATATTCGTATCGCGTTTTCTGCGATCCGGGAAAATGCGTTGAGGGCAATTCTGACAATTTTAATCATTGCTATTGGAATTACAGCTCTGGTTGGCATACTGACGGCGATTGACTCCATAAAGAATTCGATTACCAAAGAGTTCACATTTATGGGCGCCAATACGTTTACCATTACTTCCCGAGGGATGCGGGTCCAGGTTGGAAATCAGCGCTACCGGACCCGGAATTATTCGTATGTCAGTTATTATCAAGCCAAAGAGTTTAAAGAAAAATATGGTTTTCCGGCAACGGTTTCGATTCTTACCAATGCAACCGGGACTGCAACCGTAAAATATGGATCAAAAAAGAGTAATCCGAATATCTCGGTTCAGGGAACGGATGAGAATTATGTGCTGACTTCCGGGTATGAAATAAAAAAGGGACGTAATTTCTCTGAGGAAGAAGTTACTTCGGGGCGCAATGTGGTTTTGTTGGGGAATGACTTGGTGAAGAAGCTGTTTGCCTCCGATGAAAATCCGCTGCAAAAGATTGTTAGTATCGGGCCAGGTAAATATAAAGTGATCGGAGTGTTGGCATCCAAAGGGAGCGGTTTTGGCGGCGGCGGCGACCAGGTTTGTATCTTGCCATATTCGAATGTCCGGAGTTATTTCTCTGTCCCGCAAATGAATTTTCAGATTCAGGTAAAAGTTGCTCAAACTGAATTGGTCGATCCGGCTATCGGCGAAGCAGAAGGGTTTTTTCGCATTATCCGCGGCCTGGGGCCCTCCGATGAGACTGATTTTAATATCGAAAAAAGCGACAACTTAGTAAATATGCTTTTGAATAACATCCGGAACATCACACTGGTTGCAACAATTATTGGTTTTATTACCTTATTTGGGGCTGCCGTCGGGTTAATGAATATCATGCTTGTTTCGGTTACCGAGCGGACTCAGGAAATTGGGATCCGGAAGGCAATTGGCGCAAACTCAAGGGTGATCAAACAACAATTCTTGATTGAGGCAATAGTGATTGGACAAATTGGCGGATTAGTTGGGATTGTGTTGGGTATTCTTGCCGGGAATATGGTGGCCGCGATGGTTGGTACCCCGTTTTTTATTCCCTGGATCTGGATTGGCGCTGGCGTGCTGCTTTGCTTTGTGGTTGGGATTATCTCCGGATATTATCCGGCGCAGAAAGCGGCCCGGTTTGATCCGATTGAAAGTTTAAGGTACGAGTAAGAAGAAAAAAACCAGCTCCGAGTGAAGCTGGTTCCCTTTATATAAAGATACAGAACCTGTAATTATTTTACAGAATCCATGTGGGCAATCAGGTCGATAACTTTGTTCGAATAACCCCATTCGTTATCGTACCAGCTAACCAGTTTAACAAAGTTGCCATTCAAAGCAATACCTGCACCGGCGTCGAAAACCGAAGTGCGAACTTCATGAACGAAGTCGGTTGAAACAACTGCATCTTCGGTGTAACCCAGGATGCCTTTCATTTCGTTTTCTGAAGCTTTTTTAACAGCTGCTTTGATTTCGTCGTATGTAGCTGATTTTTCCAGACGGACGGTTAAGTCAACAACTGAAACGTCAGCAGTCGGTACGCGGAAAGCCATACCAGTCAGTTTACCGTTCAACGAAGGGATAACTTTACCTACAGCTTTAGCTGCGCCGGTTGAAGAAGGGATGATGTTGTTCAGGATTGAACGGCCACCTCTCCAGTCTTTGGCAGAAGGAGCGTCAACCGTTTTCTGAGTATTGGTTGCAGCGTGTACAGTTGTCATCAAACCTTCAACGATACCAAAGTTATCGTGAATAACTTTAGCAAGAGGAGCCAGACAGTTTGTTGTACATGATGCATTTGAAACGATGTCCATATCTTTGGTGTATTTGTCGAGGTTTACACCGCAAACAAACATGGGGGCATCAGCAGAAGGAGCAGAAATTACTACCTTTTTTGCGCCACCTTTTAAGTGAGCAGAAGCTTTTTCGATAGTGGTGAAAACACCAGTTGATTCAACAACGTATTCAGCACCGGCAGCACCCCAGCCAATGTTGGCAGGATCTTTTTCAGCGAAGAAGGTAATTTCTTTACCGTTTACGACCAATTTGCCATCTTTATTTTCAGCAGTTCCCTGGAATTTACCATGCACTGTATCGTATTGTAACATGTAAATAAGGTAGTTAATATCCAGGAATGGGTCATTTACTGCAACGATTTCAACATCGTTTCTTTCTTGAGCTGCGCGGAAAACCAAACGTCCGATACGACCGAAACCGTTGATACCGATTTTGATTTTTGACATAGTTGAATAGTTTTAATTAATGTATGAAAGAATATCTACTGTTTTTTTTGTCCATTTTTTTTAAATGGCCACACAAAATAAACACTTAAAATCAGAACAGTCAAATTTTTTTCTTTTTGTCCCTCTTTTTTAAACCTGTTTTAATTTTGAATTAATGTTTGGCAGGGAGAACCTGAGTGACTGGGACCCGCACGTCATATCTTCTGTTACTCGCGGTTCGCTACTCACGACATAACGTTAACTTTTGCCTGTTTCTTTTTTAAAATCCCCGCCAGCCGGCCAGTTGCATGGTTTTATCAAAATCTCAGGAGGCAAAAATCAGCCTAACATGTTGTTGTTAAACAGATAAAGCCTGATTTTTTTTGTTCCGGATTCCCGGTGTTCTAGATTTTTTATTGGCAAATTTCTTTAAACGCCTTCATTGACGCCGGAAATTGATAGTTGCTATATGCTTCCAATTTATCCTGAATTATTTTTTCGAGGTCTTGGCACCGCGGTTGTACGGGTTGGGGGGGAGTCTGTGAATATGCCGGGCAATGGCAGCTGGTTTTACAACCGCCCAGGCCAGCGCTAATGGTTATTGTAAGAAAAATGCATTTTTTAGAAAAAAAATTTTTCAAAAGAAGGGAACCTTTCATTTCTTAACCGAATTAATTTTAAAATTAGGCATAAGGGAAAAACTCATATGTACCCCCATTTAAAAACAAGTTATTAAAATAGGCATGATTTGCAAACACCAACAGGTAATGAAAATAATAACCGGATCATGGCTATTCTATCTGACAACTTATTCGTTACAGATGAAATAATTTTTCTTGTTTTTGGGGAGAATCTGTTTTGTGATTCATTGAAAACCGTAAATTTAAGCTTTCAAAATAGTGAAACGAAAACTCTGGACAGATATTGTGAACGATTAGTTTTCAACAGGCTGGATGTTACATATCTGCTATTTGTTAATAAAATCAGTGCATTCAGCGAATAATCTGTGTTTTTTATTCGTTTTTATTGTTGTACTTTGGTGATAATTTTTATACGTTTGTTACTTAACGAACGAAATGCTGATTTGTAAACGAGATAAGAGATAAAATGAATGATAATATTCAATCAATCAATCAATTAAGTTCAATTAAAAAACAAATGCTATGAGAAAATCATTTACACGGCTTTTTGGTTTTTTACTATTGAGCGTTTTCATGCTGTTCTCTTCGGGGCTTATAGCCCAGGAGCCGCAGTCGACGGTGGAGGTTTGGGCCGAAACCGCGCCGACGGCATGTTATAATGCAAGCAATAGTTATACCGCTAAGATTTCCGTAAGGGATTTTATTGGAATTAAGAGTTTCAAGCTAACACTGAAGTACAATGCTTCTGTATTTACAGTAGCGAACGGAAGTGTTACTGAAATCAACAATCCTCTACCGGGAAACGTTACTTCAACTGTCACTGAGTCTGGTTCAGTTGGTACTATTACCATGACATGGACTACAGCTACCCCTACTACGGGCACGACTATTGGTGACAACGTGAAGACCGACATTCTTTCAATCCCGTTTACTATTGACGGGTTCCCGAACAATGCAGGAGTTAATTCGTTTTACACCGATTTGACCTGGGATGTGGCCAATACAGATTTTTATTACAGCACATCTTACACAAATCCTGTTTACACTACAAAAACCAACAATGGTTCGGTTTCGGTGAGTGTAGCTTATCCGACACTTTCTGCCAGCGATTATTCGCTTGGTACTGTTTCCTGCAACGGTGGTTCTACCACATTGACTATTTTAAATCCGGTTGGCGCTGGTTTGCAATATTCGTTTAACGGCGGAGCTTATCAAACTTCCCCGAGCGCTTCGGTAACAGCTCCTTCTGCAACGGTTCGTATCAAAAACGCAGATGGTTGTATGTCTCATCTGTTTACAGTGGCTGTTTCTCAGCCAGCTGCCCTTGTTGTTAATAATCCAACAGTTACACAACCGGTTTGTGCAGAAGATAAAGGCGTTGTCGTTTACAATTACTCTGGAGGCACAGGTCCTTATAAATTCTATGCTGTACCTTCTACTGGCTTGGCTGGTTTGTTAAGTACAGTTCAGGGATCTAATTCTGCAACAGCCCTTGCTGATTTTGATTACGATAATTCTGTTGTTAGTTTGGCTGGAACAACTTCTGGCTTAGTTTATTACACAACTGTTGTCGATGCTAATAATTGTCAGACTTTATTTACAAATAATGGTTCCGGATGGGTTCTTTCAAGTGCCTGGAAACAGGTAACCATTACTTCGCCTACTCCGATTACAGTTCCTGCTCCTATTACTATTGTAAATAATACATGCCCTGGAGGCACTAGCGGAGCAATCAATGTTAGTTCTGCTGTGACAGGTGGTACCGGGCCATATACTACTTCTGTTGATGGTATCAACTGGGTTCCGATTGTAACAAGTACAAATCCTGCTGATTATGAAATTAAAGGATTAGCTGCGGGTACTTACACATTAATGGTAAAAGATTCAACGGGATGTATTGGAACACGCTCGGTCACTGTTGGCGGCCCTGCTGCTTTGACATTTTCTGTAGATCATACTGATGCTAGTTGTAGCGCTGATATAGATAATGATGGTGATCCAGAGATTTTAGGCGGAGCTATTTGGGTTGTTAATCCAACAGGTGGATCTGGTTGGTATCAGTACGCTGTTACTGAGGCTGGGGTAGAACCACAGGAATCTGATTGGAGAAATGTAGGTATGTTCCCTGCATTTACAGATTTAGATCCGAACTATTATAGTGTGTACCTGCGCGATAGAAATAATCCGACTTGTGGTTATGTCGCTTATGAAAATCCAAGTTATCCGGAAGGTAGCGAGCGGAATATTCTGGCGCTTCAGGCTCGTGAAGAATTGAAATTTACAACGAATGCTGATGGCTTAGTTGATGTAACTTGCAATGGTGATAACTTTACATTAACTGTTAATGCAACAGGTGGATCCGGTTCTTATACCTACAATATTGGAGGCAATTTATGGGGGCCATATACACCTTCAAATAGCAGAACATACAATAATGTCACTTCTAGTTTCCCTGTGTGGGTAAGTGTGCGTGGTGGCAATTTCTGCACTGTATCCCGTTGGGTATGGATCAATGTGGTTCCTGCATTGGATTTAACAGTTGAATCGCAGACGCCTCCGACCTGCCCTGGTGGTAATGATGGTATTGTTACCATGAATACAACAGGCGGTTCTGGCGAATATGAATATTCGGTTGATGGAACAAACTGGTCGGCTGAAAACGATATTACACTGGCCGAAGGCACAACAACTGTTTATGTTCGTGATGCGAATGACACTGATTGTATGACTTCTACCGAAGTTACAGTTGATGATCTTGGTGAAAATGCCTGGGGCGAAGCAGAAGTTACAGACGTTAAATGCAATGGAGCATCAACTGGTTCGTTTACTGTTTATCCAGAATGGTTTAACGGATCAAGAATTCTCACAGTTTATTATTCGAGCGACGCAAGCAAAGTATTGACCAATGCCGGCACTGTATTTGGAACCGGAACTGCTTCCTCGTATACTAAATCTGGCTTGCCTGCTGGTTCATATTATGTTTGGGCAATTGATGAATATGGATGTAAATCAGCATATAATGAGAACCCGATTGTAATTGCTCAAAACGACGCTCTTGCGTTAAATGTTTCTGTTACTAAAGATGCTACTTGTTATTTGAAACAGGATGGTTTATTAACTATTACAGCGAATGGTGGTAGTGGCGACGAAATTTCTGCCGGCGTTTATCACCAATATGCTATTACTAATAATATGCCATCTTCTACTGCATCTTTGACATATAAACCATTTGATAGCTATGATGCTGAAACCGGTGTTAGTACACAATTGGTTTCTGTGGCTAAAGGTACATACTATGTTTTCGTGAAAGATGCATCTTGTGTTACTAAGAATGAGGTATATAAGATGGTTACAGTTAAAGGATATGAAGATATCCAGATTATTGACGATCCAGTAGCCACTCCGGTAACCTGCAATGGAGATAATGATGGTAAAATCGTATTGGATCCGGCTTATGTAACTGGTGGAAAACCTGGTTATGACGGTACCTCATTGTATACATTCACGTTGACTGATGATAGCCTGACTGCCGCAATTGTTAACCATACCGGTGTATTCACAGGTTTGGATGGCGGTACTTATACCATGACCGTTACCGACTCTGAAAATTGCAACACAAAAACAATTTCAGGAATTGTAGTTGAAGAGCCTGCTGTTTTAGGTGTTACTGCCTCTGTTAAGAAACATTTCTCTTGCCAGGGTTCAAATGACGGCGTTGTAAACTTTGTAATTACAGGTGGCAATGCTGATTATAAATTTGCTGTAAACGCTTCAGCTAATGGAACAGGGAGCGATATTACTTCCTGGATTTCTGTTGGAACAGGCGTAACATCAAAAGATTATGTTGCTACTGAAACAGGCGACTATGTAATCTATGTAAAAGATGCAAAAGGTTGTATCGCCAAATCAAATGTGGTTAAAATCGTTGAACCGGCCCCGTTAACATTGGGTGTTAAATCAGGATCTAAAGTTAATGTATCTTGCAATGGTGGCAGCGATGGCCAGTTTGATATCGATGTAACTGGCGGCGGCTGGGTTAAAGATGGATTTACTCAAAACTATGTATTTGCCCTTACTGAAGCTGGTTTAGCTACAAGTTCTAATACTACAGGTTTGTTTACCGGGTTAGCTGCTGGTACCTATACTGTTTATGTTGGAACATCAAATACTCCGGGCGAAGAATATCCGGTTATTCGTTGTGCCGATAAGATCCAGGTTACTGTAACCGAGCCAGCTCCATATCAATATCAGGTTTCTATTACCGATGTTAAATGTAAAGGCGGTTCTGACGGTACTTTAAAAGTGAAAGTATTAGGCGGAGGTACTCCTTCTGCAACAGCTGGTTATTATGTAGCATTAAAAACTACAAACCAGACAAATCCGACTTACTACCCAACCAAAGTTACCAACGATCCGGATGGAGATGCCAATACAATTATTTTCACAGGCTTGTCTCACAA
Organism: Bacteroidota bacterium; assembly: GCA_029265715.1. Lineage (GTDB taxonomy): Bacteria > Bacteroidota > Bacteroidia > Bacteroidales > Prolixibacteraceae > Aquipluma. The sequence goes on from JAJUGZ010000057.1 coordinate 7,549, forward strand.
GATTTATACTGTGATGATTAAAGATGCCAATGGTTGCGATATGCCTGTTGGTATTGATGAAGAAGAAAATGCAGATATGATCTACTATTCACAGGAATCATTTGAAGTGAACGAGCCACAAGCTGCATTAACTGCAAGTGTAACCTGGAATAAAGATGTTACTTGCCATGGTGAAACCGATGGCCAGTTCACAATTAATGCAGCCGGTGGTGCTGGCGGTTATCTGTATGCTGCTAAAAACTCATTGGTTGATGGTGGACATCCGTTACAACCTGCTCCCGGAGCAAGCGATTGGAAAGAATCGAATGTCTTTACAGTAGGTGCCGGAACTTGGATTATCTGGGTAATGGATCAGAACGGTTGTGTTGTTGGTGGTGAAGGAACTATTCTAAACCCGGTTATCGAATGGCGTGTTCAGATTGCAGAACCTGCTGCTGTTGGGTTCTCGTTAACTTCGACCGATGTTGTTTGCAACGGAACAGCTACCGGTACTGTTAAAGTAAGCAGTGTAACTTCAGATGCAGGTGCACCTTATACGTTCAATATCAGTGGTACTGACGCTGCCGGAAATATCGTTAACCTGAATTATTCTGGGTTGACTGCTTCTAATGGCACTTATACATTGAACAACGTTCCTGCTAGCGATACTTATTCTACTGTTTCAGGATATGTTTACAAAACATTCGATGTTACTGTAACCGACAAGAACGGCTGTTCTACAACTAAGAAAGTAGCTGTATTACAGAATACTGCAGTTGAAGCTTCTATTGCAATTACTTCTGGTCTAGTATGCCCTGGTGATAACTCAGGATTTATTGAAACAACAGCTACCGGAGGAACAAATACCTTTACGTACCGTTTGTGGAGAGATAACGCTGCTTACTCTGGTTGGGTTGCCCTGCCTTCGTTTGCCGTTGAAATTGGACATACTTATGCTGTTGAAGTGAAAGACGGTAATGGTTGTACAGTAGTATCTAATGCATTGGTTATCGACGAACCGAAAGGCGTATCTGTAGAGTTGAAAGAAACTACTTGCTATGGCGATGCAAAAGCTTCGGTAATTGTTAAAGCTTCTGGTGAAGAAGGCCGTACATTCCAGGTTCGCTATCGCTTGAATACTTCAGCTACATATTCAAACTGGATGGATTTGGATTCGAGCAATGAGCTTGCTATCGGCAATTTAATCTTTGCAGATAATACGCCAACTCAGAACTTCTATTACTTCCAGGTTAAAGATTCTCAAGGATGTACTTCAGAGGAAATTGAAAAATCATTTGTAGCGACACAACATCCGCTTGAAGTAACTGCAGTTCAGGCTGCTGATCAAATCAGTGCTTCGATCACCATTACAGGTGGTATTTCGCCATACTCATACAAAGTGGGTAACGGTAATGTGGTAACATTGCCAGCAAATAACAATACATTCCAAGTTGTAAACTTAGTGGTTCCATCAACTGATGTAACTGTTTACGATGCCCACGGATGTTTGGTAACTAAATCGTTTACGGTTGATCCGGTATCTGTTGTGGCAACTCCTGCTTCTGGTGACGATATGGAACAGACATTCAATGTTGCTCTGAATTTTAACCGTGATGTAACGGGTGTTGCTGAAGCTGTTTCAGTACAAGGCGCTACCTATACTGTAACTGGTTCTGGCGCTGAATACACAGTTGCTATTACTGGCGAAGATTTGGCTGAAGTGACATTAACGATTGGCACGGGCGTTGCTGATGCCGCTGGTAATGGATTTGCTGGTGCTTCATTCAGCTACACAATTGGCGACAATACAGCTCCGGAGCTTGTAGTTGCACAATCAACTCCGGCTACCGGCACTCAATTAGCTAACAACCACCCAACATTTGTGCTTACCTTCAATGAAGATGTACAATTGGGTACTGGTAAGTTAAATGTTTACAAAGTTGGCGGAACTTCAACTCCGGTTATTTCTGTTCCGGTAACTGCTGCTACTGTTAGTGGAAAAACTATTACTGTAACCTACGATAACACAGTTGTTGGTGGTTTGGACAAAAACACTGATTACTATGTATTGGTAGATGCAGGCGTAGTAAAAGATATGGCTGGTAATGGCTCTGTAGCCCTTACTGATCCTGCCGCATGGACATTCAAAACTGGTGATTTTGCTACCGGAATTGATCCTGTAAGTGGTTCTCTCAAGGTTTATCCGAACCCGTTTGGTGATTACATCAATATTGCTTCTTCTGTAAAACTTTCGAAAGTAGTGCTTACGAACATTGCTGGTCAGAAAGTGAAAGAAGTTGTTAATCCAGGCAATGTAATTTCAACAAGCGAATTACGTAGCGGTGTTTACATTATTACTCTGTTCGAAGGTGATGTAATCGCCAAAACAGAAAGGATTGTTAAAAAGTAATACCGAATTGATTGATTAGAAAGGGGGAGCCTGAGGGTTCCCCTTTTTTATTTTCTTTGTAGCTCAATAATTTATCGAACAAGGGAATGGAAACATTATTAGGACACAGAACAATCCGGAAATACCAGGACAAAGATGTTCCGGATGGCTTATTGAAAGATCTTGTTAATGCCGGGACCAGGGCATCTAATACCGGGAATATGCAGTTGTACTCGGTTATTGTTACCCGTTCGGATGAAAAAAAGGCGCGGTTGTCACCCCTGCATTTTAATCAGCCCATGGTTAAAACGGCGCCTGTTGTTTTAACTATTTGTCTTGATCTGAACCGCTACAGTAAATGGTGTCGCATAAACAATGCAGATGCCGGGGTTGATAACCTGCTCTGGTTAATGAACGGGACGGTCGATTCGATGCTGTTTGCCCAGAATATTTGTATTGCCGCCGAAAGCGCCGGTTTGGGAATTTGTTATCTGGGAACGACCTTGTATAATGCACCTGAAATCATTGCTGTTTTAGACCTTCCGAAAGGAGTTATTCCGGTTACGGCCATTACACTGGGTTATCCAGCCGAGGTTCCTCCGTTGACCGACCGGTTGCCGCTTGATGCTGTCATTCACCAGGAGACCTATAAAGATTATTCAGATGCGGAAATCAGGGCCCTTTATCGGGATAAAGAGGAGTTGGAGTCGTCGAGAAAGTTTGTTGCTGAAAATAATAAAGAGAACCTGGCGCAGGTTTATGCCGGGGTGCGCTATAAAAAAGCCGATAGTGAGTTTTTCAGCGCGAAGCTGAGAACGCTGTTCGAGGAGCAGGGATTCTTGTAGTCAACCCGCAAAATTCTGGTTTATCCGGTCGAAAAACGCTTGGCGGTAGTTGTTGCCCACCGGGATCTTCCGATTGCCAATTTCGACCAGATTGCCGTCGATACTGGATATCTGATCGAACCGGACGATGTAAGATTTATGAATCCGACAAAAATCGGGAACAGGGAGCAGTTCTTCAATTTTTTTCATCGTCAGGTTTGTCACCAAGACAGCATGAAGGGTGATGATTTTGATGTAATCGCCCAGTCCTTCAATAAACAAGATATCGCTGAGTTCGACCCGGTGAACTTTTTTGTTCGATTTGACAAAGATGAACTCATTGCCGGTTTGTGTGTTTTGCGCCTGCACCCGAAGTCTAAGCTGTTCTTCGGCTTTGGCAACGGCTTTCAGGAACCGTTCGAACGAAAATGGTTTTTTCAGATAATCCAGGATGTTGAGTTCGTAGCTTTCCAGCGCATAATCGGTATAAGCCGTGGTTAATATAACTTGTGGCACATGACTGAGCGATCGCAAGAAGTCAAGGCCCGAGAGTCTGGGCATGTTGATGTCCAGAAAGATCAGATCGACTTCGTTTTTGGCCAAAAAATTTATTGCTTCAAGCGCATCGCCACATTCGCCTTTAATTTGTAATGCCCCCAGGTCTTTGGCGTATTGCCTGATTATTTGTCGGGCTAATGGCTCGTCGTCAACGATTAACGTTCTTATCTCCATTCTTTAGTCTTTTAACTGAATTGCTAACCGGACTTCATATTCCTGGTGGTCCGGCATGATTTCCAAACGGTATTCGCCGGGGCTATACAGGTATTCCAGTCGTTTCCGGGCATTAACCTGACCAATTCCGGATGAATTACCGGTCGAGGGGACTGATGATAGCTCCTTGTAATTATTTTTGACTGAAAAATGGACCCAGTTTTTGCAGAACTCAAATGTTATCCGTATGAACGGGTTCTCTGTCGGGTTTTTTAACCCATGTTTAAAGGCGTTATCAATAAATGGTTCGAAAACGAGAGGAATTATTTTCAGATCGGGAATGGTGCCTTTGACGGCAAATTGAATATCTGTTTTTTCGCTTAACCGGATCCGTTGGAGTTCAACGAAGTTTCTGGAAAACTCGATTTCTTTTCTTACCGGGATGTAATTTTCTCTTGATTCATATAACACATGGCGCATCAATTCAGACAGCATTAAGATCAAATGAGGTGTTTTTTCTGAATTGATCAGGGCGAGTGAATAAATATTGTTCAGGCTGTTGAACAGAAAGTGAGGGTTTATTTGGGCTTTCAACGAGTTTAGCTCGGCTTCCAGTTTCTCTTTTTCAATGTGGCTCAGTTTTTTTTCGGTCTCCTGCAGTTCGAGCCAGTCTTTTACAAACTTAAAAAGCGAGGTAATTCCTACATAAAAGGCTGACGAGAAAAAATACGATGAAAACAACCGCCCGAATTCATTCGAAAATTTCTCGATCCGGAACCCGTAAATAAATAAGAGCTGGATCAGCAGGGCCGAAACCGAAAGCGTTACTGACAGTCCGAACGAATAAAAGATGTAATTTTTGTTTTTCAGGAACCTCGGGATGAGCCAGTATAGGTTGACATAAACGGCGAGTGCGAACCCGATATTGGGGACCACTGCCCGTAAAAACAAGGGCAGGTTCGGGCTTAGCTTATGATCGGATGCGACATAAAACGCGGCCATTGCAAAAATTATACTGCCGGCCCAAAACAAGATTTGGGAAATGATTTTGATGCGGGTATAATTCTTGAAAATAGGCATGTCAGATACGGTCAAGTCTTTTCGTGAATTTCTGGAAATAATACTTTAGCGGATTGGTGTATTTTAGTTGTTTCCAGGGTCTGCTGCTGTGGGGTTTGTGAATAACCCCCGGCTCGGTAATCAAATAGTTGTGCAGCCCCAATTGAATTGATTTTCTCGAAATGTAAACGTCGTACCAGTGTTTTTCTCCCGACAGTTCTGCGAAATCGTACTGGCAGAGCAGCTCGGTTGTCAGGAGCGTGCAGCAGAAACTAAGGCTGTGTTTGGTGTCAACAATCTTCTTTTTTTCATTCCTGAAATTCAGATAGGGAAAATTTATGTTCCCCTCTGTGTCGGTGGTAATTGCTGCGACCATTCCGCATTTCGCCAGCTGCTTCGAATAATGGACCAGGTCGTGGAGGGTATCTTCTTTAACATCTACGTCCGACTCGACAATAATCAGCGGAACGTCCATTTCCAACGCCTTCTGCTGGGCCAGTTTCAGGACCAGCCGGTAATTGGGCGACGGGGTGCTGGTTATGTCCTGAAGGTTAATCAGCCTGTAGTTGTAATGTTGCTGGTTTTCCTGCAGGATTTTTGTATTCTCAGGTGTGCTGAAATCATTATAGATTTCGTAGGTGAAAACCCCATGCGAGGCATTTATGGCCTGAATGGTTGAAAGTGTTGTTTCAATCGAATCTTTTACAGGTGTTATTACGAGTGCCTCGGGCATATTAGTTTTCTTTAAAGGTTAGATTGAATTTCCGGGCTAATTCGTTGAGATCGTCGATGACCGGTTGTAACAAATGGATTCCGTTTTTTAGCCGTTCTTCTGTTAGTTCCCGTTCCGGATCGCCGGGGATCAGTACTTTTTCTTGTCCGGCAACCGGTTCAGCATTGCGGAACGTCCGGATCCAGTTGTCCATGTGTTGTTTGAATTCGGAAGCCGGGCGGAACGCGTCGATCCGGATAGCTCCCATGAAATGGCCGATCCCCCTGCCTACCGGATTTGCGGGCGGCTCCAAAAAAGCCACGAAGGGGGGGGCCCAGGGGCCATAATTAGCGCCCGACAAGACCGCGGTAAAAATATCGACCATCGCACCCAGACAATATCCTTTCTGGCTTCCATGTTCGCGGTCTCCTCCCAATGGTAGCATGGCGCCTCCTTTTTTCAGTGCGTAGGCATCGGTTGTCGGGTTGCCGTCTTTATCCTGCGCCCAGCCCAATGGCGCATCTTCTCCTTTTCGTTGCAGTACTTCCAGTTTCCCGTTGGCTACAGTTGTAGTTGCCATATCCATAACAAAAGGAGGTTCGTCTTGAGACGGGAATGCAACGGCTATCGGGTTGGTTCCTAAGAAGCGGCTTTTGGAAAAGGTCGGGGCAACCAGCGGGCTCGCGTTGGTCATAGATATTCCGATCATGTCGTGTTCGAGCGCCATCATGGCATGGAACGCTGCAATGCCGTAATGATTGGAGTTTTGTACAGCGACCCAGCCGGTGCCGGCAGTCCGTGCTTTTTCGATGGCAATTTTCATGGCATGTGGGCCGGTAACCAGCCCTAAGCCGAGGTCGCCGTCTAAAACAGCGGTACTAGGTGTTTCGTGAATGATTTTCATATTCGGGGAGGCATTTAGCCGGTTCAGCTCCCATAGCCTGACATAGCCGCTTAACCTGGCAACCCCATGCGAGTCGACGCCTCTTAAATCGGCCTGGTTCAGACAGTCGGCAGCAGTCATGGCCTGGTCGTCGGGGCAGCCCATCTTTTTAAAAACCTGGTAAGTAAAATCTTTTAAATATTCTGCTTCGTAATTCATCCGTATAAATTTTCAAAGTTGTTTCTTGCAATTTCCGTATCAACTTCTACTTTTTAAATTATTTTCTCAACAAGATGGAATAGCCATTTGTACATTTTCGGTTGGTATGAGCTTTTACTCGCATGGCTATCTTTTCAGTTCCATTTTTTTAGATTTTCGGGTTATTAAATCGTGAAAAGGCCCGACTGGTCTATTTCCTGTAAAAATCGCGAGCCGATGCTTGCCTGTGAGGCATAATCAAAACATCATCAATACAAACATGTGCCGGTCGCGAAACTACGAATAAAATGGTTTCGGCAATATCCCGGGCCGAAAGAGGTATAAGCCCTTCATAAACTTTGGCTGCCCGCTCGGTATCGCCATGAAACCGGACAGTGGAAAATTCTGTTTCGACAGCCCCCGGGCTGATGGTGCTAACTTTAATCCCGTAGGGCAGCAGTTCGATGCGCATGGCTTTCGAGATTGCTTCGACCGCGGATTTTGTCCCGCAATAAACGGTTCCGTTGGGATAAGCTTCTTTCCCGGCAATCGATGACATGTTGATGATATGCCCTGATCTTCGTTCAATCATCCAGGGGCTAATGATCCGGGTCATGTATAGTAACCCTTTGATATTGGTGTCGATCATCTGCTCCCAGTCGTCGATATCGGCTGTATTGATGGGGTCAAACCCGGCTGCCAGCCCGGCATTGTTGAACAGCAGGTCGATCTTGCGCCACTCGTCCGGGATGCTGTTGATGGCGGCAAGGGTTTCTTCGCGGTTGCGGACATCAAAATTCAGGATAAGTGCCGGGCATGAAAATTCCGATTCAAGTTCCTGTTTTAAGTTGACTAACCGCTCCAGCCGGCGTCCGGTCAGGATCAGCTGGTAGTTGTTTTGTGCGAGTAATTTGGCTGTTTCATATCCGATACCGGCTGTGGCTCCGGTAATTAAAGCTGTTTTTCTAAACATTGTTATGTGTGGTTAAATTGGAGGACTAAAATTAAAAATTCCACAAAACTTATGGAATAATGAAGTACTTAATTATTTTTGTTTTAGAATCAAGCTCAAAATTGCGTTATGGAAGAGATAAAAGAAGAGGTTCGCGAGTTTACAATTGATCAGATTCCGGAAGAGCAGGATATTTATGATATCGTCGTTAATTTGATGGTAAACCCGAATCTGGCCCCGGTAAATTATTTCAACGAATTTAGTGAGGAATCGGTTGAATTATCATCGTTTGACAATGATGAAGCAGCCGGGAATGGTGTTTTCTGTTTAAACTCGGGCATGTGCATGGCCATGACTACGCACGCTTTTCATCATCATCTGGAAAGCGATCCGCAGAAAGCAACTGAAATTCTGATATCTCGTGCCGCCCGTAAAATGATCGCTTGCGGAGCAACCCCTGAAGCGGTAAATGCCTTCCTGTATCACATTGATATTGCCGATCCGAACGGTCAGTTTATAGCTTCGGGCGCGAAACGTGGGCTTGAAAATGCCTGCAATAAATTTGGAATCCGAATTACCGACCGGAAGATCCGCTTCGACTACTTCTCGGCGCATGGGCCTGTTTTACCAACCATTATCATTAGTATGGTGGGTAGTATTGCCGACAAGGACGCAATTATGACCCATAGTTTTAAAACGAAAGGGAACAACATATTCATGATCGGCCGTTCGTATAACGACATCAATTCTTCAGAATATCTCGAATTTTATCACCAGATTGAGGATTCGGCACTGCCTGAGTTTAATATTGACGATGAAGTCAAAATACAGAAGGTTCTAAAAGAGCTTATCAACCGGAAATTGATTGAGTCGGCCAGTCCGGTCGGCAAGGGCGGGTTATTCTTCTCGTTGCTCCGGGCCGGGTTGCCAACAGGCTTTGGCTTCGACATCACGACCGATGCCGAGATCCGTAAAGATGCTTTCTTGTTTGGCGAGTCCATGGGGCGAATGATTGTTGGCGTTGATCCTTCGAAAGATGACGATTTTGTCGATTTTATGCGTTCAACAAAAGTCCCCTTCTTCACGTTAGGGCATGTTACCAAAGGAGAAATCCGGATTGATGACGAATCACTGGGATACATTGATAAGATGACCCCAGCAAACTAAAGGGAATGTTGGATTGTTGACTTGCCTGAGAGCCCCCGGAGTGGGTTTTCTGGTATTTCCTCATTCCATTTATGTTTACGTACATGCAAGTTAAACCGTATAAAGATTCCGGTCAGGAAAAAAAACAGCAGGTCGAGCAGATGTTCGACCGTATTGCTCCTAAGTACGATTTTTTGAATCATTTTTTGTCGTTAGGCATCGATAAACTCTGGCGTCGAAAAGCAGTCAGGTTGCTGTCGCAATATGCTCACGAGACGGTGCTGGATGTCGCTTCCGGGACTGGCGATTTTGCCGTGGCGGCTTCGCGCCTGAAGCCAACGTCAATTATTGGGTTCGACCTTTCGGAGAAGATGCTGGAAGTTGGGCGGGCGAAAGTTCAAAAACTCAGGTTGGCTTCGCTGATTTCGTTTGTCAAGGGCGATTCAGAACAAATGCCATTTTCAGACAATCAGTTTGATGCGATTACTGTCGGGTTTGGCGTTCGGAACTTTGAAAACCTGAAACAGGGATTGTCCGAATTTTTCAGGGTGCTAAAGCCCGGAGGGACAGCTGTCATTTTAGAGTTTTCGAAGCCCCGGTATTTCCCGATGAAGCAGATTTATTATTTCTATTTCCTGAAGATTCTGCCTTGGATCGGGAGAATCGTTTCCAAAGATCACTCGGCTTATTCCTATCTGCCTGAATCGGTTCTGGCATTCCCGGATGGCCAGGATTTTATAAATATTCTTTCTGGTTTAGGGTTCTCGGATATTGAAGAGCATCGGTTAACTTTTGGAATCGCTACCATTTATCTGGCACATAAATAGTTCGTTTGGCTGGCCTGCAATTTATATTTTATGCTGATGGATTGATATTCAGTAAGCAATGTTACCTTTGTGCACAATAATTGACTAAAGTTTGTGTTTTTGTTTTTGTAGTTGAAAATTGACCATCCAGTGAAAAAATTTATTCTGATCGGCATTTTAGGAATATTCTGTCTCAGCTCGTTTGCCCAAAGGCAACTGCTAAAGAACCTGACAACCTTCGATGACAAACGCCTGCATTTTGGGTTCTCATTGGGTGTCAATACGCTTGATTTTGAGATCGAACACTGGAACCCTTATGGGAGTAACCCCAAAACGTGGGGCCCAAACCGGAAGTTTCTCACAGAAAGTGTAAAAGGGGTTCCTGTTGATTCGCTGGATATCATTCGCGGCGATGTCAAAAAATTAATTCCGGGTTTTACGGTTGGTATTGTTACGAACCTGCGCCTGAACGAATATTTCGACCTCCGGTTTTTGCCCGGTTTGTCATTTGGCGAACGAAAAATTTATTACAATATCCCGGTCCAGGACATAAACAACAGCGAAACGTCTGAATATTATTCCATCAAATCAACCTTCCTCGACTTCCCCTTGCTTGTAAAATACAAATCGAAGCGGATGAACAACCAGCGACCGTATGTCATCGCAGGACCAGCTTACCGGGTTGATATCTCGAAAACCGGAGAGGAAGATTTGGTTCGGTTAAAGCCGGGGAATTGGTACTTTGAGGCTGGCATCGGCTGGGATAGTTATCTACAGTTTTTCCGGCTTTCAACCGAGCTGAAATTTAGTTTCGGGCTGAACGATATTCTCGATAAAGGTCCGAAGAGTACCCAATTACAGGTTTATACCAATTCGGTTTCAAGCATGACCTCGAATATTTTTACCCTGAGTTTCCACTTTGAATAGTTTCTGCAGTTGAGAACAGAGTTGAATATATCGCTGAGCCCCAAACAGGCTTCAGATGAATTCTTTTACAAGCCGGTCGTTGCTGAAAAGCTGAGGGTCGACGAGTCGCGCATCCGGCTGATTAATGTTCGGCGGAAATCAATCGACGCACGCCAGCGGAACATTCGTATAAACATGGCTGTTGAAGTGTTTATAGATGAACTGCCCGAACAGCAAACGATAGAATTTCATTACCAGATGGTCGATCAGAAACCGCCGGTTGCTATTGTCGGGGCCGGGCCTGCTGGTTTGTTTGCAGCCCTTCGCCTGATCGAACTTGGGTTTAAACCGTTGGTTTTCGAACGAGGAAAGAACGTCAGCGAGCGGAAGCGTGATATTGCCCGCATACACCGCGAGCACATTGTCGATCCAGATTCTAATTATGGTTTCGGAGAAGGTGGCGCCGGGACATTCTCTGACGGAAAACTGTATACCCGGTCAAAAAAGCGCGGAAATATCAGGAAAATATTGGAGGTTTTGTATGCTAACGGGGCCCGTGAAGATATTTTAATCGATGCCCATCCACACATTGGGACTAACATGTTGCCCCGGATTATCACGAATATCAGGGGAACAATTCAGCAGACCGGGGGAGAAATTCATTTCAATAGCCGGGTTGTCGATTTGGTTATTCAGGATGACACCTGTAATGGGCTGGTTCTTGAAAATGGAGATATTGTTTATGCCGAAGCCGTAATTTTAGCAACCGGTCATTCCGCGCGCGATATCTACGAACTGCTTTATGCCAGAGGGATAACGCTTGAAGCAAAATCGTTTGCGGTAGGGGTAAGGGCCGAGCACCCACAGGCGTTGATCGACAGTATCCAGTACAAACGTCCGGAACGCGGCCCCTATCTGCCGGCAGCCAGCTATTCGTTTGTTGAGCAGGTTGAGCAGCGCGGCGTTTATTCGTTTTGTATGTGTCCGGGAGGGATGATTGTCCCGGCCGCTACGGCGCCCGGAGAAATGGTCGTGAATGGAATGTCGCCGACCCAACGCAACAGCCCGTATGCAAACTCCGGAATTGTGGTCGAGGTGCGGCCAGAAGACCTGCATGAATTCCGTCAGATGGGGGTATTTGCCGGTCTTGAGTTCCAGCGAAAAATTGAACGCTTATGCTTTGCGTTGAACGGCGGGACTCAATATGCCCCGTCTCAGCGATTGGCTGATTTTGTTCGGAATAAATTCTCGCAGGATTTGCCAGCCTCTTCGTATCATCCGGGCCTAATTTCAAGTCCGCTACATGAGAAACTGCCGAAAGGAATCCGTTTCAGGTTGCAGCAGGGGTTGGCACAAATGGATCGGAAGGCTCACGGGTTTTTGACGAACGAAGCGATTGTGGCCGGGGTCGAATCACGAACCTCGTCGCCGGTGCGTATTCCCAGAAACGAAGAAACGTTCGAACATGTAAAAATCAGCCGGTTATACCCGTGTGGAGAAGGAGCCGGTTATGCCGGTGGGATTGTTTCGTCGGCCATGGATGGAGAACGGTGTGCCGAAATGTTTGCAGAACGTTACCGAAAATCGCATCAATAACTTTTCCTTTTAAATTCGGAACAGCAGATGGCTGTAGCTACAGCTACATTGAGCGACTCTGACCCTTTTCCTGAAGAGAACGACGGGATGGAAATCTTGCAGGTTACCAATCGTTCAACTTCTTCCGAAATACCGTTCCCTTCGTTTCCCATCACCAAAACCCCGCGAGGCGAGAGGTCTTTGGCATAAATGTTTTCTCCATCGAGAAACGCTCCGTAAACCGGAATTTGGGGATCAAGCTTTTTCAGATATTCGGGGAGGTCGGTATAATGTGTTTGAACCCTGAAAATGGCTCCCATGGTGGCTTGAATCACTTTGGGATTGTAAACATCAACGGTGTTCGAAGAACAAACGATGGTTTGAATTCCGAACCAATCGGCAATCCGCATGATGGTCCCCAGATTGCCGGGATCTTGGATAAAATCAAGCGCAAGCACCAGTTCCGATTCCGGGAATAAGGTTGGCCGGGCTTTTGGTTGCCTGACGATAGCCAGAACGTTTTGCGGATTTTTTTGAAGGCTGGCTTTTCGAATCGATTCGGCATCGGCAACGACAAGCTCCTTTGTTTTGTCTGGCAACTGCGGATGGTTGAACGCAAACTCTTCGGTGCAGGCCAGCAAGTCAATTTCAAAACCCGACCCAAGCGCTTCTTCAACCATTTTGCGGCCTTCGACTAAAAACACACCCAGCTCGTCGCGTTCTTTTTTTCGTTCGAGTGTGTGGATGAGTTTAATTTTGTTTTTGCTCAACATTCTGGTAGTTCTTTCGTTTGGATGGTAAAAATAAAAGGACTGGAAGATTTATTTAACCCGTTGCTGTTTTTATTTTTGTAAAAAAATGACTGCATGCTGCAATTGCCGTTGAAATTATCCCGTATTCGTTTGAAGCTGTTGGTTTTACTGGCAGCTTATTTGTTTGTTTCGTGTAACACGACTCGATTTGTCCCTCAGGATAAGTATTTGCTTAGTAAAGTTTCTATAAAAACAGACAACAAGAGCCTGAACGAAACGGAGCTTCGGGCACATATCCGGCAGAAGGAAAATCTGAAGATACTGGGAATGTTTAAATTTCACCTCGGGATGTACAACTTGTCGTCGTCGAAGCGTGAAAACGACTGGTTTAAACGGATTGGCGAGGCTCCGGTCATTTATGACCCGCAGCAAACGCTGAAATCGATCGGTCAGATGCAGGTTTATCTGCGGAACAAAGGGTATTACAATGCGGTGATTACCGATTCGTTATTTTTTCGCCCACATCGTCGGAAAGTGGAACAGGTTTACCAGATCCGGTCTGGAGACCCGTATCGGATCCGGAATTATACGTATGATATAACCGATCCGGTGATCAGGGAAATCGTTTTGGGCACACAGAAAGATGTGGCGGTAAAACCGGGCGATATTTTTGATGTGGATGTATTAAACCGGGAGCGGAGTCGGATTTCGAGGGTTTTGAAAAATCAGGGCTATTATTATTTTACTGACGACTATGTTCAGTATAAAGCCGATAGTTCGTTGTTTAGTCACCAGGTTGATCTGACATTGGAAATCGGGAGACTTTCCGGGGCCGATTCTTCCGATGTGGCTTTCAAACGGTATAAGATCCGGAATTTCGTGGTAAATCCGGATTATTTGCCGCCACATTTGCAAAAAGGCTCGTTTGTCGAGATTCCGGATACGTTGCGGGAACTGGATTATTTGTTTTTGCATTCCGGGACGCTGAAATATCGTCCGCAGGTTTTCTATGCGCTGAACCGGATTCCGGACAGCACCTATTACTGCCTGTCGAATGTCGAGAAGACCTATCGGGCATTGAGCCGTTTGAGGCAGTTTAAAGTGATCAGTATTTCATTCGACGATGTAAGTCAGGCATTGGCTGATTCGGTTGGTTTGCTCGACACACGTTTCCAGTTAACCCCGCTTTCGCGCCAGGGGATTTCTGCAGATCTGGAAGGCACCAACTCTTCAGGAAACTTTGGGGTGGCCGGCAATCTGAATTATCAGCACCGAAATTTGTTCCGAGGGGCGGAGGTTCTCGATTTTAAAATAAAAGGCGCTATGGAACGCCAGCAATCAATCGGTGAAAATTCGAATATCAATTTCAACACCCGGGAGTTTGGAGTCGAAACGGGCTTAACGGTCCCCAAATTTTTTAGCCCCATCAGGAGGACCCGCTTGTTTGCATTTCAATCACCGGAAACCAAGTTGACATTTGCTTATAACTACCAACGGCGGCCCGACTATACGCGGACCATCACAACGATGAAATTCGGGTATAACTGGAAAACGTCGCAATTTAAGTCGAATTCGCTGAACCTGTTTGATATTAACTATGTGCACTTATTTGAGTTTAACCCCGATTTTATTGATCAGATTAAAGACCAGTACATAAAGAGCAGTTTTACCGATCACCTGATTTTTGCGATGAATTACAGCTGGGTTTATAACACGCAGAATATTAACAAGCGTACTGATTATACGTTTTTCAATGTCAATTTTGAGTCGGCGGGGAATATGTTATCGGCTATTTCGGCGCTGACGGGGAGAAGTAAGATCAGTGTAACTGATACAGTTACAGGCGCGGTATCTGATTATTACAGAGCCTTCGGGATGCGTTTTGCCCAATACCTGAAATCTGATTTCGAGTTTCGTTATGGCCATATCATTGATAAATATAGCTCGGTGGTAGGCCGCGCGTTTCTGGGAGTTGGCGTACCATATGGCAACCTGGGGGTATTGCCTTTCGAGAAGAAATATTTTACGGGAGGCGCCAACGGAATCCGGGCCTGGCAGGTTCGTTCGCTCGGTCCTGGCAATTATAAGGCCGACGTGGGTTCTTACCCTAATCAATCATCTGATATTAAGATTGAGTCGAACCTGGAGTACCGGTTCAAATTACTCCTGATGATGGAGGGGGCCATATTCTTAGACGCCGGAAATATCTGGGCAATAAACAGCAAGGAAGACGGGCGGGATGGCGCTATTTTTAAAATCAATGAATTTTATAAGCAAATTGCTGTTGGAACCGGATTTGGGATGCGTTTTGATTTTAATTATTTCCTTTTCCGTCTCGACCTCGGCTTTAAGCTTCGCGATCCTTCATTGGAGGCCGGTAAGCGCTGGATTCCAGGTAATTATAAGATTAACGCTCAGCATTTTAATTTGTCATTTGCGATCGGTTATCCGTTTTAACCGAAAACAAAAAAGGCCACCTTTCGGCGGCCCTTTTATATTTTGGAAACGGAATCAGATTAGGCTTTCCCGGCCGAACCCAATACGTTTTCGTTTTTGTGTTTGTAAAGCTCTTTCAATGCGTCGCGAGCCGGGCCCAAATATTTACGTGGGTCGAATTCGCCCGGTTTTTCAGCGAATACTTTGCGGATTGCAGCAGTCATAGCCAAACGACCGTCAGAGTCGATATTGATTTTGCAAACGGCTGATTTCGCTGCTTTGCGAAGTTGTTCTTCCGGAATGCCAACTGCGTCTTTCAGGGCGCCGCCGTATTGGTTGATAGTTGCAACATGTTCCTGTGGAACCGATGAAGACCCGTGCAGTACGATTGGGAAGCCAGGTAATTTCTTTTCAATTTCTTCCAGAATGTCGAAACGCAATGGTGGAGGAACTAAAATTCCGTTTTCATTACGGGTACATTGTTCCGGAGTGAATTTGTTTGCTCCGTGTGATGTGCCAATTGAAATAGCTAACGAATCAACACCTGTGCGCGATACGAATTCGATAACTTCTTCTGGTTTGGTATAGTGCGATTTTTCAGCAACAACATCATCTTCAACACCAGCCAACACGCCAAGTTCTCCTTCAACAGTTACACCGTGAGCATGGGCATATTCAACAACTTTTTTAGTCAAAGCGATGTTTTCTTCGAACGAATGGTGTGACCCGTCGATCATTACTGAAGAAAAACCATTGTCGATACAATCTTTGCAAAGTTCGAACGTATCGCCGTGGTCAAGGTGCAAAGCGATTGGAATTTCGTAGCCCAGTTCTTTTGCATACTCAACAGCACCTTTGGCCATGTTGCGGAGCAAGTTCGAGTTGGCGTATTTGCGTGCACCCGAAGAAACTTGAAGGATAACCGGAGACTTAGTTTCAACGCAAGCCTGGATGATTGCCTGAAGCTGCTCGAGATTGTTAAAATTGTAAGCCGGAATAGCGTAACCACCAGCAATTGCTTTTGCAAACATTTCTTTGGTGTTTACAAGGCCTAAGTCTTTATAGCTAGTACTCATTTTGTTGTGATTTAAATTAATAACTGTTCGTATTTGTAGATTGTTTTTTTCAAAATAAAACGCAAGTATACCTATTTAATGACGAAAAAGAAGATGAGGGCGCGTTTCTGTCTCCCGATCTTAAAAAATCCTTAACAAAGTTCGTTGAACAATCAGTGTTTTCAAAAGTTATACTTTTCACGTCCTGAAAAGCAGGACAAAATTAGTTGTTTTACAAACGTAAATTCGAAATACAATGACAAAAATTTCTGAAGTAGTAAAACGCGGCGTTGTGGCGGGCGACGATCTTCAAAACGTATTTAAAATTGCCAAAGAAGAAGGGTTCGCCTTGCCGGCAGTCAATGTTGTTGGGTCTGACTCTGTTAATGCTGTATTGGAAGCTGCAAAACAGGTAAATTCCCCGGTAATCATTCAGTTTTCGAACGGAGGCGCTCAGTTTTACGCCGGGAAAGGATTGAAACTGGAAGGACAGCAGGCGCAAATTGCCGGAGCTATTGTTGGTGCACAGGCCGTTCATCATCTGGCTGAATTATACGGAGTGCATGTTGTACTGCATACCGATCATGCAGCAAAAAAACTGTTACCTTGGATCGATGGCTTATTAGATGCCGGAGAAAAATATTTTGCCACAACCGGGAAACCGCTGTTTAGTTCGCATATGCTCGACCTCTCGGAAGAGCCACTTTCTGAAAATATCGGGATTTGTAAAAAATATCTCGAACGCATGAGCAAAATCGGGATGACCCTCGAGATTGAACTGGGTGTTACAGGTGGCGAAGAAGATGGCGTTGATAACAGTGGCGTTGATAATTCGTTGCTGTATACTCAGCCTGAAGATGTGAATTTTGCGTACGAAGAGCTGAGCAAGATCAGTCCGAATTTTACCATTGCAGCCTCGTTCGGGAATGTGCATGGCGTTTACAAACCCGGAAATGTGAAGCTGACCCCCAAAATTCTGGACAACTCCCAGAAATATATTTCGAAAAAGCACGGATTGGGCGATAAACCGGTAAATTTTGTGTTCCACGGAGGTTCCGGTTCAACGTTGGATGAAATTCGCGAGGCGATCTCGTATGGCGTTGTTAAAATGAATATTGATACCGATACCCAGTGGGCTACCTGGGACGGCGTTCGAAAATACGAAGCGGCAAACCACGATTATTTACAGGGGCAGATCGGAAATCCGGAAGGAGATGATAAGCCAAACAAAAAGTATTATGATCCGCGGGTTTGGTTGCGAAAAGGGCAGGAGTCGATGATTGCCCGTTTAATCGTGGCATTTGAAGATTTGAATAATATAGACCGGAGTTGACAAAAGCTTGATGTCGATTTTTTTTATGAACCCGGTTTAATCCGGGTTTTTAGTTGAATGAAACGAACAGGTCACGGTAACAAAATTTATGGTGGTGGCACCCAAGGCCATGTAGATATTATTAGAGACGCTAATTTTCATGGCATGGAGTTCCATAAGTACGCACCTAAATTTCAATATTTTAACAACAATATTTACTTATGAAATAGCCATGTGCGCCAAAGTTCACACCAACCGAAGATGTATAAATGGCTATTCCATCCGTTGGATTTCAAATTGAAAAGCGAACACTGTTACGAAAATTGTACGAACCTACATTGAAAATTTATGCGAATGAAGTGTAACAACACTCCGTTAAGAGTTGTGTTAAATAATTGATAATCAACAAAATAACTTGATTTTTGTTTGGTAAAACCCCTGAGAATCAGTATCTTAAGAGAATTTACCAGATTCATTTCAAGTATGACTCTCAAGGGCTATGA
>JAJUGZ010000103.1 GCA_029265715.1 Bacteroidota bacterium
TCAAATAGGCCTAGCATATTGATATTCTTCATTGTTGCTCTTTTTTGTACTGTAAAATAGGCAATCTAACCATATATCCCATGCTTAAAATATTAACAATTAAACAAATATATTAACATTGGGTTTTTAGAGATGCCCTAAAATTAAAACAGTTTCTATAAGCGCCATGAATTCTCTCATCTTCAGAAATTAACCGACAGCCGGTAAAAATAACCCGGCCATTTCAGTTTTGAAACAGCCGGGCACATCAACTACGTATTGTTGTCGTGTTTGTGGTCAGATTTAAACCCGGACCCCGGTGTTCCCGCCCCCCCGCAAGGAAATATCGACCGGACTGTTGGTTTTCCACGCCCCACAGGTAAAATCGGGCACATCGATCGAATTGGACCGATTGGCGACCGACCATTCGCTGAGCGGCGCAATCGAACTCCACAACGCGGCGTCGTAAACATCCTGATCGAGCGGCAAGCCGTTGCGCAGACAGTCGATCAGGCGCCAGTCCATCAGGAAATCCATACCGCCATGACCTCCGATTTTTTTAGCCATGTCGCCCACCAGCTTTACCAGTTCCGGGGTATATTGCTCTTCCAGCTTTTTAAATTCTTCGGTGCCGACCCAGTCTTCGTGGCTCACGGCAATGCGGGGCGGACCGGGCCATTTGCAGGCGCTCCCTTTGGTGCCGGTAACCTGGTGGATGCGCGAATACGGACGGGTTGACGAAACATCGTGTTGAACCAGGACCGTTTTGCCGTTTACCGTCCGGATGGTCGTGGTATTCATATTCCCGCGATAACTTTTATTGGCATATTCCTGAAAGAAAGGATCGGCTGCAGCCAGCTCCTTCGCTTTGCTGCCCATGGTAAAATCGTTGCCCGACACGGAGACCAAATAATCCATCCGGTCGCCCCGGTTTACGTTCAGAATCTGGCAGATCGGCCCCAGTCCGTGGGTCGGGTACAGGTTCCCGTTCCGCGAGGCATTTTCCTTCAACCGCCACATATCATAATACCCCTCTTTCGAGAAATTCAGATCGACCAGGTTGTGCAGGTAGGCGCCCTCCACATGGACTACCTCGCCAAAGAACCCTTGCCGGGCCATGTTCAGGGTGAGCAGCTCGAAAAAGTCGTAGCAGCAGTTTTCGAGCATCATGCAATGTTTTTTCGTCCGTTCCGACGTTTCAACCAACTGCCAGCATTCGTCGAGCGTTTTGGCTGCAGGCACTTCAACCGCGGCATGCTTCCCGTGTTCCATGGCATAAACGGACATCGGAGTATGCAAGTGCCAGGGTGTAGCTATGTAAATCAGGTCGATATCATCACGTTCACAGGCTTTTTTCCAGGCATCTTCACTTCCGTAATACAAATCCGGATTATGAATGGAACCCTCCAGTATTTTTTTTGCGGCTTCAGCTTGTTCCTGACGAATGTCGCACAGCGCTTTGATTTCGACGCCTTCGATACGGTTCATCCGCGAAACAGCACCCGGCCCGCGCATGCCAAGGCCGATGATCCCGACGCGGACCGTTTCCAGTTTGGGCGCGGCGTAACCACACATGTTAAACTGCTGGCTGTAGGCTTTGGCAGACGTTCCTGCTTTTTCAGTTTTTTTCTCCGGACCGGTACACGAATTCAACATTCCTGCACCCATCAGGCCGATTCCCGCCAGCCCCGATAATTTTAAAAAGTCCCTGCGATTGTTGCTCATGGTTAGTTTATTTACGTTAGAAATTCTACAAAAAATGGATTTCCCCGAAAAACTCCGGAAGATGAAAATCGGGTTTCGGGGCGCTAATATGGTTCCAGGTTACAAAGTGGGGCTGCGACAAATCGTCGCCACACTTATAGAAATTGGCACGGGCATTCACGCCGTGCAATTCACGGATGGGGCGATAACAAAAAACTTCATGCGGGATCAAAAGCGTCAGTTGCCAGTTAATATCGGGACTGGAAACCTGCCGCTGCTGAATAATGCTCATCGACTGGATTTGTCCGATTACATGCTCGGGCAGCCGGTTACGGTTTCCGCGACCGGGGCCATATCCCATCAGGCAGGTCCCGTGACTGTTGAATTCGAGGTTGTAATAATTCGGATCATCGGGAAATTGAACAAAAAACTCAACGCAACTGTCGCGGTAAACCGGGTCGTTCGGCCTGGAATAAACCGCTTTTACTTCGCGTTCGCTTACGTAGTATTTCAGTAAAATATGCCCCTCCGAATGGGCAATTGCAAACTTCACCCCGGGGTTATAACTGTATTCAGGCCATGGAACATTCCCGATTATTTGTTTTTCAAGTTGGTCGAGCTTTTGCGATATTTCCTGAATTGTTGTCCGGGAGGTTATTTCGCTTAAAAACGGAATTTCAATTTTTGTCATTCGTTTTTTATTAAATGCAGTTTGTGATAATGCGTTGTATTTCGGGATATTGTTCTTCCAGTTTCTCAACCAGCCGAAATTGGGCGCGGGCCCGCTGGATGTTGTGTTCAGGAAAGTGAATTTTGTAATACGTATCGCCGCCGATATAGTCGGTTAAGAAACGCAGCCCCATAATGAAAGGCAGCAGCAAAACGCCCATGGCGAGCGAATCGACTTCATCACGGTTCAGAAATCCGGCGGTTTCCGACAAAAAACCTTCGGCAAAACTTTTCAGCAGGGCCATGTTGACCTGTATTTTCTCCAGGTCCTTTTCGTCTTCACTGGCTGTATTGACGATGGTACGGACCGCGTCGCCAAAATCGTAAGCCACATAGCCCGGCATTACCGTATCGAGGTCAATTACACATTGTCCGCGATCGTTTTGATCGAGCAGTACGTTGTTAAATTTGGTGTCGTTGTGCGTAATGCGGAGCGGCAACTTCCCGGCACGGCCAAGTTTCAGTATCCGGTTCATCTGCTCGGCCCTCGATTCAACGAACTCTATTTCCGGCGCAACCAGTTTGACCCGGTCTTTCGGGTTGGCTTCGATGGCCTTGTGAAACAAGTTCATCCGGCTTTCCAGATTGTGGAAATCCGGGATGGGTTCCTGAAGCCGGGTTGCATCCATATCGGCCAGCAAACGCTGAAATTTACCGAAAGCCTTTCCTCCTTCAAACGCTTGCTGCTCCGTAGTTACCAGATCGTAACTGCGGGTATCTTTCAGAAAATGGAAAATGCGCCAATGGTTGCCGTCTGCATCCTGAAAAACATATTGCCCGTTTTTCATCGGCACCATCTGCAAAACTTCCTTTTCCGGATCAGAACCCGGAATTTCAGCCAGTCTCTTTTTCAGGTGGGCTGTGACAAGCCTCATGTTTTCGGTCAGTCCCGGTATATTTTTAAAGATGTTGTGGTTGATCCGCTGAAGGATATAATCCGGAAATCCATTTACCTCATTGGTCAGGCGGTACGTATCGTGGATGTGCCCTGAACCAAACGGGCTGATCGTTTTAATTGCGCCTTTTAAGTCAAATTGGACAAAAATTGGACGGGCAGTTTCAAGAGTAATGGTCTTGTTCATAATTGAGCGTGTATCGGTTTTTTCTTTTTATGGTACTGAACGGATCCAAAAATAGAAAAAGAATTTAAGTGCGTGTTCGTAAACGCATATTTTTTAGGACACAATTTTAAATGAGTTGTTAATGCCGCCAAAGTAAACTGTCATTCTTATTTTTATCCGGCAGAATTACTAATTTTGAAATTCAACCGGAACAAAAAGACATGAGCAAGTCAATGCCAATTTCAGCCGAACAGAAGCAGGCCGCCCGCTTTGCCAAAGCGCTGGGCCACCCGGTTCGGATTTACATACTTGAAACCCTATCGAAACAAAGCTGTTGCTACAGCGGCGATTTATCGGAAGAACTGCCCATTGCCAAATCAACCTTATCGCAGCACCTGAAAGAACTGAAAGATGCCGGCCTGATCCAGGGCGAAATTCAGGCACCCAAAATTAAGTACTGTATTAACCGCGAAAATTGGGAGCTGGCTAAGGTTTTACTAAACCAACTGTTCGACAAAGAATTATGAAACTACAAATAAAAGTATTAGGTCCCGGATGTATAAAATGCCGCGGATTGGATGAACGTACACGCAAAGCAGTTGCCGAACTTGGGCTGGATGCCAGCGTCGAGAAAGTGGAAGATCTCCGGGATATCTTAAATTATGGCGTTTTGCAGACTCCGGCCCTTGTAATTAACGATCAGGTTGTAATGAGCGGCATCCTTCCCACATACACCGAGCTGAAACAATTTCTATCTGATTACAAACAAGACAACTGATCTGATGAAAGCTTTCTCCCTCGTTTGCCTAATCATTCTTCTGGCCTGCTCGGGGCCTAAAACAACCGCACCCGCGCTGCCCGAAATGCCCGCCTCCGGACAGGTTGCTGTCATCTATTTGCATACCTCGGAAGGTTGTGCTATCTGTAACGCCGTCGGGCAAATCGCCCGTGAGACGGTTGAAAAAACGTTTGCTGACTGGCAGAAAGAAGGCCGGATTGTTTTTCGCTCGTACGACCTCGACGATCCCGGCGTGGACGATTTTGCCCGCAAACTGGGAGTCTCCGTCAAATCGCTTTTGGTGGTGAAAGATGGCAAAGTAATTGACCTGACAGCCGATGCCTTTTTGTATGCCCTTGCCAATCCGGAGAAATACAAAACACTGCTCCAACAAACCATCAACTCACTCTGATGCAGCAATATCTGACCAACCTGCTCGATCAGACTTCGTGGCCGTTAATGTCTACGCTCCTGCTGGGACTGATCACTTCGCTCGGGCCTTGTACGTTACTGACCAACATTACCGCTATCGGGTTTATCGCGAAAGATGCTGAAAACCAAAGAAAAGTTTTCTGGGGCGGACTGGTTTATACCGCCGGCCTTGCTTTTTCATACATGCTTTTGGCGGTTGTCTTGTTTGCGGGCGCCAGTATGCTGAACCTTTCCGGGTTCTTTTCACGGATTGGCGAAAAACTGAGCGGGCCGCTGCTGGTTTTCATCGGACTGGTCATGCTCGATCTGGTATTTCTGAAGTTCCCTTCGTTCTCCGGAATGATTAACCGACTGGAACAACGAACCCGAAAATCGTTCCTCGACATATTTTTACTGGGAACCGTGTTTGCCATCACGTTCTGTTCGTATAGCGGAGTGATGTACTTTGGAATTTTAATCCCGATGACCATCAAACAAACAGCCGGACTTTATCTTCCGGTTTTTTTTGCGCTTGGATCGGGGTTGCCGGTTATCCTGTTTTCGTGGCTGATGGCTTTTGCCTTTTCCGGCGTTCACCAATGGTTCGGGCGCATCCGCGACTTTGAAAAAAAGCTCCGCCGAACAGTTGCTTTCCTGTTCATCGGCGCCGGGATCTATCGGATTATTGAGGCTTTTCTGTAAAATCAACCGAAATAAAACGGGCAATTATCTTTCAGGCATTGTTCGTTTCGGGAAGAAAATGCACAACGAATTTCTTGGGGAACATCGATCTGTACTCCCATTCTTTCGCATAAAAATAGGCAGGCTTCCTGTATTGCCAAAAAAGTAACCCGTTTGCAACAACGCGGCCCGCCATAAGAGGCCATCCGCAATAACGACCTTCCGGTCATCGAATTGACAAGGTCCCATTCGAGCGTCTTTAATGGTGTTGCCCCTGTGACCAAACTGACAAAAATGCCGGTGCCAACCGCAGCTCCACAGCTTCCGTGTGTTCCACAAAAAGCACCCGGCACTTTTTCGGCCCGGTTCTGAGCGGCTTTGATCCATTCTCTGAGTTTGCCCTTTTTACGTTTGGTTTTGCAATAGGCTGAAAGCAATACTGCTGGCACCAGAAAATGGTGATCCGGACAGTGCATCCTGAACTCTGGAAATTTCATTAACGTCGTGGCTATTTCAACCGGATTCCGGCTTGGCATGCCGAGACAATAATCTACAATTAAATCCTGAACGTTTTTTGTCTGACAAGTATTACAGATATAATGCCCTGAAGGACATGCCTTGTCCGTAACACCTTCTTGTCCGCAATAAATGCATGCCTGAGTTTTTTTGTCTTCTGAATAAATTAATTCTGCATTGCAGAACGGGCAGTCAATAGAATGTTCCATATCTGTTTAAAGTACAATAGTTACAAAAATAGGAATACCGAACAGAACCAGGCAATGAACCGATAAAAATACAGATAAATCGTGTTTTAACGAGAGTTCGATGGAATAAACAAGCATAAAACCATCAAAATCAACACATTTAATTAACTATCAAACAATTTATCGTCGAATGGTAAACGCCACTCACACCTCATCCGCCAGTCCCAGACCTCTCCCCTTCTTTACCCGTAGAGAGCAAAGCGAGCTGGAGGGGTGAAACAACATTGATCAATAAAAAATGTGACACTTTTTCACTAATCATTTACATCGAACTCACGTTGTTTTATGGTTCTCTGTATATCAAGGTCTACACATCTTCGTATCACTACAGATTGTTAAAATTCCAGATGACTAAATCAATTACCCCTTCCCGTTCTGTTCCGGTGTGTTTTTTTAGTTACAACCGGATATTCCTGAATAAAAGTTTCTTACTTTTATCACTCCTGTAAATCTTTAACACTAAACCAAAATCCTATGAACCGAAAACTGCGAATGGGCATGATTGGCGGTGGCCGTGGTGCATTTATCGGCGCCGTACATCGCCTTGCCGCCCTCATGGATGGCCAGATTGATCTGGTCTGTGGCTGTTTCAGTCAAAATCCTGAAAACTCGCTGGCATCAGGCCTCTCTTATTTTTTACCCGACAACCGGATTTACCCAACCTACCAGGAAATGTTTGCCCGCGAACAGCAACTTCCGGAGGGAGACCGGATGGACTTTGCGGTCATTGTAACGCCCAACCATGTGCATTTCGACCCGGCAATGATGGCGCTCGATGCCGGGTTCCACGTTGTACTTGATAAACCCATGACGTTCACGCTCGATGAAGCGCTGAAACTAAAAGCCAAAGTGGAAGAGACCGGATTGGTTTTTGCCCTGACCCATACCTACTCCGGATATCCGGCCGTGAAACAAGCCCGGCAAATGGTTGCCGAAGGCAAACTCGGGAATATCCGCAAAATCCTGGTCGAATATCCGCAAGGCTGGTTGTCGGCGAAGCTGGAAGATTCGGGAAATGCGCAGGCCTCCTGGCGCACCGACCCCAAACGCTCCGGAAAAGCCGGCGCCATGGGCGACATTGGCACCCATGCCCACCATCTGGCCGAATATATCTCCGGACTAAAAACGACCCACGTTTGCGCCGACCTCAACATATTTGTTCCGGGGCGGGCACTTGATGACGACGGCGCTGTTCTGCTCCGGTTCAATAACGGGGCCCGCGGTGTTCTGGTCGCCTCCCAGATTTGTGCCGGAGAAGAAAACGCGCTGAAAATTCGTGTTTACGGTGAAAAAGGCGGACTGGAATGGGCCCAGCAGGAACCCAACACGCTATTGGTAAAATGGAGCGATCGGCCAACCGAAATCTATCGGACCGGCAACAATTTAACCAGCTCGTTTGCCCTGCATAATACCCGGACTCCGGGCGGACATCCGGAAGGTTACTTAGAAGCCTTTGCCAACATTTACCGGAATTTCGCCTTCACGGTCATGGCCCGGAAAGACGGCATTGAACCCCGGCCCGAATGGCTCGATTTCCCGGGTGTTGACGACGGGGTCCGCGGCATGCAATTCATCGACACTGTTATCGAATCCGGCTACAACGACTCCACAAAATGGGTCCCATTCAAATAGCCCAGATTTCAGGTTCCAAATGGCAACCTGGAACCTGAAACCTGGAACAATGCCAAATTTTAAACTGATAAACCATAAAGACTAACATCATGACCAGGCCAGTAACCCTTTTCTCCGGACAATGGGCCGATCTTCCCATTGAAACCATGTGCCAAAAAGCCCGATCGTTTGGCTACGACGGCCTCGAGCTTTGCTGCTGGGGCGACCACATTGAAGTAAACAAAGCCGATCAGGCTTACTGCGATAACCGCCGGGCCTTGCTCGACAAATACGGGCTGAAACTTTTTACGATCTCAACCCATTTGGCAAGCCAATGCGTTTGCGACCCCATCGACGAACGTCATCGGGGTATTTTGCCCGATTACCTCTGGGGCGATGGCGACCCGGAAGGTGTCCGCCAACGGGCTGCCTCCGAAATGGTCAAAACCGGTGAAACGGCCAAAAGACTGGGGATCGGCACAGTCGTGGGATTTACCGGAAGCCCGATCTGGCACATGCTCTATTCGTTCCCGGCCGTCACCCGGCAACAGATTGATAACGGCTACAAAGAGTTTGCCCGCCGCTGGATACCCATCCTAGACGAGTACCAGAAAATGGGCGTGAAATATGCGCTCGAAGTCCATCCAACCGAAATTGCGTTTGATATCACCACGGCCCGTCGCGCCCTGAAAGCCGTAAATAATCACCCGGCTTTCGGGTTTAATTACGATCCCAGCCATCTTGCTTACCAGGGGGTCGATTACGTAAAGTTTATCTATGAATTTGCCGACCGCATTTTCCATGTTCACATGAAAGATGTTTACTGGAGCGACCAACCAGGCGATATTGGTGTTTTCGGCGGACATACCGAGTTTGGCGACAACCGCCGGTTCTGGAACTTCCGGAGCCTGGGCCGTGGACGGATCAACTTCGAAAATATTATCCGGGCATTGAACGATATTGGATACAGCGGCCCGCTTTCGGTTGAATGGGAAGACAGCGGGATGAACCGTGAAGCCGGCGCCACCGAAGCATGCGCATTTGTCCGGAAGTGTGATTTCGAGCCTTCGCAGGTCGCTTTTGACGAGGCCATGAAAAAATGAACAAATTCAGGCAACAATCAGAACCTGTTTGATTTAAGATTGCCCCCGAAAGTTCCCAATAATGAGTCAGACATTTAACAAACACCATTAAGATGCCGGGAACATCAAATGGTTATCGCTATCAAATGCAGGGTTGGGATCAGCCCCATCGGGGGTTATTACATCTGTTTCTCAATCAATTTTCTATAAACATTTCGAATCTGTTTCAAAAATTAATGTCGTTTGTAAACTGTTTAAGATTAGGAAGAATATTGTTTTTGGTTGTTTTACTTCACCTTTTGACTCACCCCAAACCCGATAAATCGGACTTTTTTGCCGGACGGCGGGGGTGAGTATGGCGGATAAAATTTAAACAGATTCTCAATAATGAGGCTGTCTAAAAAGTGTTGTACCCTGGGCCTGCCGTCATTGCGGGCAAGGCGAAGCAATCTGTAGTTCAACGGATTGCTTCCGTCGTACCTCCTTCGCAATGACGCTCCGACTAACTTTTGAGACAACCTCACAAACTTTTTACTCAAGTTTTTATATCTAAACCAACAATGATGACAAATCGAAGAAGTTTTATTAAAAGTACCTCAACGGCAGCGGTCGGGATCAGCCTGGCCGCGGCGATGCCAATCCCGATCAGTTCGTGCGCCGGAGCCAACGAGAAACTCCGCTGTGGCGTAATCGGCGTTAACGGGATGGGATTTGCCGACCTGGCAGCTTTCCTCCGTCAGGAAAACACCGAATGTATTGCGCTGTGCGATGTCGACCAAAATGTACTTAACAAACGGGCGTCCGAAGTTGAAAAGTCGAAAGGCGCCAAACCGCAGGTGTACACCGATTACCGGAAGATGCTAGAAAACAAAGATATCGACGTCGTAATTATCGGGACCCCCGACCACTGGCATTGCCTGCCGATGGTGGAAGCTTGCCAGGCCGGCAAGTACGTGTATTGCGAAAAACCGCTGGGCAACTCAATCGAAGAAATCAACATTATGGAGCGGGCGGCCAAAAAATACAAATCAATTGTACAAGTTGGGATGTGGCAACGAAGCGACCCGCACTGGCGCGCAGCCGTTGATTTTGTCGGCTCCGGGAAGCTTGGCAAGGTCCGTACAGTCCGCACCTGGGCTTACCAGGGATGGATGGGCGCCGTTCCGGTAAAACCAGACGGAAATGCTCCGGAAGGGGTTGATTACAACCTGTGGCTTGGCCCGGCCAAAGAACGGCCATTCAACCCGAACCGGTTCCATTTCAACTTCCGCTGGTATTGGGATTACGCCGGAGGTTTAATGACCGACTGGGGTGTTCATATCATCGACTACGGTTTGTTCGGGATGAACGCACAAGCCCCAAAATCAATTATGGCCATGGGCGGGAAATTTGCTTATCCGGATGACGCCAGCGAAACACCGGATACCTTGCAAGCCCTTTACGAATTCGATGGTTATACGCTGCTTTGGGACCACGGCACCGGAATCGACGGCGGATATTACGGGCGCAACCACGGCGTGGGTTATGTCGGGAACAACGGAACGCTGGTTGTCGATCGCGACGGATGGGAAGTCATTCCGGAAAAAAAGAACGGCAAAGAGCTGATGGAAAAAGTCGGGTTGCAAAAAGGAACCGGCAAAGGGCTCGACCTGCACATGAAAAACCTGGTTGACGTGATCCGGGGGAAAGCCGACAAGTTGAATGCTCCCGTTGAAATTGCGGCCAATACCGCGCGCGTAGCCCACCTTGGGAACATTGCCCTCCGAACCGGGCGCCGCCTGTACTGGGATGCCGGGAACAGCCGTTTTATCAACGACGAAGAGGCAAACAGCTATCTGGTCCCGGCTTATCGCGCTCCCTGGAGTTTGCCCAACATCTAAACCTGTAGTTTTTTTCAGAAACGACTTTACTGCAAAAAAGAAACCCGGAATCCAGAAGTTATCTTGCTTCTGAAATTCCGGGTTATATTTTGTTTTTCCGAAGTCAGTCCATGGCAAATTGTAACCACGAACTATCTTCACTGTATTCATCGACGACTAACGTTTTGTTATCAATCCCGAAGTTTCGCAGCAGCGTGGCAATGTCTTGTTTCAGATGCACCAGTCCGTTGTGGATTAAATCGCTGCGGAAACCCTTTTCTCCCAGATTGATCACCATTTCCATCGAAACAATCCGCCCGATCACCTGCCCCAACTCAACCAGTTTCCGCTGCGGAAGCTGAAAGTCCAGATTGAAGTTAACCAATTCTTTCAGCGAATGGGCCGACTTTTCGGTCAACTCATAGCCTTTCAGGAATTGGTACAAGTTTGTCTCTTTCACCTTTTTCATCATCCTGACTAAGTTTTCCGATATCTGGGAGTACAACATATCGTTCGAGCCTTCGAATATCTGAAACGGGCGGCTGTCGACAATTCCGCGGCCGCCAATGTGGTTGAGCTTGTAGGCCTGTGCGCCGACCAACTGCGTTAACGACTGGGCTGCCTCCTGCATTAAATCAGTAACCACGCTTTTTACCGAATTAGCCTCGACCCCGATGGACGAAAGATCGTTTTCGATACCGGCTTTGGCGCTGCTGTTGGCACACATAGCCGAGCAAACGGTAAACGATGCCTGCAAGCGCGACAACCGTTGCTGGACCTGGTCGTAGCTGAACAAACTTTTGCCCCCCACAAACCTGCTTTTACAATGAGCCACAGCCTCATCCAGCATCCGTTTGATAAATCCCATGCCCATCCCCGGAAACTGCATCCGGCTCCGATGTAACAAGTCGAGCATCATTTTCACCCCGGTCGTGTGCGGTTCAAGCCGGTGTATTTTGGGGACCTGCACGTCCAGGCTGTTCCGCCCGTACGGGATTTGATAAAGTCCCAGGTTCTCATAAAATTCTTCTACCACAATATGTTGCCCGGGACTGGCCACATCACACACAAAGAAATCAATGTCCCTTTTCAAATCTCCGGAAATACTTCGCTCACGGGCTGTGAGTAACCAGTAATCAGCCCAGCCGGTTAATCCGGCCCAGTGCTTTGTTCCCCGGATATGATAGGTCTCATCCGTTTCAACAAACGAAGTTTGCATGTTTAAAGCGTCACTGCCAAAACCCGGTTCGGTAATCATTAAACCACCCATATTTTGCTCGTTCAGGAACCGGTTAAAGACCGGCGATTTAATTTCGTGGCGGGCGTATTTGGCTACAGGCTGAAGAAATAGCGCCGAGTTAATACCGAAAGTCAGCGAAAGAGCCAGCGACTCGTACGAAGCGGCCTCCAGCAACGCCAGGTTCTCGTGCATCAACACCCCGCGGCCGCCATATTCGGCCGGAATGCCTACCGACAGGGGGTGGCACGACATGATCTCCCGTAAAACAAACGGCGGCATACCACGTTTTAAAGCCATCAGATTTACATCGGTACGCTGATGATAAACCAATCTCATCTTATCTTTTATATTTTTCAAAAACTCAGGAAATGGCACCTCATTTCTGCACTTCGCCTTTGTTTTCCCTTCAATCATTTTTTCTGTCAATTCCATTTGCCTTGCAATTATTCCCAAATCTTTCAGGAGTTAAAGAAATTGTAACAGCCGATGTTTGTGAAAGTTCTTGACACTGGTTATTTGATTAGGCTGCTTTTATGTTCGCAAAATCGGGCAAACTGTCGACAAGACTATACAAAGGATTTGTCGGGCTTGCCAAATAATTGTTGTAATTTTAAAATCAGATTTGGTACGAATAGCGAAACACGGTGAATGCAAAACGGCATCGTTTCAGAACAAAATGCAGCAAGTAGGACAGAAAAATTCATCAGGATATGAAGAAGAAAAAAAATAAATTTTTACCGTACGCAATTGGTTTTCTGGTTGTTCTAATCGTTTTTCTGGTTGTTGGCAAAAAGAAAGGTTGGCTGGGAAAAGGTTTCGAAATTAAAGTATCGACCCAAGTTGTGGAAAGCCATACCATCACCGAGCTAATTACGGCCAATGGGAAAATCCAGCCTGAGACCGAGGTGAAGATCAGTCCTGATGTTTCCGGAGAAATCATTGAACTGAATGTTAAAGAAGGCGATCCGGTGGTTAAAGGGCAGTTGCTTGTTGTGATCAAGCCGGATATTTACATCCAGTCGCTTAACCGTGCCGAGGCCAGTTTGAGTTCATCACAGGCTCGTCTTTCGCAGGCCGAAGCGAAACTAATTGAAAGCGAAATGGCCTACAAACGTTCGAAATCATTGTTTAACCAGCAGGCAATCCCTGTTTCCGATTTTGAATCGGCCGAAGCCGCTTACAAGGTGGCCAACGAAGAAGTGAAGGCCGCCAAATTCTCGGTCAAATCGGCCGAAGCATCGGTAGCCGAAGCCCGTGAAGAATTGGTAAAAACCAAGATATATGCCCCCATGGACGGCACGGTTTCGAAACTGAACGTTGAAAAAGGCGAACGGGTGGTCGGGACCAACATGTATGCCGGCACCGAAATGATGGTCATCGCCAACCTGCACAAAATGGAAGTAAAAGCCGATGTAAATGAAAACGACATCGTGAAGGTTTCGAAATTCGATACGGCGCTGGTAGAAGTTGATGCGTACATGGGCCGGAAATTCAAAGGGCTTGTGACCGAAATAGCCAACTCGGCCAATACCACCGGTTCCACAACCGATCAAGTTACAAACTTCGAAGTAAAGATCCTGCTCCTGAAAGAATCCTACGCCGATTTGATTGATTCGGTTGCCGGAAAACTTTATCCGTTCCGTCCGGGCATGTCAGCAACGGTCGATATTCAGACCGAAACCAGGAACAATGTGATTTCAGTGCCGATCCAAGCCGTTACGACCAGGGGCGAGAACGAAGTGAAATCAGCCGCCGAAAAAACAGAAATGGCTCCCGAAGAACAAACCACGGTTACCCGGGTTAACGAGCCCAAACCACAGGAAGAAAAGAAATCGGAAGTTGTTTTTGTATCACTACTGAACGAGTAAAAAATTAAAAGTTGGGGTTACTCCCCGAAGGTTTGGCCCCATGTTGTAGATTTGTTTTGCACACAAAAATCACAACATGGGTAAAAATACGGAAATAAAATTTGTCGGACAGCCGATTTTCAAACAAGTAATAACCTGAGTTCGATTAATAACTGATTGAAAATAAGGGATAAAGTGA
>JAJUGZ010000021.1 GCA_029265715.1 Bacteroidota bacterium
ATTTGATAATATTGTTACGGCTTTTTGTGAGAAGTTCCTATTTTGAGTTAACTGTCATTGTTTCAGTCTTTTGAGTTGGTTAACTAAAACATATCTATTTTCTTATATCGAATATCTATTTTTTCATCTGAAGGAAAAACAGAGCAACTATTTTTATGAAGCGGGGAATGAAATTTTAAAAAGTTTCGCCTTGTCAGTTATGATAAAATCCTGTTTTGTGGCTGCAAAGAATGATGACTAATTAACCTCAAAATAACAGAACTATGAAAAACATCAGGAGTAGGAGTGAGCCATTCAGTGCATGATTCCGAATGGCTATTCGTTTCGAACAAGAATAGGCTTATTTGCTTTCGTTGCAAATGTGATATTCAAAAGTTGTTTAATAAAAATGAAAATCTAAAAATTTAAAATGAGAAATCGAGTCAAGAAAATGCATTGTCATGTTGCTTCTTGGACCAAGAGAAAGCATTCGATGCAGGCAGGATTTTTAAGTTTGGCTTTTCTTTTTTTTATGGTAACAGTGGGCTTTTCACAAGGAACCCGGACCATAAAAGGAGTTGTACTTGATGAGCAAAATGATCCTGTAGTTGGGGCAATAATTGTCCAGAAAGGGAACAAATCAGTTGGTACCATAGCCGATAACAAGGGCGAATTTACATTAAACCTATCTGCTACCGGTAGTCAGGTTATTGTTGTATCATTTGTCGGTCTCGAGACGCAAGAGCTATCGGTTGCCGGAAAATCAACCGTTTCGGTGGTTCTGAAAGAACATAATATACAACTTTCAGAAGCAGTAGTGGTTGGTTATGGCCAGCAGAAAAAAGAAAGTATAGTTGGATCGATTACGCAAACCTCAGGCGAGGTGCTTCAGCGTACGGGTGGTGTTTCGAGTTTGGGAGCTGCGCTTACTGGTAATTTGCCAGGTGTGATCACCTACACTTCGTCGGGTATGCCTGGGGCCGAAGACCCGAAGATTATTATTCGAACACAAAGTTCATGGAACAACAGTGATCCCCTGATTTTGGTCGATGGGGTAGAGCGCCCCATGAGTACGGTTGATATTTCGTCGGTTGAGAGCATCTCGGTGTTGAAAGATGCATCGGCTACTGCTGTATATGGTGTAAAAGGGGCTAATGGCGTAATCTTAATTACTACCAAACGTGGGAAAGAAGGTAGAGCAAACATTCAGGTTAAAGCCAATATAACCACGAAACTGGTATCGAAGCTACCCGAAAAATATGATTCGTATGATGCACTGGTGCTTAGGAACAGAGCCATTGAAAATGAGCTTGCCATATCACCCTCAGGTTGGTCGAATTATAAGCCCATGCAAATTATTGATAAATATCGCAATCCGGCCAACGACGAAGAATGGGACCGTTATCCGAATGTGGATTGGGAAAAGGAATTGTTTAAGCGTTATGCCATGTCTTACACTTCCAGTGTGAATGTATCGGGAGGGACAAAGTCTACAAAATATTTTTCGGCCATTGATTTTCTGCACGAGGGAGATTTGTTCAGGACCTTCCAAAACGGCCGGGGATATAATTCAGGATACGGGTACAATCGTATCAATGTTCGTAGTAATCTCGATTTCGATTTAACAAAGACTACAAAATTTTCGACCAACTTATTTGGTTCGAATGGAGTTCGTACCCTCCCTTGGGGAGCTTCCGATTCGGATGCCGGTTATTGGGCTTCGGCGTATCTTACTGCTCCCGATGCCATGCGCCCGATCTATTCGAATGGAATGTGGGGGTGGTATGCCCCTCGTAATGCCGATGTCCCCAATTCAGTATATAACCTTGCTATGTCGGGAGTTGAAAAGCGTACAACCACTCAAATCAGTACCGACTTTATTGTGAAGCAGGAATTGGATATGATTACCAAGGGGTTAGATTTTAAAGTTGACCTTTCGTTAGATAACCGGTTTCGGGAAACCGAACGTGGAATTAACGATTTATATAACTCAGCACAACGTATGTGGGTCAATCCCGAATCGGGCGAGATTTCATACGAACAGGTTGTTGACGCTGGTACTCAGCTCGATTATACTGATGGTGTGCGTTGGACCAATCAAGCAGGTTCTGTCGATATGGGGTCTACCTACCGCAAAATTTACTATTCGGCACAGTTGAATTATTCGCGTCAGTTCGGAAGTCATGAAGTAACCGGCATGGGGCTCTTCAGCCATGAAAAATCGGCGACAGGCAGTATGTTCTACAATTATCGAGAAGACTGGGTTTTTCGTGCTACCTACAATTATGCGAAAAAATACTTTTTCGAGAGCAACGGTGCATACAACGGTTCTGAAAAATTTGGACCAGGTTATCGTTTTGCCTTCTTCCCCTCGTTTTCTGGCGGTTGGATGATTTCGCAGGAAGAATTCATGAAAGGTTTATCATTTCTTGAAATGTTAAAATTGCGTGCTTCTTGGGGGCGAATTGGCGATGACAATGTAGGTGGACGCTGGCTATATAGTGATCAGTGGAGCTATGGCGGCTCTACTCAGTTTGGCGACATCCCTTCTGCTTCTCCATATACATATTATCGTATCAGTACCTTGGGGAACCCCAAGGTATCGTGGGAAACTGTTGAAAAACGAAACTTCGGGGCCGATTACTCCTTCTTGAAAGGTATCGTTGCTGGTTCGTTCGATGTATTCAACGATCGGCGAACGGATATTCTGATAAGTGGAAGTTCTCGGGCAATTCCTTCCTATTTTGGTACGTCAGCTCCTACTGCAAACATTGGCGAGGTGAAGAGTAAAGGGTACGAATTGGAACTTAGCTTGAATCATAAGTTTGCCAATGGGGTTCGGGTTTGGGCACAAACCAGTATGACCCATGCTGTTAACAAAGTGATTTTTGCCGACGACCGGGAGCTTAATCCTTCGTACCAAAAGAAAGAGGGATTTGCCATCAACCAAACACGATCGTACATTGATTATGGCTTTATTCAAAGCTGGGACGATTTATACGGGAGTACGGAACGGCTTACGAATAATGCCAACAAGATTGTGGGCGACTACAACATTATCGACTTTAACGGAGATGGAGTAATCGACACCTATGACCAAGCTCCGTACCAATATACCGGTGTTCCGCAAAATACATTCAATGCTACCTTCGG
Organism: Bacteroidota bacterium; assembly: GCA_029265715.1. Lineage (GTDB taxonomy): Bacteria > Bacteroidota > Bacteroidia > Bacteroidales > Prolixibacteraceae > Aquipluma. Next base: position 3,133 of record JAJUGZ010000021.1, read on the forward strand.
ATTTGAATACAAGGCCTTAAGCTGTTTTGTGCAGTTTTATGGAGTAAATAATGTAACACGCGAAGTGACTTTCCCAACATTCCGGGTCACATCGGATGTTGCTTATGTTGAAGGAACCTATTATACAAAAGATAACGGAGGGGATATTCCGTTACCCCGCTGGACAACCCAGGTTGGGGCTGAAGCTGCGGGAACCCGTTACCTCTACGATGGTTCGTATGTGCGGTTAAAAAATGCAGAAATAGCCTATACCTTACCTCGTAATATGGTTAGCCGGATTGGAATGAAATCGTGTAAAGTGTATTTGAGTGGTTCCAATCTTTTATTATGGACCAATATGCCCGATGACCGTGAGTCAAACTTCAGCGGAGGCTCGAGTTCTGGAGCATATCCTACAGTTCGGCGCTTTAACCTGGGCTTCGATTTAATTTTTTAAATTAAAAAGAGTATGAAAAAGTATAGAATAAAAACAGTATTGGCTTTTTTAACATTCGTTTTGGGTGCCTGGGGGATAATTTCGTGCGAGGACTATCTCGATAAGGCTCCCCTAAGTGACATCGATGCAGAAGAAGCATTTAAAAATTTTAAAAATTTCCAGGGTTTCACCGAAGAATTGTACAATTGCATTCCCATAACCAACTCGGCCGACTACCACAACAGTATTGATTTAGGCGAAGATGTGTATTGGGAACCGGGCGACCAACGGCCATTGGCATATTCAATTGACCAAGGTAACTATTGGGCATGGAACCAAACTGCTTATGGTTGGTTTAGGGCAGGAGGTTCGCCCAATAGCAATAGCCGCTTTGATAAAAACCGTCTCTGGGGCTTGTCGTGGTATGCTATCCGAAAAGCTAATATCGGGCTTGCCAACCTTGACAAACTGGTCGATGCTACTGACGAAGAGAAAAACCTTATTGCAGGGCAGTTGTATTTTTTCCGCGGTTGGTTCCACTTTATGCTTATGCAGTATTGGGGAGGGCTCCAATATATCGATCAGGTTTTGCCTTCTGATATGGTATTTCGTCTTCCACGGTTGAATTACCAGGAAACAGCCAATAAAGCTGCCGCCGATTTTCAAAAAGCAGCCGATTTGCTGCCTGTTAACTGGGACGAAACAACTGTAGGAAAGGCTACTCTTGGGAACAACAACCTTCGAATCAACAAAATCATGGCGTTAGCCTATTTGGGCAAAAACCTTCTTTGGGCAGGCAGTCCGTTAATGAACGAAGAGTCAACCGGTAACCAATCGTACAACACCGAGTATTGCAAAAAAGCAGCCGATGCTTTTGCTCAAGCTCTGCAGCTTTGCGAATCGACAGGACGGTATGCTTTGGCCGACTTTTCCAAATACAGGGAAATATTTTATACCTACAACCAAAGTGGGAAGATACCTGGATTAAAAGAAGCCATTTTTATGGAAAACTTATCCGAATCGGGTGGTCGTTGGCGTTGGAACCAGGTGAACGATTACCGTCCGATGACCATTAATGCTTCAGGGCTTAAAGTTTACCCAACCGCCAACTACGTTGATTATTACGGAATGGCTAATGGGATGCCTATTACCGATCCAACGAAGAAGGATCCTGAATCAGGTTACGATCCAGAATATCCCTGGAGAAACCGGGATCCTCGTTTTTACAACGATATCATTATCGATGGCGAAAAGTGCTGTTTGAACAGTGCCGGGAACTTGGCCGAAAACCGGCAGTATGCTAGTTTATATACTGGTGGTTTATATCGTACCAGCAATGGGACCAAAGCCGTTTTAACCGGTTACATGAACTCAAAACTTACATCGAAATTGATGAACGATTTTGATGGATATAAAGAAAATAATGTAACCGTTATGAGTTTTATGCGCCTGGCCGATGTTTATCTGATGTATGCAGAAGCAACTGCGGTTGGCTATGGTACTCCGCAAAGCAAAGCAGATAAATATAACCTTTCGGCAGTTGATGCCATCAATAAAATACGCGATAGGGCAGGCGTGGGACATGTGGCCAGTAAGTTCTTAGGAAGTACTGAAAGTTTCTTGGGAGAAGTGCGTCGCGAGCGTGCCGTTGAGTTGGCTTTCGAAGGCCACCGTTTTGTAGACTTGCGCCGCTGGCTGTTGTTAACCGAAAGGCCCTATACGTTGAAAATGGCTATCGAGTTCGATCGTGCCATGGATATTCCCAACAGCGAGTTATACAAAGATCCTAAAAACGGACATGTTTTGAATTATCGATACACGGTTTTGTTTGAACGGAAATTGAGTAAGAAACACTACTGGTTCCCGTTCCCGAAAGAAGATGTGAATATGTACAAGGAGTTCAAACAGAATCCGGGATGGTAAGTTGAAAATTATAGAGCATTGCCTGTCTCGACAGCAAATGTCGATGGTCAACTAATTTTAAAATTAGCGATAAAATGAAGAAAAAAATTATAAATACTTGCTGTGTGCTTTTTGCCATTGGAATAATGAATTTGGCAGATGTATGCGCACAGGAAAAAACCGACAGTCTTGTAAATGTTGCTTTTGGAAAGGTTGAAAAGCAAGATTTGCTTGGAGCTGTTTCTACGGTCAATGTCCCCGAATTGATGAAAAAAAGCTACTCAACCTACAGTCTCGATGGGATGCAAGGTTATGTAGGCGGTTATACCGGCAATATTTGGGGCCAATCGCCTCTGGTTTTGGTCGATGGGTTTCCTCGTAGCGCTTCGAATGTGAATTCTTCTGAAGTAGAATCGGTAACCATTTTAAAAGGGGCTAGTGCCGTTGTATTATATGGAAGCCGTGCTGCTAAAGGTGTGGTCCTGATTACCACCAAGAGGGGCAAGGCAAAACCACTAAGCATTGACCTGCGGGTAAATACTGGCGTCTGTGTTCCTAAGCGTTATCCAAATTATCTCAATGCATCTGATTACATGACGCTTTATAACGAGGCTTGCCGTAACGATAACATTGCTGAGCGCTATAGTCAGGAACTTATCGACAATACAGCCGCCGGAACAAATCCTTACCGTTACCCAGACATTGATTTTTACAGCTCGGATTTTCTGAAATCATTTTACAACAAAAGTGATGTTACGGGTGAAATTTCGGGAGGTAATGAACGAGCTCGCTATTATTCAAATTTTGGCATGAGCCACAACAACAGTTTGATGAAATATGGCGATCAGAAGAACAACAAAGATATGCGGTTTAACGTGCGCGCCAATATAGACATGGACCTTACCGATTGGTTGAAAGCATCAACCAAAGCCTTAGCGATATTTTCGGATAGCTATGTCGGAAGGGGCGATTTTTGGGGCACTGCGGCTTCTCTCCGGCCTAATTGGTTTTCGCCTCTCATTCCGGTAGATATGCTCGATCCAGCGAATGAGGCTTTGCAAAATATAGTAAAAACAAGTAACAACGTTATCGATGGAAAATACTTGTTAGGAGGTACTTCAACAGATCAAACAAACGCGTTTGCCGATATGCTGGTTGCGGGTTATATCAAAAACAAAAGCCGTGTTTTTCAGTTCGATGTCGACGCTACTGCTGATTTGGGGAGTTTGTTGAAAGGGCTGACCTTTAAAACTGCATACAGTGTTGATTATACCGATCGCTATTCCGAAGCATGGAAAGAGGGATACGCTGTGTATGAGCCTACATGGGCAACCGTTGATGGTAAGGATGTAATAACTGCCTTGAAAAAATACAATGACGATACCAATTCTACTAACGAATACATTGGGGAAACATCGTATGCACAAACCATGACTTTCAGTTCGCAGTTCAATTATAACCGAAGCTTTAATGAGTCGCATAATGTGTCGGCAACGTTAGTTGGTTGGGGTTTCCAAATCCGAAATTCGTCCGATTCGAACCACGAAGGGAGTGTGTATCACAACACCACCAATGTAAACCTGGGCATGCAGGCAACCTACAACTATTTACATAAATATTATATCGACTTAGCTGGCGCAGTAGTTCATTCACCTAAATTGCCCGAGAACAATCGAAACGCATTTTCGCCATCGGTTACCTTGGGTTGGCGTATGAGCGATGAAGATTTCTTCAAAAACAGTGTTTCGTTTGTCAATAACCTGAAGTTAACAACTTCGTATGCGGTATTGAACCAGGATTTGGATATCGCTAACTTTTATATGTACAAAGGTTACTTCGACAGCAAAGGCGGATGGTACCAATGGCGCGATGGTGCAGCAGGAGGTTGGACTACCTCTTCGAAGCGTGGCGACAATCCAAATTTATCTTTTGTTCAGCGTGAAGAGTTTCGTACCGGCATAGAAACTTCGATTTTCAGTAATAGTATTAACCTCGAGGCAAATTATTTTCTGCAATACACCAAAGGACTGCTTACGCAGGGGGCATCTACCATTTTCCCTTCGTACTTTTCCAGCTGGGATTTTTCATTCTTGCCCTACCTGAATTACAACAAAGACAAACGTAGCGGCATTGATTTTACACTGAACCTGAACAAAACCATTGGACAGGTTGCCTATACATTAGGTTTCTCGGGAATGTACCTGGCTACCGAGGCAGTAACCCGCGATGAGATTTACGAAAACCGTTACCAATATCGGGCAGGAAAACCACTCGATGCCTATTGGGGATACGAGTGTGAAGGTTTTTTTGCCGATCAGGCCGATATTGATAACCATGCCAAACAAACATTTGGGGAGGTGAAACCGGGCGACCTTAAATACAAAGATCAGAATAACGACGGTGTAATTGATTCTAAAGATGAAGTAAATCTGGGGCACAATGGCTGGTCGGCAGCTCCGTTTACCTATGGGCTTAATTTTACCATGAAGTGGAAAAACTTTACCCTCTTTGCTTTGGGTACGGGAAATACAGGTGCTATCGGATTTAAAAACAACTCGTATTATTGGATTAAAGGTACCAGTAAATATTCTGACGTTGTATGGGGACGCTGGACTTCCGAAACTCGCAACACTGCAACTTATCCAAGGCTCACAACAACCGATGGGAGTAACAACTTCCGGAATTCAACCTTCTGGATGTACAAAACCAACCGTTTCGATTTATCGCGTGTGCAAATCACCTACGATTTTAATCAAAGTTTCTTGCAGAAATCGTTTGTTCATGGGCTGAGCATCTATGTAAGTGGTGAAAGTTTACTTACCCTCTCGAAGGAACGAAAACTGATGGAAACGAACATTGGCACTGCTCCACAGACCCGTTTCTTCAACTTGGGGATGAAAGCTTCCTTCTAGTAACCTTAAAATGAAATTGAATATGAGAAAAAATATATTGCTTATACTGGTGGCTGTTCTGCTGTTTTCAAGCTGTGAAGATGTTTTTACTCCGGAGCCTGAAAACTTTAAGGATGTAGACCAAATGTACTCCGACTCCCGATATGCCCAAGGATTTTTGGTTAACGCTTACCGAACCATTCCGGCTTACTACGATAATAGCGATTATGCAACCGACGATGCGGTTACAAACCTGAAAGGCAACAACTATTTGCTGATGGCAACCGGTTCGTGGACTGCGGCCAATAATCCAGTTAACCGTTGGACCGATGCTTATGGGGCTATTCAAAACATCAACCTGTTCCTTCAAAATGTAAGTAAGGTTAAATGGGCTGAAGATGAGTCGGCTGCAAAACTTTTTGAGATGAGGATGAAAGGTGAAGCCTATGGAATGCGCGGCCTGTTTTTGTACTACCTGTTGCGTGCACATGGCGGCTTTTCTGCCGATGGGAAATTGATGGGGGTACCCATTCTGACCAGCTTTTTAAATGCACAATCGGATTTTAATTTGCCGCGTGCTACATTCGAAGAATGTGTGCAACAAATTCATCGTGATTTAGACAGCGCAATTTATTATTTGCCGATTGAGTATATCGATATTACTTCGGATAACGACATTCCTGCGCGCTTAAAAAGTTTTGTTACACGCAAGGAGGTTTACAATCGTGTAATGGGACAATATGCCCGACAATTGATGAATGGTCAAATTGCCAGGGCTTTTAAAGCAAGAGTCTCCCTTTGGGCTGCCAGTCCTGCATTTCAAGATGCCTCCAATACCACTACTTGGAAAGATGCAGCAAATTATGCTGCCGTTGTGCTCAACTACATTGGTGGTGTTAGCGGACTAGATCCTCAGGGGCATACTTTCTATGCCAACACGACCGAAATCGATGCATTAAAAGAAGGGATCAATCCCAAAGAAATCATCTGGAGAGAAAACTTGTCGACCAACAATACAGCACAAGAAGAGGCAAACTTTCCACCATCACTATTTGGTAAAGGAAACATGAACCCGACACAAAACCTGGTCGATGCGTTCCCAATGGCTAATGGTTATCCGATTACCAATAATGCCAGTGCTTATGATCCGAAAGATCCTTACAGTGGTCGCGATCCTCGACTTGCCAAATACATTATTTACAACGGTTGCAAGGCCGGGGTTTCCAATTCTGTAATTAATACCAGTTCGGTATCGGGCACCGACGATGGGATTAACATCAAAGAAACATCAACCCGCACCGGGTATTACATGAAGAAGCGTCTGCGCATGGATGTGAACATCAATCCATCGTCGAAAACCGGTAAAACACACTATACCCCGCGCATTCGTTATACCGAAATATTTTTGGATTATGCCGAAGCCGCAAATGAGGCTTGGGGGCCCAAAGGTATGGGTAATAATACTTTTTCGGCTTACGATGTAATCAAAGCTATTCGTAAACGTGCAGGCGTAGGGGTAAGCAATGGAGATCCTTATTTGGAAGAGTGTGCAACCAATAAGGACAAAATGCGGGAGTTGATTCGCAATGAGCGTCGCCTCGAGTTATGCTTCGAAAGCTTCCGTTTTTGGGATTTGCGCCGATGGAAAGCCAATCTGAATGAACCAGCGTTGGGTATGAATTTCGATGGGACAAATTACAATGTATTTAACGTTGAAGATCGTTCCTTTGAAGATTACATGTATTATGGCCCTATTCCGTATTCCGAAATACTGAAATATAGCAATCTGGTTCAAAATAGAGGTTGGAAGTAGTAAAACAATTATATTTTGAGATGAAATAGCCATGTGTGCTAACGTTCGAATCAACCGAAAGTGTACAAATGGCTATTTCATACCGGTGCTAAATTCATTGAAAAGCAAAAGCTGTTACGAAAATTGTTCGAAACAACATTGAAAATTTATACGAATGAAAAAGAATAAAATATTTTGGGCACTCGTGGCAATGGCCGCCGTGCTTAGCTCGTGCGAAAACCAGGATGTCACATATCCCGACTTCGACTATCAGACTGTTTATTTCGCTAACCAGTATCCGGTAAGGACTGTCGAACTTGGTGAAGATATGTTTGTTGATAACTCGCTTGACAACCAACGGAAAGTTGAGATCAAGGCAACTATGGGTGGTGTATATTCGAATAAAAAGAACATTGAAATTGATATTAAGGTTGATACATCGCTGTGTACAGGAATGTATTTTGTGAGTAGCAATGCGAAAGTTGTACCCATGCCTGCAGAATATTATCAGTTAGAATCAAACAAAATAACTATTCCTTCTGGAAGTATTTTGGGTGGCGTTGAAGTGCAGCTGACCGATGCGTTTTTTAACGATCCCAAATCGCTGGTGAATACCTATGTGATTCCGTTGTTAATGACAGATGTTAATGGTGCCGATTCGATTTTGCAAGGCCAGCCTTTAGTTGCTAACCCAAACCGTTGCATCGATTCAAATTGGAGTATTAAACCCCGCGATTTTGTGCTTTACTGTGTGAAGTATGTTAATCCATGGGCCGGTAACTATTTGCGCCGTGGCACCGATCAAATAACTAACCCCGATGGTTCGGTAACCACCTCCGTAAGGCATAAACAATATGTTGAAAATGACGAGGTGGTTAAAATTACCACCAACAGCCTGAACATGTCAACTCTTCCCATTTCGGTTAAAGACAATGTCGGGAAGACGGTTACCTACAATCTGCAGCTTACCTTCACCGACGGTGAGAATTGCACCGTCGGTGGTAGTAATGCTACTTACGACATCACTGGAAGTGGTAAGTTTGTTTCGAAGGGTGAGAAAAATAGCTTTGGGGGAAAAGACAGAAATGCATTGTATCTGGACTATACTGTAACCTTTAAAGCTACCAACCTTAAATATGCTACGAAGGATACCTTAGTAGTTCGCGACAGGGGTATTGCACCTGAATATTTTACAGTGATTAAAAAGTAAACAAACAGAAAAGAGGTTGTTCCTTTCGGACAGCCTCTTTTTTCAATGTTATTCACGATCTGAAGTTTTTCTAACAGGGGAATAAAAAGGGATTGTTTCCAAGATGTAAGGATGGACGTCCATGTGGATCTGTTAACGCCTTGATTATGGGGAAAAACAGCTATTTGTCAGGTTGTTCAATTTTAGAAATTAATTATCTGAATTTGAAACTGAAACCAGCAACCAGTATGCATCTTTAAATCCTGAAAACTGAGGCGTCTGAAAAGCCTAAAACTTCTTTTGATTTTCAGGGCTTAAAATAATTTGGAATTATGCTTGAAAAAAGAATGGTTGTTTTTCTGTTGGTTTTGCTATTGGTGTTAACATCATTTGTCCAGACAGTTTCATTGGTTTCGCCGAATGGGAAACAGAAAATTGGGCTTTATTGTCAACAGGGAATCAGTAATGGCAGTTGGTTCCTAAAAGCCAGTTACAAAACCGGGGCTGAATATCTCGAAGTTATTCCTAAAATCGACCTGGGGCTTTCGCGTAGCGATCAGGATTTTTCGAAAGAACTGAAATTCATCAAGGCAAGCAAGCCGGTTTCGATCAGCGAAAACTACACTGTTCTTGTGGGAAAGCGCAGCCAATGCAGCAACCAGGCTAACGAGGTGGTGGTTTCGTTCGAAAATCCGTCGAAAGCCAAAATGAACCTCGTCATCAGGGCTTATAACGATGGCGTGGCTTTCCGTTACGAATTCCCCGACAAAGAGGGAACGTTCAAAATACTCGATGAATTCACCGCATACACGGTTCCCGATTCGACCTCGCGTTGGCTCGAGAAATTTAACCCGACCAACGAAGGGTTGTACAGCATGATGAAAGACGGGAACGAGCAAAAAGACTGGGCCTATCCGGCACTGTTCAACACGCCTGACAAGAGTTGCTGGTATTTGGTCCACGAGGCCGACCTCGACCGTACCTATTGTGGAACCAAGCTCACCAATTTTACCGATAAAACGAAGTACAAGCTTACTTTTCCCGACAAATGGAACGGGCGCGAAAAAGGCGAAACCCAGCCCACGATCACACTCCCCTGGAAGTCGCCCTGGAGGGTAATAATCGTAGGCGGACTTTCCACTGTTGTGGAATCGACCCTTGTTGACGATGTTTCAACACCTTCGAAACTTACCGGAACCGGATGGGTTCAACCCGGGAAAGCTTCATGGAACTATTGGTCAGATAACCATGGGACTAAAAGTTACAAAACCGTTTGCGCTTTTGCCGACTTGGCCGCAGAAATGGGTTGGCCCTACACTTTACTCGACTGGGAATGGGATGCCATGACTGATGGAGGCAACCTGGAGGATGCACTGAAATATATCCACTCTCTCGGGATCAAGCCGCTCATCTGGTACAACTCGGGCGGCGACCATACATGGGTTAATGCGACTCCAATGAACCGCATGCTTACCCACGAGAACCGGATCGAAGAGTTCACAAAATTGAAAAAGCTGGGAATTGCAGGAGTGAAAGTCGATTTTTTTGAAAGCGAAAAACAGGACATGATAAACTATTATCTCGACATAGTAGAAGATGCTGCTAAGTTCCAGATGATGGTTTATTTTCATGGGTGCCTTGTGCCACGCGGATGGCAGCGCACGTATCCAAACCTGATGACTTACGAAGGCGTGCGTGGTGCCGAATGGTACAATAACGGTCCTGAATTTACGACCACAGCTCCCGAGCACAACACGACGTTGCCTTTTACCCGCAATGTAGTTGGTTCGATGGATTACACACCGGTTACGTTCACCAATTCTCAATACGCCCACATCACTTCGTATGGGCATGAATTGGCTTTGAGTGTGATTTTTGAATCGGGTATACAACACCTTGCCGACCGCCCCGAAGGGTATTACGAACTGCCCGATGCTGCCCGGTCGTTCTTGAAAATTGTTCCCAATACTTGGGATGATACCAAATTTCTTGATGGGTATCCGGGGAAATTTACCGTGATGGCACGCCGAAAAGGTGCCGACTGGTATGTGGCTGGGATCAATTCCGACAGAAGGGAGAAAAACCAAAAGCTCGACTTCAGTTTCCTGCCCGAAGGGACCACCTACAAACTCACCTTAATTGCCGATGGCAAACACGATAAATCATTCTCGGTAAAATATGCGGTGGTCGATAACAAAACCACTATTGATGTGAATATGCTCCGCCGCGGAGGGTTTGCAGCTTACCTTGAAAAGAAACAACAGTAAATATATATTTCCATGAGAACTAAACCTACAACTCATTTAAAAAAGTGGCTCAGCCTCGTAGCTGTCCTGTTGTTGAGCTCGAACCTGTTTGCTCAGCAATATCCTTTCCAGAATCCCAACCTCAGCTCGGAAGAACGGGCAAAAGATTTAATTTCAAGGTTAACTCTTGAAGAAAAGGCTACCCTGATGTGCGACCAAAGCGATGCCATTCCTCGCCTGGGAATTAAAAAGTTCAACTGGTGGAGCGAAGCCCTGCACGGGTACGCCAATAACGATAATGTAACCGTTTTCCCCGAACCAATCGGCATGGCCGCATCGTTTAACGACGACTTGTTGTTCAACATTTACGATGCCGTTTCCGACGAAGCCCGTGCCAAGTACAACCAGTGGATTCAGGGTGGAAACGAGAACAAACGGTTCCTGAGCCTTTCGGTGTGGACCCCTAACGTGAACATTTTCCGAGACCCTCGCTGGGGGCGGGGACAAGAAACTTATGGCGAAGACCCTTACCTTACTTCTCGCATGGGCATTCAGGTGGTAAAAGGCTTGCAAGGCCCTGCCGATGCCAAATACCGCAAATTGCTGGCCTGTGCCAAGCATTATGCCGTACACTCGGGTCCCGAATGGAGCCGCCACGAGCTGAACCTCAATAATGTAAACCCTCGGGAATTGTACGAAACCTATTTGCCCGCATTTAAGGCTCTGGTGCAGGAGGCCGATGTGCGCCAGGTGATGTGCGCCTACCAGCGCTTGGACGATGAACCCTGCTGCGGGAACACCCGGCTTTTGCAACGTATTCTTCGCGATGAGTGGGGCTACAAATACCTTGTAGTGTCCGATTGCGGAGCGGTAACCGACTTTTTTACCAGTCACAAGGTCTCATCGACACCGGTACACGCGGCATCGAAAGCTGTTCTGGCAGGAACCGATGTAGAGTGCGTGTGGGAAAATTATCCGTTCAAAAACCTGCCCGAAGCGGTTGAAAAGGGACTTATCAAAGAAGAAGATATCAATAAAAGCCTGATGCGCGTGTTGATTGGCCGTTTCGATTTGGGCGATTTCGATAGCGATGCCATCGTGCCCTGGGCTAAAATCCCGGCTTCGATATTGAACAACGAGAAACACCAAAAACTGGCCCTCGAAATGGCAAGGGAAACCATGACACTTCTTCAAAATAAAAACAACATTTTGCCCCTGTCGAAATCGTCGAAGAAAATTGCCGTGATTGGCCCCAATGCTGCCGATAAACCCATGCTTTGGGGTAATTACAACGGCACACCGGTCCGTACCATATCGATTTTGGATGGGATAAAAACCAAACTACCCGAAAGCAAAATTATGTACGATAAGGGTTGCGACCTGGTCGAAGATAAAGTTACCGAAAGCTACTTTAGCCAACTTTCGTTTGAAGGAAAACCCGGTATAAAAGCCCGTTATTGGAATAACCGCGACTGGAAAGGCGATGCTGTAACTACTGTTTACATCACTAATCCTATAAAAATGACCACTGCCGGTCAGCATGAATTTGCTTCGGGGGTAAAATTGGAAGATTTTGCTGCTATTTACGAAACAGAGTTTACACCTAAGGTATCTGAAGAATTGGTATTTAAATGTGGTGCAACCGGTCATTTTGAGTTATTGGTCAATGGCGAATCGCTTAGGAAATACAACAGCTGGCGCACGCTCTCATCAAAAATTCCTTTGAAAGTAGAAGCCGGAAAGAAATACAAAATTGAAATCCGCTATGCCCAGTTGAACAATTGGCAGGCAAACATCGAACTTGATTTTGGCAAAGAGGTGGATGTCGATTACACCGAACTCATAAATAAACTGAAAGGCATTGAAACTGTTGTGTTTGTGGGGGGGCTCTCGGGCAACCTCGAAGGCGAGGAAATGCCGGTAAATTATCCTGGCTTTAAAGGCGGCGACCGCACCAACATTGAGCTTCCATCGGTACAACGCAATTGCCTCAAAGCATTGAAAGCAGCCGGGAAGAAAGTGGTTTACGTGAACTGTTCGGGCTCGGCCATTGCTTTGTTGTCAGAGACGGAAACCTGCGATGCCATACTGCAAGCCTGGTATCCGGGCGAATCGGGCGGGCAAGCCGTTGCCGATGTGCTGTTTGGCGATTACAACCCTTCGGGCAAGCTCCCGATAACCTTCTACAAAAGTTCCGACCAACTCAAAGACTTTGAAGATTACTCGATGAAAGGACGTACATACCGTTACATGACCGATGCTTTGTTCCCGTTTGGATATGGGTTGAGTTATACCAACTTCGAAATTGGCAATGCCACCATCGGCAAAACAACCATCAAGGCCAACGAAACGGTTCAGTTATCCATTCCTGTAAAAAATACCGGCAAGCGCGACGGCACCGAGATAGTACAGGTTTACGTGCGCAAGGTGAACGACCTTGAGGGCCCGCTGAAAACACTGAAAGGGTTTAAACGGGTAGAAGTTGCCAAAGGAAAAACCCAACAAGTAACCATTGATCTTCCGCCTTCATCGTTCGAGTTTTACGATTGGAGTTCACGCAGCATGAAAGTTACTCCCGGGGAATATGAAATCTTTTATGGAAATAGTTCCGATGCCAAAGATTTGAAAAACATTACAATAACCATTCAATAAAACATTAATTATCGAACTTATGAAAAGTAAATCAGTTATGTTTGTCGCTGCATTGGGACTGCTTGCTCAAATGGGGTGGGCACAACTCAGTTCGGCACCAATCAAAGAGGACTTTAAACCTTCGCCGGTCAATCAGCCCGGGCAGGCATATCCTCAGGTAAACTCAGAAGGCAGAGTCCGTACTCAGATTTTAGCGCCCGACGCAAAGTATGTTCAGCTTGATATTGGTGGAGTGAAATACGATTTGGTCAAAGATGAACATGGCGTTTGGACAGGCGAATCAGCTCCGCAAGATGTGGGCTTCCACTATTACCAATTAAATATCGACGGGGCTTCGGTGCCCGATCCCGGCAGCCTGCTTTTCTTCGGGGCTTGCCGTTGGGGAAGTGGTATCGAGGTGCCTGCTCCCGATCAGGATATTTTTGCATTTAAAGATGTCCCGCATGGGCATGTCGAAGAGATTTATTTCCCGTCGAAAAGCACCAATACGTCGCGAAGGGCATTTGTTTATACCCCTCCTGGTTACAGCAAAGAACAGTCGAAACGCTATCCTGTTCTTTATCTGCAACATGGTTACTGCGAAAATGAATATTCGTGGCCAAATCAGGGGCGAGCCAACCTGATTATGGACAACCTGATTGCCGAAGGGAAAGCCAAGCCATTTATCATTGTAATGACTTATGGTATGACCAATGAAATTACATTCGGAGGCTTGAGGAATTTTGACATAAAACCGTTCCAAACTGTGCTGGTTGATGAACTTATCCCATACATCGACGCCAATTTTAGAACATTGGCCAATCAGGAAAATCGAGCTATGGCCGGCCTTTCGATGGGAGGTTTCGAAACAAAGTTGGTTACACTGAACCGACCAGATGTTTTCTCATATTATGCCTTGTTTAGCGGTGGTACTTATAATCCGGACGAGGTCAAAGATCATCGTAATTTGAAACTGATTTTCCTGAGTTGTGGAAGTAAAGAGCGTCCCGATGGGGTAAAAAGTGCCGTTGCCGATTTGCAAAAGGCCGGGGTCAATTCCGTTTCATATATTTCGGAAGGAACAGCCCACGAATTCCATACCTGGCGCCGGAGTCTGTACCAGCTTGCTCAACTACTGTTCAAATAGCCGGTAAAAAATCAATGGGTTACAGGCTGTTTTGCAATATCCGGATGGCCAATAAAAATCGTTCGGGTTCTGTTTTTCTGCTATGAAGCAAAACAGAACCCGAACTCCGAATTCCCCGTCGTTACAGTCTTGCAGCAGCCTGATACGCAATCGGAAAAATAAAAATTAACCAGACCTAATAAAACAGAAAAGATGACGTGTAAAATATTATTTTCCCTGTTCGTTGCTTTATGGCTGGGCAGCATGGGTTTTGCCCAAACCTCAATAGTGAAAGAAGACTTCAAACCGTCTGAAGTAAACCAACCCGGGAAACTGTTTCCCCAGGTCAATTCCGAAGGGCGCGTTCGTGTGCAGATTTCGGCTCCTGAAGCAAAGAAAGTTCAGCTTGATATTGGCGGGGTGAAATACGACCTTGTGAAAGATGACAAAGGCGTATGGACTGGCGAATCGGCCCCCCAGGACGAAGGTTTCCACTACTATCAGCTAAACATCGATGGTGCTTCGGTGCCTGATCCCGGAACCAGGTATTTTTATGGTGCAGGCCGTTGGGGCAGCGGCATTGAAATCCCTGCCACCGATCAGGATTTTTATGCCACGAAGGATGTGCCTCATGGGTTGGTGAGCGAAAACATTTACTTCTCAAAACTGACCAATTCGTTCCGCCGTTGCTTTGTCTATACACCTGCTGAATATGAGTTGAATCCTCAAAAACGATACCCTGTTCTCTACCTTCAGCACGGAAGTTTTGAGGATGAAACAGGTTGGGCTGCACAGGGGAAAGCCGGACTGATTCTCGACAATCTGATTGCCGAAAAAAAAGCTGTTCCAATGATCATTGTGATGGACAACGGTTATGCTTACAAGCCGCAAACTGGTGAAAATGCCGATCGCCCGGTTTCGGTTTTCGAGGAAGTGATGATTGGCGAAATCATCCCGATGATCGATTCCAAATTCCGCACCATTGCCGACCGCGAACACCGCGCCATTGCAGGTTTATCGATGGGCGCTAATCAAACCATGCGCATTGCAATGAACAACCTCGACAAGTTTGCTTCGTATGGTGGTTTCAGCGGAACATCGAATTACCCAAGTTCCGACGAAATTAATGTGGAAACTTTCCTTAACGGAGCTTTCAAAAACGGCGCGGCGCTGAATAAACAGTTCAAGGTTTTCTGGTTGGGATTAGGAACGAAAGAACCCAATCCGTTCCCTGGTTCGGTAGGCGCATTTCGTAAGATGATGGATAAACAGGGAATCAAATACGTGTACTACGAATCGCCCGGAACAGCCCACGAGTGGCTCACTTGGCGCAGGTCGTTATACCAGTATGCTCAGTTATTGTTTAAATAAAGATGAAGATATTGGCAATGTTGAAATCGATGGCAAGGGTCACTTTGTTGGTGTTCATTTGCACCTTATCAATTGAAATGGCAAAGGCTCAGATGGTTGAAAATTCCGTGCCGGCACCCACCAACATTAACCAAACCCAGTGCCCGTGCATTTTGCCCGACAATAGCGTTGTTTTTCAGGTAAAAGCGCCCAATGCGCAGAAAATACAAATTGACCTCGGTAAAAAATACGACATGGTGAAAGGTGCCGATGGTGTTTGGAGTGTCCGCACAAAACCCATTGTTCCCGGCTTTCATTACTACTTTCTGGTGATCGACGATGTGCCGGTTGCCGATCCTGCAAGCCAGTCGTTTTTTGGGACAGGGAAAATGGCAAGTGCCATCGACATACCCGAAAAAGGAGCCGACTTTTACACGGTGAAAGATGTGCCACACGGGGCGATATGCTCAAAATACTACTTTTCATCGGTAACCAATAGTTGGCGCAGGCTCTTTGTTTACACGCCTCCGGGGTATGAAGCAAACCCCAGCGTAAAATACCCGGTGGTTTACATCCAGCATGGTGGCGGCGAAGATGAAACCGGATGGGCTAACCAGGGGAAAACCGATATAATTCTCGACAATCTGATTGCCGAAGGAAAAGCAAAACCGATGCTTGTAGTCATTGCCAACGGAAACGTGAGCGCAGGTGGTGGGGGCTACAGCAGTGAAGCAATGGCAAGTTTTAAAACGGAGATGACAGAGAATATTGTTCCTTTTATCGACAAAAGCTTCAGAACGTTGGCCAATCCCAAGAACCGTGCAATGTGCGGTTTGTCGATGGGGGGCGGGCAGTCGTTTTATGTCGGGCTGCAAAGCCTCGATGTTTTCGGTTCGGTGGGTATTTTTAGTTCTGGTATTTTCGGCGGCATCCGCAACCCTTCGGGCAGCACCTTCGATGCCGAAAAGGAAATCCCCGGATTGCTGTCAAAATCTGCTGAGTTCAATAAAAAACTCGACCTGTTTTACATCTCGTGTGGCGAGCAGGATATGCGCATTGAGCATACAAAAAAAGCGGTGGAAACAATGAAGAAAAGCGGGCTTGAGGTTGAATTCAACTCTTTCCCCGGCGACCATGAGTGGCAGGTGTGGCGTAAATCGCTCCATGATTTTGCTTCAAGGGTTTTTAAATAGCATGTTAGACAGAGGCACACCGAGAAAACACAGAGTTTCACAGAAAAATATTAAGTAAAAAATGATGTTGACATACCTGAACCACATTAAAGATAAATACCATGAATAAATTCTGGACTTATATTGTTGGCTTTCTTTTGATAATGCCTTTTGCTATAAAAGCGCAGCAAGCCAACGTGAATCTCGATTACAATCCGCAAAAAGATACAGAGGGATTAATCCCGTTCAGCGCTCCGGTCAATTCGCCCGAAGTACACGATGACCATACGGTAACATTCCGGTTGAAAGCCCCAAATGCACAAAAGGTAGTTCTGCCAACCGAGGCAATTTACACGGCCAATAATTTGGGCAGCGAACCACTTCCGTTCACCAAAGGCCCCGATGGGATTTGGACATTGACCATTGGCCCGTTAAAACCCGACATGTACGCTTACCATTTCAATGTCGATGGCGTTCAGATTCCTGATCCAAGCAATACCTACGCTGCTTTTACGGCCATGCCACCTTATAGCGAGTTGATTGTTCATGGCGACGGACCAGCGTATTACGATGCAAAGAATGTACCCCACGGCAATGTTACGCGCCATATTTATCACTCCGACGTAACCAATGGTGAACGTGAGATTTATGTGTACACACCCCCGGGGTACGACCCTAAAAAAGAATATCCGGTGTTGTATCTCTTAGGCGGTAGTGGTGAGCTTCCTTCCAACTGGGTTTACGATGGCAGGGTCAACTTCATTATGGATAACCTGTTGGCCGAAGGGAAAGTTAAACCGATGATTATTGCCATTCCCAACAACCAGGTAGTTCACCGCAACCACCCCAAACATGCGGACTTAACGTTTGATATTTTTGAAAAAGAGATGCGGAACCATGTGATCCCGCTGATCGACAATAGCTACAAAACAATCCGTTCACCTAAAGGAAGGGCAATTTCAGGCTTGTCGATGGGCGGTAGGCATAGCATGTTTGTAGGTTTCCGGTCGCTCGATTTATTTGCCAACTTTGGCATCCTCAGCGCTGGCGATGTCGATGCCGAGACTTCGCTGGCCAAATTCTTAAACGACCCCAAAGTGAACGAAAAGGTCGATTACCTTTTTGTAGGCCAGGGTACCGAAGAGGCAAAAGGTTTCATGGGAAAACGTTGCCAGGTGTTGCATGAAGCACTTGCCAACCACAATGTCAAGCATGAATATTATGTGGGGGGATATGGCGGGCACGAATGGAATACCTGGCGCCACCTGCTATATTACAGGTTTTTACCAAATCTTTGGAGGAAATAGGAAATAATAAACAGATTGTTTTGCTCCGCTCGCAATGACGGCTCTATGTCTTTTGTAGGAGGGATGGAGGAAGGTTTGGCGGCAAAGCCGCCAAACCTTCCTCCCAAAATAGCTCTTCAATGTCTCGTCATCGCGAGCAACGCGAAGCAATCCCCAATTTTACACGGATATATATAATTAAAAACCAGAATATGAAACGAATCAACGTCCTAATCATTACAGTGTTTGCCCTTATTTTGGGCGCTTGCACAAAATTACCGCTTAACCAGGTGAAAACCGAACAAGGAATTGTTCAGGGAACAATCGAAGACAGTTTGCGTGTTTTCAAAGGCATTCCGTTTGCCGCGCCACCTGTTGGCGATTTGCGATGGAAAGCCCCACAGCCTCCTGCAAAATGGGATGGCGTTAAAATGACAACCGAGTTTGCCCCGGCAGCCATGCAGGGAGGAAACCCTCCATCGGGGAAAAGCGAAGACTGCCTTTACCTGAATATCTGGACACCCGCAATGTCGGCCAACGAAAAAATCCCGGTCATGGTTTACATTTATGGCGGTGGGTTTAGTGGCGGAAGTACTTCCGAACCATGGATCAGTGGCGAGAAGCTGGCAAAAAAAGGTGTTGTGCTGGTTAGCATTGCTTATCGGGTCAACCAGTTTGGGTTCCTGGCACACCCTGAATTAAGTGCCGAAAGCCCGAACCATGTTTCAGGGAATTACGGGATACTCGACCAGATTGCCGCCCTTCAATGGGTTAAGAAAAACATTGCCGCGTTTGGTGGCGACCCGTCAAAAGTGACCATCTTTGGCGAATCGGCAGGGGCTATTTCGGTCAGCATGTTATGCGCTTCGCCATTGGCAAAGGGGTTGTTCAGCGGGGCTATTTCGCAAAGCGGCGGTTCGTTTGGCCCAACCCGCCCAACTACTTATCCGGGCGAGAATATGAAAACCCTTGCACAGGCCGAGAAAGATGGCGAAGTCTATCTGCAAAAAGCCGGGGTTGCTTCAATTGCCGAACTTCGCAAAATTGAGGCCGATAAAGTACCTTCCGGTTTTGGCATGGTTGGTGGCTGGCCTATTGTCGATGGCTATGTGATCCCCGACGATCAGCACAAATTATATGAAGCTGGAAAATACAACGATGTGCCTGTTCTGATCGGGTATAATTCCGACGAAGGGGCAAGTTTCACCTGGGTCAGGTCGACCGAAGATTTTGTTTCGGGCATAAAAACACGGTATGGCAAATTTGCCGATGCCTTGTTAGAAGCCTACCCGCTCGATTCGGGCAACGTAGTGGGCAAAACAGCCCGCGACCTCTCGCGCGATGCCGCTTTTGGCTGGCAAACCTGGGCCTGGGCAAACCTTCAGGCAAAAACAGGCAAATCGAAAGTGTTTTACTATTACTTCGACCAACACCCCGATTACCCTAAGGGCTCGCCCCGCTACGGGTACGGTTCGCCTCATGCACAGGATGTTTCGTACGTTTTTCAGCATTTAGACACTTCAAATCCTGAAATAACAAAGGCCGATCTTGACCTTTCGGAAGCAATGGCGACCTATTGGACCAACTTTGCCAAATATGGAAACCCCAATGGGAACGGGCTTCCCGAATGGCCGGCTTTCACTCCCGAAAAGCCCGATGTGATGTACCTTACCGGCCCAACGCCTTTTGTAGGCCCGGTCCCCAGTGCTAAATCGCTTGAGGTGTTAGACCGTTATTTTGAATGGCGCAGGTCGCCCGAAGGTGCTGAATGGGCTAAATAATTTATTGAGAACAATTAAGACAAAATACGATGAGAACAAAAATTGAACTTATAATACTGCTATTCCTGCTGACTTTAACGACCGGAGTTTTTGCACAAGACCCGAATTTCTACATTTTCCTTTGTTTCGGGCAATCGAACATGGAAGGTAATGCACGGGTTGAACTACAGGATACAATGGGTGTTGATGCTCGTTTTCAGGTTATGGAAGCCATCGATTGCCAAAATCTGAACAGGACCAAAGGACACTGGTACACAGCAGTACCGCCGCTTTGCCGTTGCCATACCGGCTTAACCCCTGCCGACTATTTTGGAAGGACACTGGTTGCCAATCTTCCAAAAAACATAAAGATTGGCGTAATCAATGTTTCGGTTGGTGGCTGCAAAATTGAGCTTTTCGACAAAGACAATTATCAAACGTATATCGAAACTTCACCCGACTGGTTGAAAGGCATGGTGAAGGAATATGACGGAAACCCTTATGGACGCTTGGTAGAGATGGCTAAATTGGCTCAGAAAGATGGCGTAATCAAAGGTATTTTACTTCATCAGGGCGAGTCGAATACCGGCGACCCGGAGTGGCCTCAAAAAGTGAAAGGGGTTTACGATAACCTTTTAAAAGACTTGGACCTGGCCCCCAATTCGGTCCCATTATTGGCAGGCGAAGTGGTGAATGCCGATCAGGGCGGCGTTTGTGCAAGCATGAATGCGATTATTGCACAACTTCCTAAAACAATTCCGAATTCGCATGTGATATCTTCGGCCGGATGCCCGCAAAGGGGCGACAACCTGCATTTTACTGCCGAAGGTTATCGTATGTTGGGCAAGCGATATGGTATTATGATGCTTTCGCTACTACTCGATAAGGTTAACTAACATGTTAATTGTAAAGAACAATGAGAATACGAAACCTGCTTTTTGTTTTAATGCTTCTTGGAAGTTGGGTTAACGCACAAAACCCCATCATCCAAACCTTTTTTACTGCCGACCCGGCACCTATGGTCTACAACGGCACGGTTTATCTTTATACTTCGCACGACGAAGATTCAACGGTAAACAACTTTTTCACCATGTACGACTGGCGTTGCTATTCGTCCAAGGATATGGTGAACTGGACCGACCACGGCGCAGTGGCTTCGCTGAAGAATTTCAAATGGTTGAATAAAACCAATGGTGCCTGGGCAGTGCAGTGCATCGAACGAAACGGGAAGTTTTACCTTTACGTGCCCATTCACGGCGAAGGTATTTCCGTGTTGGTTTCCGATTCGCCAACCGGTCCTTTCAGCGACCCTGTTGGGAAACGTCTTATCGATAGTGACCATATTTGGCAAGATATCGACCCCACTGTTTTTGTCGACGATAACGGGCAGGCATATCTTTATTGGGGAAACCCCGGCTTGTGGTACGTGAAGTTGAATAACGACATGATTTCTTACGATCGTAGCATTGGCCAGAATGGGATTGTTTCGATTGAAATGACCCCTGAAGCATTTGGTTCGAAAGCTGGCCGTGATGGTAAACCCGGGACAACCTACACCGAAGGCCCCTGGTTTTACAAACGCAACAACCTGTATTACATGATTTATGCCTCGGAGGGCATTCCCGAATATATCTCCTATTCAACCGCCCCTACAGCCGAAGGCCCCTGGACCTATAAAGGGCATATAATGAAAAGGGCCGACCACTTAGCTTTTACTAACCACTCGGGCATTGTCGACTTTAAAGGGAATTCGTACTTCTTTTACCATACCCATGAATTATCGAAAGGCGAAGGTTTTAAACGTTCGGTAAGCGTAGAGCAGTTTGCCTACAACCCCGATGGTACCATTCCGCTCATCACCCCAACCAAAGAAGGGGTTACCAAAAGCGTTTCTTTACTCAACCCTTACACACCTGTGCAGGCCGAAACCATTGCTTTTTCCGAGGGGCTTAAAACCACAGGAAATAGTCAAACCGGAGTTTATGTTACCAAAATCGATAACGGTGACTACCTGAAAGTGCGCAGTGTCGATTTTGGCAAAGGACCAAAACAAATCGAAGCTAGCGTTGCTTCGGCAGCACAAGGTGGAACAATTGAAGTTCGTATCGACAATTCTGACGGGGAATTACTTGGTACTATCGCGGTTGAGAACACAGGGGGCTGGCAAAACTGGAAAACGGTCAATGGCAAATTGAAAAAGGCAACCGGTGTTCACGATCTTTATTTTGTATTCAAAGGTGGCGATGGCCAATTGTTCAATTTCGATTGGTGGAAATTGAAATAGAATCGAGTTATGAGAAAATATGCAATACTACTATCGTTGTTGATGGTGATTGGCACCTGGGGCTTTCCCCAACCATTTCAAAAAACCAATTTGGGCATAAAAGCCAGCATCAATTCCACCGATGTGGAAATTCAGTTTTACAGCCCGTCGGTTGTACGGGTAGTGAAATCTCCGGTGGGGAAAAGCTTTAAAAAAGAAAGCCTATCGGTGGTTAAAACTCCACAAAAAATAGCGTTTTCGATCAATCAACAGGGTGAAAATATCGCACTTAAAAGTGAGAAACTGGTCGCAGTGCTGAATCTGAAAAGCGGTAAGGTTTCCTTTTCAACTCTTAAAGGCGAACCTCTTTTAACTGAAAAAGAATCAGGCAGTTCATTTACCGATTTCAACGATGCCGGGGTAAAAACGTATAGTGTGAGCCAGTCTTATGTACTTGATAAAGACGAAGCCATTTACGGGTTAGGAATCCTTCAGAACGGCAAAATGTCGCAGCGTAATCTGGAGGTCGAAATGGTGCAGAACAATACCTGGGACTTTGTTACCTTCTTCCAATCGGTGAAAGGCTACGGGCTGTTTTGGGACAACTACTCGCCAACAAAATTTAAAGATACGCCATCCGAAACATCGTTTACTTCCGAAGTGGGCGACGGCATCGATTACTATTTCATGTACGGCAGCAATGCCGATGGGGTAATTGCCTGTATGCGCGACCTTACCGGGCAAGTGCCCATGTTCCCTTTGTGGACCTACGGTTACTGGCAAAGCAAGGAACGTTACAAAAGCCAGAACGAACTGGTGGGCGTAGTAAAAAAATACCGCGAATTGGGCGTACCACTCGATGGGATTATTCAGGACTGGCAGTATTGGGGCAATAACTACCTGTGGAATGCCATGGAGTTTCTCAATCCCGAATTTTACGATCCCAAAAAGATGGTCGATGATGTTCACAGCCTGAATGCCCACATGATTATCTCTATCTGGTCATCGTTTGGACCAATGACCAAACCCTATAGAGAACTTGATAAAATGGGGGCTTTGTTCAATTTCGACACCTGGCCACAATCGGGTTCCGAAAAATGGCCCCCAAACCCCGATTACCCATCGGGCGTAAGGGTTTACGATGCTTACAATCCGGCAGCCCGCGATGTTTATTGGAAATACCTGAATCAGGGAATCCTGTCAACGGGCATGGATGGTTGGTGGATGGACTCAACCGAACCCGACCATTTCAATCCAAAACCTTCCGATTTTGATACAAAAACCTATCTGGGTTCATTCCGGAAAGTTAGGAACGCCTATCCGTTGATGACCGTTGGTGGTGTTTTCACCCATAATCGTGAAGTAAGTTCTGATAAACGCATTTTCATTCTTACCCGTTCGGCTTTTGCCGGGCAGCAACGTTACGGTGCCAATACCTGGTCGGGCGATATTGTGGCTTCGTGGGAAACCTTGCACAACCAGATTGCCGCAGGGTTGAACTTCTCTCTTTGCGGAATTCCTTACTGGAACAACGACCTTGGTGGTTTCTTCCTGTGGAATTTCAAAAATCCGCTCGAAAACCCCGATTATCGTGAACTTCATGCCCGTTGGATACAGTTTGGCACTTTCTGCCCCATGATGCGTTCGCACGGCGAAGGTTCTCCTCGTGAAATTTATCAGTTTGGAAAAAAAGGCGACAAGATTTACGATTCCGACGAAAAATACATCAATCTTCGTTATCAACTGCTGCCTTATATTTATTCCACCTCGTGGGAGGTTACGGCCAGCCAGTCGAGCATGATGCGTGCCCTAATGATGGATTTTGCCGCCGATAAACAAACCCATGATATCAACAATGAATACATGTTTGGGAAATTAATTCTGGTGTGCCCGGTTACCGAACCAATGTACAACAAGGATGGCAAAGAAGATTTCACCACGGTAAAAAGCAAGGAAGTGTACCTGCCCAAAGGTGCCGATTGGATTGACTTCTGGACTGGTGAAAAACACAAGGGTGGCCAAAAAATCAGCAAAGAAACACCGTTGGACATTATGCCGCTGTATGTAAAGGCAGGTTCCGTTCTTCCTTTTGGACCTAAAGTGCAATATTCGTCAGAAAAGAAATGGGATAATCTTGAAATTCGCATCTATGAAGGAGCTAATGGCGAATTCACGTTGTATGAAGATGAAAATGACAACTACAACTATGAGAAAGGAGCCTATTCAACCATCACTTTTACCTGGGACGATGCGAAAAAAACATTGACCATCGGTGACCGTAAAGGCTCTTTTCCCGGTATGCTGGCCGAACGGAACTTCAACATCGTGAAAGTATCGAAAAGCAATGGGCTTGGCGATGCAACTTCAGTGGAATTCGACAAAACGGTAAGATTTAGTGGGAAGAAAATAACCGTAAAATTATAGACGATTTTGACAACTATCGTAATGTAAATCCGATGACAGACAGAAAGACAATTGTCGCTATAATATTGGGATTGGCGTTTTTTACAGGTTATGAAGGAGCTGCCCAAAACCCAATCATTCAAACCAAATATACCGCCGATCCGGCACCTATGGTCTATAACGACACCGTGTTCCTTTACACCTCGCACGACGAAGACGATGCGTTTGGCTTCAAAATGTTCAACTGGATGCTTTACACATCGACCGACATGGTGAACTGGACAGAACGAGGAATCATAGGAGGCGTAAAAGAACCCTACCGCACATTTGCTTGGGCCGATGGTCACAGCGCCTGGGCGCCACAGTGCGTTGCCCGTAATGGTAAGTTTTATTTATACTGTCCTACAATTCATCAGGGGAAAATGGCCATTGGCGTGGCGGTAGCCAATAATCCTTATGGGCCGTTTGTCGATGCGCTTGGAAAACCGTTGGTTTTTCGAGGAGACCATGGTGATTACGACCCGACTGTGTTTATCGACGATGACGGGCAAGCATATATGTATTGGGGTGGAAATGGCCCTTGTTATTACGCAAAGTTGAATGAAGACATGGTTTCTCTTAACAGTGAAATACAAGTAGCATCAATCGATTTTGCAGGAACTTCGGCAGAGGCATCGTATACCGAAGGTCCATGGCTTTGGAAAAAGAACAAGCATTACTACCTGGCCTGGGCATCGCGTTGTTGCCCCGAAGGGATTGGCTATGGTATGAGTGACAGTCCGACAGGTCCGTGGAAATGCAAGGGTACCATCATGGATCCTGATGAAAGGTCGTCGGGAAACCATCCCGGAATTATCGACTACAAAGGGGACTCGTATGTGTTCGGCTTCAATTATGCTGTTTTGAAGCAAACCCTATCAAAACACAATGAAAGGCGTTCGATTTGTGTAACAAAGATGACTTACAACAGCGATGGCTCGATACTGAAGTTACCATGGTGGGCCGAAACAGTAAACACTCAAATTGGTACATTGAACCCATTCTTAAAAACTGAAGCCGAAACCATGGCTTATAGCGAAGGTGTCAAGACCGAATTTGCCACCGAATGGGAACGCAACATTCCATGGGACACCGGCAAAAAAGTTGCCGACCGATTATTTGTCACCTCCATTCACAACGGTGATTACATTAAAGTGCAAGGCGTGGATTTTTCGAAAGGAGCTACTTCGGTTGACGTAAGTGTAGCTTCACTATATGGTGGTAAAATTGAGGTACATACCGATAAAATCAACGGGCCTGTAATCGCTACCATCAATGTAAATACCTCGGGCGAGGGCGATGTTTGGAAAACCATTTCGGCACCTGTTTCCAAAGTGAACGGCATTCACGATGTCTATTTCGTTTTCAAAGGCGAAAAAGACTTGTTCAACTTCGATTGGTGGCAGTTTTCAAAATAAAAAATTTTTAAAATCAAATAAAAATGACAAGAGCGACTACGATATTTAGAACACTGATTTTATTCTTTGTCTTTCACTTGGCAACAATAGGCTCTATATCTGCCCAAACCGTTTGGCTCGACGAGCTTGACCTAAGTACAGCCACACAAGGCTATGGCGTACCCCAGAAAAACAAATCGTGCGATGGCAAAACACTTACCATTGCGGGCGAAACCTTTGAACGAGGCTTTGGCAGC
This sequence comes from Bacteroidota bacterium, assembly GCA_029265715.1. Taxonomy (GTDB): domain Bacteria; phylum Bacteroidota; class Bacteroidia; order Bacteroidales; family Prolixibacteraceae; genus Aquipluma. Next base: position 29,252 of record JAJUGZ010000021.1, read on the forward strand.
CACTCTGAAAGTTTGTTAACCATCCTCTTAGAAGGAAAAGCAACCTTGTTCACCGCCAAGGTGGGTATCGACGACGAGGTGAAAGGCCAGCGTCCGGCTGCCGAATTTATCGTGAACGGCGATGGCAAACAGCTTTGGTCGAGCGGAATTATGCACCTGGGCGATGCCGCCAAGCCCTGCTCGGTGAAGCTCGATGGTGTGAAAAAATTGGAATTGTTGGTAACCGATGGGGGAAACGGCAACTATTACGACCATGTTGACTGGGTAGATGCCAAATTTGAAACCACAGGCGTTACTACTTTCAAAACCTTTAACCCGGTTTCAAGTGAAATATACATACTTACCCCAAAACCAGCCGCTACGCCCAGATTGACCGGGGCCAAAGTGTTTGGCGTTCGCCCGGGGTCGCCATTTCAGTTTTTGGTAACAGCAACTGGCGACCGGCCCATGACTTTCTCGGCCAAAGGATTACCCAAAGGATTGAAAATTGATGAAAAAACAGGCTTAATCACCGGTACGATTTCTTCAAAAGGCACTTATAAAGTAACACTGGTTGCCAAAAATGCAAAAGGAAAGGCCGAGCGTCAGTTCCGCATTGAATGCGGCGACCAAATTGCGCTTACCCCGCCTATGGGATGGAACAGTTGGAACTGTTTTGCCCAAGAGGTTTCAGCCGACAGGGTAAAACGCGCCGCCAATGCTATGGTGAGCAGTGGCCTCATTAACCACGGTTGGACCTACATCAACATCGACGATTTCTGGGAAAACCACCGCGACTCGAAAGACCAATCGTTGCGTGGAAAATTTCGCGATGAAAATGGCTACATCATCCCCAACTCTCGCTTTGTCGATATGAAAGCCCTTGCCGACTATGTGCATGGCCTTGGGTTGAAAATTGGGCTTTATTCTTCGCCCGGACCCTGGACTTGCGGAGGTTGTGCAGGTAGTTTTGGCTACGAAAAACAAGATGCCGAAAGCTACGCCCAATGGGGTTTCGATTACCTGAAATACGACTGGTGCAGCTACGGAAACGTAATTAACGGCTTGCCCGAAAACGACCCTTACAAAGTCTCTTCGCTATCGTACAACGGAGGTAGTCAGCTCGAAACAGCCCAAAAGCCTTTTATTTTAATGGGCGATTTGTTGAAAAAGCAGAAACGCGACATCCTTTTCAGCGTGTGCCAATACGGAATGTCGGACGTGTGGAAATGGGGCGGATCGGTTGGCGGCAACTGCTGGCGAACCACCAACGACATTACCGACACCTGGGCAAGCGTGAAGGGCATTGCCCTCGACCATGAAAAATCGGCCCCTTATGCAAAACCCGGTAACTGGAACGACCCCGACATGCTGGTGGTTGGCCACGTGGGATGGGGCAACACGCATCCAAGTAAGCTGAAACCCGACGAACAATACCTGCACATCAGCTTGTGGAGCCTTTTTGCCGCACCTCTTTTGATTGGTTGCGACATGGAAAAACTCGATGATTTCACGCTCAATTTACTTACCAACGACGAAGTGATCGACGTGAACCAGGACCCGCTTGGCAAACAAGCTACCTGCCAACACACCATTGGCGAAATGCGCATTTATGTGAAGGAGCTCGAAGACGGGAGCAAAGCTGTAGGATTTTGCAATTTCGGCCTCGAAAAAATTCAAATGAATTACACCGACTTTGCCAAACTTGGACTGAACGGGAAATTCACCGTGCGCGACCTTTGGCGGCAAAAAGATGTAGCTAAAGTTAATGCTACAAACGGCGAACTTGCCATCGAGGTTCCTGTTCATGGGGCGTTGCTCTATAAATTTTCACCAGCTAAATAATTGAAGTAAATGAATATAAATTCAATAAAAATAGTTGCGGGTGCACTGCTTTTATCATTGTTCATCACAAACAATGCAAATGCACAAGACAAACTTTACCCCAACGAATTTCCTTTGTCGGATGTAACGTTGCTCGATGGACCTTTTAAACATGCCCGCGACCTGAACCTTCAGGTATTGCTTAAATACGACGTGGACCGCCTTTTGGCACCCTATCGGAAAGAAGCAGGCTTGCCCGAAAAGGCAAAGAGTTATCCTAACTGGGATGGGTTAGATGGCCATGTGGGCGGCCATTACCTATCGGCCATGGCCATGTATTATGCCGCCTTGGGGAATGCCGAATGCAAAAAGCGCATGGATTACATGATTTCGGAACTCAAAGCCTGTCAGGAAGCCAATGCTAAAAACAACCCGGCCTGGGGAGTGGGCTACGTGGGCGGAGTGCCCAAAAGTGCCGAATTATGGTCGAAGATAAAAGAAGGAAATGCGGGGGTAATATGGAGTGCCTGGGCACCTTGGTACAACATTCATAAAATGTACGCCGGGCTCCGCGATGCCTGGCTTTATGCCGGAAACGAAGAGGCAAAAAACCTTTTCCTTAAGTTTTGTGACTGGGGAATCGACGTAACCTCGAACCTCAGCGATGCAAAAATGGAAGAAATGTTGGGCAACGAACATGGAGGGATGAACGAAATGTATGCCGATGCCTACCAGATGACCCGCGACGAAAAATACCTTACTGCCGCCAAACGTTTTTCGCACAAGGCTTTTCTCGATCCCCTATCGCAGGGCAACGATGTGCTTGACAATCAACATGCCAACACACAAATCCCAAAATTTATCGGGTTCGAACGAATTGCCGAGCTGAGCCACGATGAGAAATACCAAAAAGCCGCCAGCTTCTTTTGGGAAACGGTTACCCAAAACCGCTCGCTGGCTTTTGGCGGTAACAGTCGCAGGGAGCATTTCCCAAGTGTTACCTCGTGCATCGACTTTGTGACCGTGAACGATGGCCCCGAGTCGTGCAACTCGTACAACATGCTAAAGCTCACCGAAGACGTGTTCCGCATGAGACCATTGGCCAAATATGCCGACTACTATGAACGTACCATCCTTAACCATATTCTTTCAACCCAACATCCTGAACACGGTGGATATGTGTATTTTACATCGGCTCGTCCGCGCCACTACCGGGTATATTCAGCACCCAACGAAGCCATGTGGTGCTGTGTGGGTACGGGCATGGAGAACCACGGGAAATACAACCAATTTATCTATACCCGTTCGAAAGACACCTTGTATGTAAATCTTTTTATTGCCTCGGAATTGAACTGGAAAGAGAAAGGTTTGAAAATAAAGCAAGAAACAAAGTTTCCTTTTGAAGAACAAACCCAGTTTTCCATAACCGAAGGCTCGGGGAATTTCAAGTTGATGCTCCGCCATCCGTCGTGGGTGCGCAAAGGAGAATTGAAAATTTCAGTTAATGGTAAAGATGTAAAATACACAGTGCTTCCATCGAACTACATCAACATTGAGCGCAATTGGAAAAAGGGCGATAAGGTGAAGGTGTTGCTGCCCATGCACAACCACATTGAGCATTTGCCCAACGTGCCCGAATATGTGGCCTTTATGCACGGCCCAATTTTACTCGGAGCCAAAACCGGTACCGAAGATTTAAAAGGACTTATTGCCGACGATGGCCGTTGGGGGCAATATGCCGGTGGAGAATATCTACCAGTTGACAAAGCTCCAATTTTGGTTTACGACGACATTGAAAATATTGCCCAAAAGTTAGTGCCAGTTAAAGGGAAACCATTGAATTTTAAGCTCGATGTAAAAATGGTAAACCCCATGGAACTTACCCTTGAGCCGTTTTACCAAATTCACGATGCGCGGTACATGATGTACTGGCTGGCCCTCACCAACTCGGGCTACAAGGCCTATACCGATTCGTTGACCAAAATAGAAACGGCGAAATTGGAACTTGAGAAACGCACCATCGACTATGTGATGCCCGGCGAACAGCAGCCCGAAACCGACCATGCCATGCAAGTGGAAAAATCGAACAAAGGCAACAACATGAACGAATTTTTCCGTGAGGCACGCGATGGGGGCTATTTTAGCTACGATTTGGCCACCAACGGCGAGACCAACCTCAGCCTGTTTGTCCGTTACTGGGGAGCTGAATGGGGAAGCCGCAAATTCGACATTTACATCGACAATGAAAAACTGGTTTCCGAAGACAATAGCAACCGTTGGAACCTGTCGCAGTTTCAGAATATCGTTTATCCCATCCCCGATTCAATGGTCAAAGGCAAAAAACACATCAGGGTTAAATTTCAGGCAGCACAAGGTTCAACAGCCGGAGCAGTGTATGTGGTTAGGTTGTTGAGGGCAGGGGAAACGAAAAGTCCTGCATCGAAGGAAAGCGGCACTTCCAACATTCCCGCCCCCAGAGTAGTGGAAGATGGAGGAACCGGCCTGTATAGTGCCATTATGTACACCGATAGCACGCTGTTAACCCATACCATATTTCGTCCGAAAGATCTAAGTGTTTTTGGACATAAAACCAAGTTACCAATTATTGCCTGGGGTAATGGCGCTTGCGCCAACTCACCATGGGAGCATATCAACTTTTTATCTGAAGTGGCCTCGCACGGATTTTTGGTGATTGCCATTGGCCCTATGCCTAAGGAAGGTGAACGGGGCGGTGGCCGGTCAACATCCTCACAATTGATCGATGCCATAAATTGGGCTATTGCACAGAACAGCAACAAAGCCAGTGTGTTTTACAACAAAATTGATGTTTCGAAAATAGCGGTTAGCGGTATGTCGTGTGGTGGTTTACAAACGCTTGAAACTGCCCCTGACCCACGCGTTACCACTGCGGTGATCTGCAATAGTGGTATTATTGGCAATGGCGGAGGAATGTCCGGAATGCCTGCTTTAACAAAAGACCATCTGGCCAAGTTGCATACGCCAACTCTCTATTTGCTTGGAGGCGAAAAGGATATCGCTTACAAGAACGGCATGGACGACTTTAGCAGGATAAACCATGTTCCGGTTTTTGTAGCCAATATGGATGTTGGACATGGCGGTACTTACAGCCAGCCTCATGGAGGCGAGTTTGCCAAAGTGGCAACTGCCTGGTTTAAATGGCAATTAAAAGGCGATAAGGAAGCCGCCAAAATGTTTACCGGAAACCCGTGCCAGCTTTCCAAATCAACAGTTTGGAAAGTTGAAAAGAAGAATTTGCCATAGATTTTCAAAAAAAACAGATGGCCTTGCAATTAATTATTCCGAAGAAATGCCGTTTGCAACTGCTGTGGTTTCTTAATCGAATAAGCAAATCAAGTTCTTATAAAATATAGTAAAAAGGTACTTTTCTAAACAAGTAAAATAAAATCAAATAATTATAAACGATGAAAAAAAGTTTGTTCGCTATCATTTCTTCCAAAGGAAGAGCTGTCATGCTTTTAGTGGCTTTTACAGCCCTGTTTTCGCCAATGGTTTTTAGTCAGGCCGCCAATTCGCCTTTGTTTACCAATTTTGTGTACGAGGGCAACGACCAGGTTTATATCGACAACCCGCTGAGACCCGGCGAGTTTTATAACCCCATTTTGCAGGGTTGTTATCCCGACCCGAGCGTTACCCGCAAAGGCGATGATTATTATCTTGTTACTTCCACTTTTGCCATGTTCCCGGGCGTCCCGATTTTTCATTCAAACGATTTGGTGAACTGGAAACAAATTGGGCATGTACTCGACCGCAAATCGCAGTTAGTTGTTCACGACTGCGGAATCAGCGCCGGTATTTATGCCCCGCAGATTCTGTACAACAAAAACAACGACACGTTTTATATGATAACTACTCAGTTTTCAGGAGGTTTTGGCAATATAGTGGTGAAGACCAAAGATCCGATGAAAGGTTGGAGCGACCCGATAAAGTTGGATTTTAATGGCATCGACCCCTCGCTTTTCTTCGACGATAACGGGAAAGGTTATGTGGTTCACAACGATGCGCCCGACCCGGGAAAAGAATTGTACAATGGTCACCGGGTAATTAAAATCTGGGAGTATGATGTGGATAAAGACAAAATAATTCCCGGAACCGACAAAATTATTGTGGATGGAGGTGTTGACCTTTCGAAAAAACCAATCTGGATTGAAGCACCACACATTTATAAGAAAAATGGGAAATATTACCTGATGTGTGCCGAAGGTGGCACCGGTGGCTGGCACAGCGAAGTGATTTTTGTGAGCGACAATCCCAAAGGGCCCTACATCCCGGCTCCAAACAATCCGATTCTTACCCAGCGATATTTTGCCAACGACCGCGTCAATAAAGTCGATTGGGCTGGTCACGCCGACCTGGTTTTAGGTCCCGATAATAAAACATATTACGGTGTTTTTCTGGCTGTTCGCCCCAACGAAAAACAACGGGTAACCACCGGACGCGAGACATTTATTCTGCCAGTTGACTGGTCGGGTGAATTCCCTGTTTTTGAAAATGGCTTGATCCCGCTGGAACCAAAATTGAAAATGCCTGCCGGGGTAACCGAAAACAAAGCCGGGAAAGATGGATTTTTCCCCAACGGAAACTTCACGTTTAAAGATGATTTCAGTGCTGAAAAGCTGGATTACCGCTGGATTGGGTTACGCGGTCCGCGCGAAGATTTTATTTCAACGTCAAAACAAGGGTTGATAATTAAACCGTTTGAAACAAACATCAAAGAAGTAAAGCCAACCTCAACACTGTTTTACCGACAGATGCACAAACGTTTTTCGTATTCGGTGAGCATGAAGTATAAGCCTGCATCAGAAAAAGACCTGGCCGGAATTGTGGCGCTGCAAAGCGAACGGTTCAACTATGTTTTCGGTATTACCAAAAAAGGGGCCGATTATTACATCTTGCTGGAACGGACTGAGGGAAAATTCAGAAGTCGCGAAACCGAATCGAAAATTGTGGCTAGTGCCAAAATCGACCTTAGTAAACCGGTTCGGCTACAGGTTTCGGCCAATGGCGACGATTATCAGTTCAGGTATTCAACTAACGGAACCGACTTTATCAATTTGGGTGGAACTGTTTCGGGCGACATTCTTTCAACCGATGTGGCCGGTGGGTTTACCGGTTGTTTGCTGGGATTGTATGCAACCTCGGCGAACAATGCTGTGCCTGAATAACCTTTCGAAAGGTATTACGCTACAAATAGATTGGATGATATGAAACGAGCATGTTTATATCAAAACAAGGATGAATTGAATCAAAGTGAAAATTGCAACATGCGAGTTCCATCCGACAACTTAAAATAAATTATTTCCGGATGAAGATTAACATCATCACCATCGTTCTTGGATTTTGGGCTATTGCACAGGGCAATGCCCAAAATCCAATTATCAGGCACATTTTTACTGCCGACCCGGCACCGCTGGTATATCACGATACCTTGTTTTTGTACACGGGGCACGATACAGCTTCGGTTTCGGCCACTAACTACAAAATGCCCGACTGGCAGGTATTTTCAACCACCGACATGGTGAACTGGAAGCACTATGGCACCTGTTTGTCGCCAAAAACCTTTTCGTGGGCAACGGGCGATGCTTATGCCGCACAGTGTGTCGAGCGTAACGGTAAATTTTACTGGTTTGTGTCCACCTTTCACAAAGCCGACGAAAACAGCAAAGGTGGTGCTGCTATTGGAGTAGCTGTTTCCGACAGGCCAACCGGCCCGTTTAAAGATGCAATTGGCAAAGCGCTGATTGTGAATGAAATGACAACCGATGTAAAGCACGGCTGGGACGACATCGACCCGACTGTTTTTATCGACGACAACGGGCAAGCCTATCTGTATTGGGGAAATCTGAGCTGCCGGTATGTTAAACTGAAAGAAAACATGACAGACCTGGATGGTCCGATAAACTTTCTGAAGATCAGGAATTTTATTGAAGGTCCCTGGATTTACAAACGAAATGGAATTTATTACCTCGTATATGCCAGTGTGGGCACTAAACCCGAAATGATTGAATACTGCACCTCCAAAAGTTTTGAAGGGCCGTGGGAATACCAGGGGATCATTCAGGAAAATGTAGAGAACAGTTTTACAACGCATCCCGGAATAATCGACTACAAAGGGAAGTCGTATTTCTTTTATCACAATGGGGCGCTTCCAACAGGAGGCAGTTACCGCCGTTCGGTGTGTGTTGATTACATGTACTACAACGAAGATGGGACCATTCAGAAAATTATTCAAACAAAAGAAGGGGTAAAACCGATAAAATAAAATTCAACGATGAGAAATTCAATTTATGCAGTTGCGCTTATTCTATTTTCAGTTCTTACCTTCAAAGCGTCAGCTCAGGAAGGAAAAGCAAAAAACCCGGTAATTTTTGCCGATGTTCCTGATATGTCGATGATCCGTGTTGGCGACACCTATTACATGAGCAGTACGACTATGCACATGAATCCCGGAGTTCCCATTATGAAATCAAAAGACCTCATTAACTGGAAACTGGTTAACTATGCATACCGTACTCTTGCCGATATGGATGAAACAAACTTAAAAAACGGGAAGAGTGAATATGGTCATGGTTCGTGGGCAAGTTGTATCCGGTATCATAACAATACTTACTATGTGTCAACATTCTCCGGAACTACCCACAAAACGTACATTTATTCAACCCGGAATATTGAAAAAGGTCCCTGGAATTTAATTACGCTTGATGCTCAATACCACGATCACACCATTTTCTTCGATGACGATGGGAAAACGTACATCATCTGGAGTGTTCGCAAATTGATGATTGCCGAATTAAAAGATGATCTTTCAGGGGTAAAAGAAGGTACCCAGAAAGTGCTTATTGAAGATGCCAATGCTCCAGCCGGGAAAAATGTTGCTTTGGGCGAAGGGTCTCAACTGTTTAAGGTAAATGGGAAATATTACCTGTTTAACATTTGCTGGCCACAAGGCGGCATGCGTACGGTTGTTGTGCATCGTGCCGATAACATCACCGGTCCGTGGGAGGGCAAGGTTGTTTTGCAAGACAAAGGTGTGGCACAGGGTGGTTTAATCGACACCCCCGATGGCCGCTGGTTTGCTTATTTGTTCCAGGATCATGGTGCTGTTGGGCGCATCCCCTTTTTAGTACCCGTGAAATGGGAAGATGGCTGGCCTGTATTGGGAGTTGACGGCAAAGTGCCCGAAACCCTCGATTTGCCCGCCAGTAAAGGCCTGATTCCGGGAATAGTAAACAGCGATGAGTTTAGCCGTAAAAAAGGCGAACCGGCCCTGCCATTGGTTTGGCAATGGAACCACAATCCCGACAATTCACTATGGTCGGTAACCGAACGCAAAGGTTTTTTGAGATTGAAAACCGGGCGCATCGACAGCCTTTTCCTGAAGTCACGAAATACCTTGACACAACGCACCATTGGTCCCGTTTGCACAGGAACAACCATGCTCGATGCCTCGAACATGAAAGAGGGCGATTTTGCCGGCTTGAGTGTTTTTCAGCGCAAATTTGGTCAGGTTGGAGTAAAGGTTCTGAACGGACAAAAATTTGTCTTTATGGTGAGCAACAAAACCGATGTGCCTACCGAATTGGAAAGTTTGGCATTATTACAAAACAAGGTTTACCTCAAGATAGAATGCGATTTCAGGAACAAGATCGACGTGGCTAAATTCTTTTACAGTCTCGATGGCAAAGTATGGAAACAAATAGGAGGAGAGCTGAAAATGGAATACACCCTGATGGAGCACTTTATGGGGTATCGTTTTGGGTTGTTCAACTATGCAACAAAAAATATAGGTGGCTATGCCGATTTCGATTACTTCCACATAAGCGACCAGATATCAGAAACCAATTAATTTCAAATTGTGGCGATGAAAAAAAACTGTCAACTTTATAAGGGAGGGACAATCTTCCGTAAATTGGGGTTACGATCAATACTATCTGTTTTCCTTTTAGGATGGGGGGCAGCGGGGGCAAATGCACAAAAATTGCAGTTGAACAACTTGGAATATTTTGAAACTCCGGGCGTCAATGTCTTTGTTTTCAATAACCAGTATAATGGCATGTTTTTCGACGAAAAGACTGCTGGTATCGAAATCATTCATCATGGGGTCCGAACTTCAACCGGGGGGGCTGTCAGGTTGCAAAATACGCCCGAACAATGGGATTTAGTCCCCCGGCTGATCGACCGAAAAGTGGATCCGGCAAACAATGCAATATATGTTGAATTGTATTATGCAGACTTTGACTTTAAGTCTAAAATCAGTGTAACCTCAAAAGACAAAGGAGTTGAAATCAGTGTTTATCTTGATAACCCGCTTCCCCAAAAACTGGAAGGAAGGGCGGGGTTTAACCTTGAATTTTTACCTTCGGCCTATTTCGAAAAGACTTATTTGATGGATGGCAACCCCGGAATTTTTCCCAAATATCCGGCTGGGAATACGAAAATTGAGCCGATCAGTAATAAAATTCAACAGTTTGGCGGCCATACGACGTTTGACGATCGGGGTCGCGGCGAATTCATTGTTCCATATCCGATAGCTACCGGGAAATCGATGGTATTAGCGCCTGAAGATCCGGAGCGAATGGTCAGGATCAATAGTCAGGACGCCGATCTGTTACTTTTTGACGGTCGCAATCTGGCTCAAAACGGATGGTTTATTGTCCGGAGTTTACTCCCGGCGAATAAAACAGGTAAGGTGCTGACCTGGTACCTCGAGCCCAATGCTATTCCAAACTGGAAGCGGCAGCCGGTAATCGGGTTCTCGCAGGTGGGATATTTGCCTCAGCAGGAGAAAGTTGCCATTATTGAGTTGGATAAAAGCGATACACCGTTGAAGACCGCATCGCTCATTCAGGTCGGTCCGGATGGAAAGAATGTGGAAAAACTCAACGGGCAGGTAACAGTTTGGGGAACATATCTTCGTTACAACTACGCAAAGTTCGACTTTAGTAAGGTTAAAGACCCAGGAATCTATTATATTCAATATGGCAACCAGAAGACCAACCCGTTTGTCATTGGCCCAAATGTTTACAATGACATTTGGCACCCAACGCTCGATGTTTGGTTCCCGGTACAAATGGACCACATGCAGGTAAACGAAGCTTACCGGATCTGGCACGGCGTTCCTTACCTGGACGATTGTCTTCAGGCGCCGGTTAACCATCAGCATTTTGACGGTTATACACAGGGGCCTGTTACGGATACAAAATATAAGTCGCTTGAACGCATTCCGGGAATGGCCGTGGGCGGTTGGTTCGATGCCGGGGATTTCGATATCCAGACAGGCTCTCACAACAGTGTTATTTCAAGCTTTGTCGAATCGTGGGAGAACTTTAACGTTAACAGAGATGAAACGTTTATCGACCAGAAAACCCGTTATGTCGATATTCATCGTCCGGACGGCAAACCAGATATCTTACAGCAAATTGAGCATGGTACATTAAATTTGGTTGCTCAGTGCGAAAATATTGGACATCCGGTCCGGGGAATTATTGTCCCGAATCTGCATCAATATCATCATTTGGGCGATGCCTCACAGGAAACAGACAACCTCCCGTACAACCCGAACCTGAAACCATATGAAACAGACGGATTATCGAGCGGGACTTTGGATGACCGGTGGGCTTTCACCAACCGCATGACCTTCTTAGACTACCAGACCGCCGCGACACTGGCAGCAGCAAGCCGGGCGCTTCGGGGGTATAACAATGAGCTTGCTGAAAAGAGCCTGGCTTGTGCCAAAAGGTTATTGGAAGAAGCCGACGAAGCTTCGAAAAAGCCCAATGATGACGAAGAGCCATTTATGAAAATGCTCGGCAGGGGAGCTGACCTGAATACGGCTTTGCAGTTATACATTACCACCAGAGAAAAAAAATACGCCGACAGGTTTCTTGAGAAAGTGTGGCCGATGCTGGAACGGGCAACGACGAAGAGCGGCCCAAATTCAGGTCCTTTTTCCGGATTTGGGGGCATGGGCACGATTAATCCGGCTTTGATTGCAATTCCGTACATGGACGCCGATTACAAAGCGAAGCTTCGCAACTATATCGTTAAATACAAAGAGTTGATCGATGAAAATGCGAAAGAAAACCCGTATGGAGTTCCCATGTCAACACGGGGCTGGGGCGGAACTTCGCCTGTAATGAATTGGGCAATAACAAATTACTATGCCAATCAGGCGTTTCCTGACATTATTGGAAAAGAATACGTTTTTAAAGGGCTTAATTTTATTTTTGGTTGCCATCCGTATTCCAATTTATCGTTTGTAAATGCCGTGGGGGTTCGCTCTAAAAAAGTTGCTTACGGGAATAACCGGGCTGATTTTACGACGATTGCCGGAGGGGTTGTGCCCGGCCTGATTATGCTGAGCCCTGATTTCCTTGAAAACAAAGATGATTGGCCATTTTTCTGGGGCGAAAACGAATGTATCATTGATGGAGGAGCCTGGTACATCTTTCTGGCAAATGCAGCACAGGATCTAGCTGCTAAAGCGAATCAAAATAAATAAAAATGTTTGGTAATGTAGAGGAACATGAAACGAATTAAGTTATTTATAATTACGGCTATTGCTTCTTTTTGCGCTAATAATTTATCAGCACAGAACCCGGTAATCCGCGATCAGTTTAGCGCCGACCCGACGGCCCGTGTTTTCAACGGGAAGGTTTATCTTTTCCCTTCGCACGATATTACAGCCCCCGAGGGGAAAAACCTCCGTAAAGATTGGTTCTGCATGAAAGACTACCACGTGTTTTCATCAGAAAATCTTATTGATTGGACCGACCATGGTGTAATTGTAAGCCAGAATACGGTAAACTGGGTAGACTCGACCAGTTACAGCATGTGGGCTCCTGATTGCATTGCGCGAAATGGGAAGTATTATTTTTATTTCCCGGCGAATACAAGTGTCACTGACCCAAGCGGGCGAAAAGGGTTTGGAATTGGGGTTGCGATAGCCGATAACCCGGAAGGCCCGTATATTCCCCAGGAAAAACCTATTTCCGGGGTACATGGTATTGATCCAAACGTGTTTATCGATAAAGACGGACAAGCCTATTTGTATTGGGCAATGGGGAAAATTTTTGTGGCCAAACTGAAAGAGAATATGTTAGAGTTGGATTCCGAACCACAGGAAGTAAGTGAACTTCCGGAGGTTGGATTAAAAGAAGGGCCGTTTTTGTTTGAACGAAACGGGATTTACTACATGACCTACCCACATGTACAAAACAAAATCGAAAGGCTGGAATACGCGATAAGCAACAGTCCGATGGGACCATTTAAGATAACCGGCGTTATTATGGATGAATCGCCTATGAACTGCTGGACCAATCACCAGTCGGTTGTCGAATACCGAAATCAATGGTACCTGTTTTACCATCAAAACGAATACTCGCCGCAGTTTGATAAACATCGATCGGTTTGCATCGACAGCCTCTTCTTCAATACCGACGGGACGATTCAGAAAGTGGTCCCTACGCGGCGTGGTGTTGGTGTCACCAATGCTGCTGGCAGGATTGAAATTGACCGGTTCAGCTCGAAAAGCGAAGGAACCACCATCGCATTCAATCAGGCTGCTGACCCATTCGACGGATGGAAAGCGGTCTTGGCGAAAAAGGGAGATTGGGTTCAATACAATACGATAGATTTTGGGAAAGGGAAGTTTAAAAAAGTGATGCTTAACGCCTGTGCAAAAATGGGGGGAACAATACAACTTCGGTTGGAAAATGCGCACGGACCGGTTATTGGGTCAATTCAGGTTCCTTCGGGGAGCGAACTGAATAAAATTGAAATAAAAGTTTCTGGAATACAATCTGGAATCCAGAACCTGGTTGTAGTTTCTGAAACTGATACTCCGGTTGAAGTCGATTGGCTAACGTTTAAATAATTCGCTCCCATCTTAGAAACGATCTCCCCGGTCCTCTTTTGTTTTAAATGCAGGAAAATGGGGAAATTGTTACCTTTGCCTTTCTTAAAAGCTAAGGCATGATGGAAAACAAAATATGCAAACTTTTCGGGATAGATCTTCCGATTATCCAGGGTGGAATGGTTTGGTGCAGCGGCTGGCGATTGGCCGCTGCCGTTAGTAATAACGGGGGGCTTGGCTTGCTGGGCGCCGGATCGATGCACCCGGAGACCCTTCAGGAACACATCCGCAAAACAAAGGCGGCAACCGCCAAGCCGTTTGGTGTAAATGTCCCGATGTTTTATCCCGAGATGGAAACCATTATGGAAATCATCGCGGCCGAAAAAGTGCCGGTGGTATTTACCTCGGCCGGAAGCCCGAAAACCTGGACCCCGTGGCTGCATGCCCGCGGAATTATTGTCGCCCATGTGGTTGCCGGATCGGTGTTTGCCCGCAAATGCGAAGAGGCCGGGGTAGATGCGGTGGTTGCCGAAGGTTTTGAGGCCGGTGGGCACAACGGGCGCGACGAAACCACAACTTTGACCCTGATTCCGTCGGTCCGGCGGGCTACTTCGCTGCCCTTGCTGGCTGCCGGTGGCATTGCAACGGGCGAAGCCATGCTGGCGGCCATGGTGCTTGGCGCCGACGGCGTGCAGATCGGTTCGCGGTTTGCCGTTTCCGAAGAATCATCGGCCCATCCGGAGTTTAAAAAGCTGGTACCCACGCTGGGAGAGGGTGGTACCAAACTGGCCCTGAAAAAACTGTCGCCGGTGCGGCTGATCAGGAATGAGTTTTTTCAGGCAGTTGACAAGCTCGAAAAGGAAGGGGCTTCGGAAGAAACACTCAGGGACCTGCTCGGACGCGGCCGTGCCAAAAAAGGGATGTTCGAAGGCGACCTGAAAGAAGGTGAACTGGAGATCGGGCAGGTTGCATCCATCATTAACGAGATACTTCCGGTGAAAACCATCATGGAAAACCTGATGGCCGAGTACAATCGGGCAAAAGCCGAAGTGATTTACGGAGGGAAATACGCCTTTTAAGGTTCTAACCACAGAAAAGCATAAACTCAAGATTCATGTGCTTATATTCTCAATTTTGGGTTCAACAATTTTTGTATCAACTTCAGTCTTTCAATCTTAGAATCCAATCTGGCAGTTGCCGGAGACATTTATACATTCTCGGTTTGTGCGGGCTTTAGCACAATATGGCTATTTCATTCAACGAAGAAATATCGAACGAGGAATAAGAAATAATAAAAGTCGCAGTCCTCAGGTACAGTATAACTAACTCGCGACTCGTAACTCAAAACTCGCAACGTTTAAAATGATTGAATACGAAAAATACCGATTGGGCAACGGACTGGTGGTGATTGCCCACCGCGACGAAACCACGCCAATGGTGTGTGTTGATGTGTGTTACAACGTCGGCGCCCGCGACGAGGACCCGGAACGCACCGGCTTTGCCCACCTGTTTGAGCACCTCATGTTTGGCGGCTCGAAACACATTCCGGATTATGACGGGCCGTTGCAGCTCGCCGGTGGCGACAACAACGCCTACACGACCAACGACCTGACCAATTATTACCTCACCTTGCCAAAGGCTAACCTCGAAACCGGATTCTGGCTCGAATCGGACCGTATGCTCGAACTGGCTTTTTCAAAAAAGAGCTTAGACGTGCAGCGAAATGTGGTGATCGAAGAGTTCAAACAGCGCTACCTGAACCAGCCGTACGGCGACGTGTGGCCGCTGCTGCGTGAAATGGCCTACAAGGTGCACCCGTACCGATGGCCGACCATCGGGCGTGAAATCGGCCATATTGAAAAAGCGAACATGCAGCAGGTAAAAGACTTTTTCTATTCGCACTATGCGCCGAACAACGCGGCGCTGGTGGTTGCCGGAAATGTCGGTCCGGACGAGGTGTTCCGCCTGGCCGAAAAGTGGTTTGGCCCGATTCCGGCGCGCGATGTCAAGCCGCGTAACCTTCCGCAGGAGCCGGAACAAACGGCTTTGCGCGAACTGACCGTGGAACGCGCCGTTCCGAACAATGCCATTTACATGGCTTTTCACATGGCAGGCCGTCTGCAACCGGGTTACTTTGCCGCCGACCTGATTTCGGATGTGCTGTCGAACGGGAACTCCTCGCGCATGTACCAAAACCTGGTGCAGAAACAAAAGCTGTTTTCAGAACTGGATGCCTATATTTCCGGCGATTTCGACCCGGGCTTGTTTGTGGTATCCGGAAAACCGTCGGAGGGGGTGAGCCTCGAAAAAGCGCGGGCTGCCATTCAGGAAGAATTGGACCGGATGGCACAAGAGCGGGTTTCGGAATACGAGCTCGAGAAGGTGAAAAACAAGATCGAAGCCAACCTGGTATACAGCGAGATGAGCTACCATACCAAAGCGATGAACCTGGCCACCGACGAAATTTTGCAGGATGCCTCGCTGATTAACACCCAGATTGAACAGTACCGGGCGGTAACGGTTGACGATCTGCGCGACGAAGCAGCCCGCATCTTCCGGGGTGAAAATTGCTCGGTTTTAAATTACATTGCCAAAAATTCCTGAATACGTTAGCTTTTATTGCATGAATTCAGGTATTGAATTTGCCTTTACCCAATGTTACTCAATCGTCATTCGGTCTTTTTAGAAAATAATGACAATTGAATGATCACGAATGACAAAAATTGGCTTTGGGAGACATAGATAATCGATAAAAATAAACTCTTGTCCCAATGATAAACAGAAAAATGCAACCACCGGTAAGCGCCATCGACCGGTTTGATTATATCCCGACCCAAAAACTGACTCTCACAAACGGGTTGCCTGTGTATTTTATTAACGCCGGCAGTCAGGATGTGGTAAAGATCGATTTTATTTTCGAGGCCGGAACCTGGCAACAACCGGCCAACCTGGTTGCCACGCTGAGCAACAATATGCTCGAAGAGGGGAGCGCCAGATTCGAGGCTGCCGCAATTGCTGAACGTTTCGATTTTTACGGATCGTACATTCAGTTGTCAGCCGACCAGAATTACGGGGTGGTCAGCATTATCAGCCTGAACCGCCATTTGCCGGCTATTTTGGAGGTGACCGAAGATTTGATTAAAAATTCGGTGTTTCCCGACCACGAATTCGGGGTGTTGGTGGCTAAAAACCGTCAGCGTTTCCTGATCGAGAACGAGAAGGTGAAAACACTTTGCCAGAAGAAATTTACGCAGGCATTGTTCGGTATGGGGCATCCGTATGCCATTAAAAACACAGTGGAAGATTACGACCGGGTTACCAAACAGCAGGTGTGGGATTTTTACCGCCGGTTTTATCACGCCGGAAACTGTCGCCTGGTGGTGGCCGGAAAAGTGGATAACGAAGTACTGACTTTATTAGAGTGGCATTTCGGCGGAACGGACTGGGCGGGCGAGCCGGTCCTTCAGTTTAATTATCCGGTTGTGCCTGATCCGGTGAAATACCATCATGTCGATAAACCGGATGGCATGCAATCGGCGATCCGGGTTGGGAAGCATTGGGTTCATAAAACGCATGATGATTACATTGGCTTGTCGATCCTGACAACCATTCTGGGCGGCTATTTCGGTTCGCGCCTGATGGCCAACATTCGCGAAGACAAAGGCTACACTTACGGGATCGGGGCGTATGTGCTTTCGCTGAAAGAGGCTTCGTACCTGGTTATTTCAACCGAAGTGGGAAATGAGTATGTGGAACCGACATTGTCCGAAATTCAAAACGAATTGAAGCGGTTGCAGGATGAGCCTGTTTCGGCAGACGAACTCGAAACGGTTAAAAATTACCTGTTTGGCGAATTTTTGCGCGATTTTGACGGTCCGTTTGCCCTCTCCGGAAGTTTCCGGGCCATCAACGATTTTGGGCTGGATTATGCGTTTTACGATCGTTATCTGGAAACTATCCGTAACATTAATCCGGTCGAGATTCAGCGGTTGGGGAACGAATATCTTTCGGGAGATGAGTGGTACACGGTGGTTGCCGGGAGTAAAAGTTAATCCGTTTTAACTAATCAGCCTGATAAATTCTTCGCGGGTAGCAACCCGTTCAAACGCTCCGGTAAAATCGGACGTGGTCGTGACTGAATGCTGTTTTTGTACGCCACGCATCTGCATGCACAGGTGTTGTGCTTCAATGACTACGGCAACCCCGAGCGGATTCAGTGTATTCTGGATACATTCTTTAATCTGGGTGGTCAGTCTTTCCTGAACCTGCAACCGGCGGGCATAGGCGTCAACAACCCGGGCAATTTTGCTAAGCCCGGTGATATATCCGTTGGGAATATAGCCAATGTGAGCTTTGCCTATAAACGGTAGCATGTGGTGTTCACAGAGCGAATAAATCTCAATATCTTTTACGATGACCATCTGCCGGTAATCTTCTTTGAACATGGCTGAGCGGAGCATGGCTTCGGGGTCCTGGTCATACCCCTGAAGCAAAAATTGCAACGCTTTGGCAACCCGCATCGGAGTCTTAGACAGGCCCTCGCGTTGCGGGTTTTCGCCAAGCAGGGTAAGTATTTCAGAATAATGCTTGCTTAACTCGATGGTTTTTTCTGAATCGTATTTTTCTACTTTCCGGTAATTGCTTTCTTTTCCGTTTAATGAGAATTCCATGTTTTTCAGTTTCTTGGATTATTTCGTCCAAATTGCCCGACAAAGGTAGCAAGTAAACGTATTAATTGGCTCTTTTTTTCAAATTGATATGCATCCGGCTTAGGGCCGTTTGGTGCAAAGCAATTATTTTTGCAGCGATGATAAAAATGATCAATTCAAATAGATTCATGTAATCATCAGGTAAAAATAGGTTAAGGTAAGGATGGTTTTTTTACCTTTGTCGGTCAATTTTTAGGAGAAAAAATAAGAATAAACAATAAAAAGACTCTTCAGAAGTTGATATAGATTGAAAAGCCAATCTTGGTACGAAAATCAACTGACAATTCTGGATATTTATGATTGTAGTTACAGGCGCTGCCGGATTTATAGGAAGTTATCTCGTTGGAAAACTAAACAGAGAAGGATTTGAGGATATTGTGATGGTCGATAAATACGACGATCCGTTAAAAGATAAGAACTACAATACGAAAAAATGCCGCGAACGAGTTGACCGCGATGATTTTTTCAACTGGCTGGCACAAAACGAGAAATTTGTTCAAATCATCATACATCTTGGGGCCAGGACCGATACGGTCGGGCAGGAGCCTGAGATTTATCAGCAATTAAACCTCGAATACTCGCAGAAAATCTGGAATGCTTGCATTGACTATGGATTGCCTTTAATTTATGCATCGTCGGCTTCGACTTATGGCGATGGTCGTTTGGGATTTGATGATTCACATGAGTTGGTAAATAATTTTGTGCCTCTGAATTTGTATGCCAAATCGAAACACGATTTTGATGTTTGGGCTTTGTCTCAAAAAAAACAACCATATTTCTGGGCCGGTTTGAAATTTTTCAATGTATACGGGCCGAATGAATATCATAAGGGCCGGATGGCTTCGGTTATACTTCAGGCTTTCCAGACAATTGGACGGACCGGGGAAATGAATCTTTTTAAGTCGCACAGGCCTGAAATAAAAGATGGTGAACAAGCTCGTGATTTTATATATGTTGAAGATGTTGCCAAAGTAATAATGTTCTTCATGCAAAACCGGAAAAAGTCGGGATTGTTTAATGTTGGGACTGGCAAAGCGCGGACATATTTAAGCTTGGCAAAAGCTGTTTTTCGGTCGATGGATAAACCGGAGCACATTCATTTTATTGATACGCCGGAAGATCTCCGTGGGAAATACCAATATTACACCTGTGCCAACATAAATAAATTAATTCAGGCAGGCTATAACCAGCCATTTTATTCGCTGGAAGATGGGATTGATGATTATGTCAGGAATTATCTGGTATTGAGCAAGAACTATTAATCAGCGCGTAAAAACCCAGTTGTCTCCTTTCGACAGGTTGTTGTTAAAATAATATCCGTCCAAATCAAAGGCTTTGATATTCTCAGGGTCGTTAATCTTGTTTTGAATAATAAACCGGCTCATCAGTCCTCTGGCTTTTTTTGCAAAGAATGAAACAATTTTGTATTGCCCGTTTTTTTGCTCTTTAAATGTTGGTGTAATCAGGCGGGCCTTGAGTTTTTTTGTATCGATTGCAGAAAAGTACTCAACGGAGGCCAGGTTTATCAGGGTTGGCTCGTGTTCTTTCGATAACTCGTTATTTAATTCAGTGGTAATCGTGTGTTGCCAGAACGCGTAAAGATCCTTTTCCTGGCCAATTGCCAGAGCAGTTCCCATTTCAAGACGATAGGGTTGTATCAGATCGAGAGGTTTCAGCAAACCGTAAACCCCCGAGAGGATCCGGATTTTCTCCTGAGCAAGGTACAGTTCTTCTTCTGTCATCGTTGTTGCTTTCAATCCCTGGTAAACATCGCCATTGAACATGAAAACAGCTTGCCATCCATTGGTTGGAGAAGCTGAGAATTCCCAATTTTGAAACCGATTGTAATTCAGCTGCGCAAGAGGCTGGGAAATGTTCATCAGACCGGCAATTTTTTCAGGGGTTAGTTTTTGCAATTTCCGGATTATCTTTTCGGATTCATTTAGAAATACCGGAATAGAATACTCTTTGAACTGAACCGGACATTCGTTGAATAATGATTTGGCGGGAGAAATAACAATTTTCATCTGTATAAATTTTCAAAGTTGTTTCTTGCAATTTTCGTATCTATTTCTGTTTTTCAAACTAGTTTTTCAACGAGATGGAATAGCCATTTATACATTCCCGGTTGGTATAAGCTTCAGCTTTTATGGCTATTTCATC
>JAJUGZ010000001.1 GCA_029265715.1 Bacteroidota bacterium
TTATATTTGCCCATCATTTATCAGACAACCGTTCCATATGAGACCATTTTTCTCGAGCGAAGCCTTTGATGTGGTGAGGATAAAAAATTTCAGGTTGTTCCTCGCCTATCGTTTTTTTATGACTGCCGCGACCTTGATGCAAGCAGTAATTGTTGGCTGGCAACTTTACGATTTAACTAAAGATATGCTTTCACTGGGCATGATTGGACTTACCGAAGTCATTCCCCAGGTCAGCATCGCTCTTTTTGCCGGCCATTTTGTTGACTTGTGGGACCGAAAAAAGATCATTTTCAATACGACATTTTTACTATTACTCGGAACCGGGTTACTGATTACAACGTGTATTCCCGCCTTACATACCAACGAACTGCTGGGAACATCTCCGATTTTTATCACGGTATTTATTGTTGGCCTGGTCCGCGGAATCCTTATGCCTGCGCACAATGCTTTACTGGGGCAATTGGTACCGCGCGAGTTATTAACGGGAGCTGCCACATGGGGAAGTACCGTTTGGCAGGTAGCTGCCGTGGCCGGACCTGCCATTGGCGGTATGATTTACGGTTTTTTCGGCGTGTTGTCCGCTTACATCGTCGTATTTGCGTTCTTTCTGATCTGCGTAATCCTGCTTCTTTTCATTGAAAGTCCGGGGCGGGTTAAACTTGAACGCCCAGCCGAAGAAGGGATTTTTGCCCGTATCCACGAAGGGATCAAATATGTATTTAATAACCAGATTTTGCTCGGGGCCTTTGCGCTCGACATGTTTGCCGTGTTGTTTGGCGGCGCAGTAGCCATGCTCCCGGTCTTTGCGTCAGACGTGTTACAAACGGGTCCGGAGGGATTGGGAATTTTACGCGCCTGCCCGGCTGTTGGCGCGATCCTGATGTCGATTATCCTGACGTTTAACCCTCCGGTTAAGCGTTCTGGTCATTTATTAATGTATGCCGTGGCTGGCTTTGGATTAAGCATGATTGTTTTTGCCCTTTCTCACAACTTTTACCTGTCGGCTTTCGCCCTGCTGCTGAGCGGCGTTTTTGACAATGTGAGTGTGGTTATCCGCAGTAGTATTTTACAGATTTTCACCGCCGACGAGATGAAAGGGCGGGTTTCAGCCGTGAACAGTATTTTTATCGGATCGTCGAACGAGTTGGGAGCATTTGAGTCGGGAGCCTCGGCCAGCCTGATGGGTTTGGTCCCTTCGGTAGTATTCGGGGGCATCATGACCTTAGTTGTCGTGAGCGTGGCCGCAACCAAAGCTCCCCAGCTGCGCCGGATGTCGCTTGCCCAACAAGTGGCAGCCTGAGCCCGGGTTTATTAAATGAGTTCGATGTTGTAACTGATTGGGTAAAAATGTGACACCATTTTACCCAATCAGTGATGACTCACCCCTGCTCGCTTTGCACCTCCCTACCCGTAGAGCGGGAAGACGTCCGGCAGTGGCAGACGAAGAATGAGTGCGTTTATCATTCGACTGTAAATTCATTTTGTCAACCAATAAAACATCCTGATATTGATGGCGTTATACTTATTCACTATATCGAACTCACATTAAATCAAATTTCTACCAGCTTATTTTTGATAGCGTACATCACCAGCTGAGCCGTATTCTTACTGGCGCTTTTTTCCAGAATATTGGCCCGGTGCTTATCGACTGTTCGTTTGCTGATAAACAATTTATCGGCAATTTCCTGATTGGAAAGTCCCTGGCAAATCAGGATCAGGATTTCAAGTTCCCGATCCGACAGTTCGGCTTGCACATCGGCAGTCTTTGAAGCAGTTTTCAGGCTGTTGACCAAATTCCGGAGCAGCTCCGACGAGAAATAACTGCCTCCTTCATACACTGTTTCGAGCGCAGCCTTCACTTCTTTAATGTCTGAATCTTTCAGTACAAAACCTTTTACCCCCGCATTGACCATCTTATAATAATAGTCTTCTTCGCCATACATCGACAAGGTAATAATCTTGAGGTCCGGGTACTTCTCATGAGCAATTGTAGCAGCCTCAATTCCGTCCATAACCGGCATCTCAATATCGAGCAATACCAGATCGGGTTTGATCGTTTCCAATAAATTCAGAAATTCCTGACCATTGGATGCCTCGCCAACAACTTTGTAGCCTTTCACACTATTCAGCAGAATACGCAGGCCGTTGCGAAATAAGGTATGATCGTCAACAATCAGGATCGTTCTGTTTTTATGCTCAGTCGTCATGCATCTTTACTTTTAAATAAACTTTTGTTCCTCTTCGGGGCTCGCTGTCAATATTTATCTCTCCTTTCAGCGAATTAATCCGGGAGAAAATATTCGAAAAACCCATTCCTCCGGATGCAGCCGGTTGCTCCATCACTTTTTTCATATCGAAGCCTTTCCCGTCATCAAGGTAAGCAATGGTAATGTAATTTCCTTCCTTTTTCAAATTTATGTCAATGTTTTTTGCCCTCGCATGTTTGATGGTGTTATTGATGAGCTCGCACACAACCCGGTACAAAACTACTTCCACATTACTATCGAAACGCTCATCCTTAATTTCCGACTCGAAGTTTATCCGGATTGCTTTCGTGACATTAATTTTGTTGGTAAAATTCACCAGAGCTCTCACAAGCCCAAAGTTATTCAACACATGCGGACTTAGGTTATCCGAAATTTCTTTCAGGCTTTTAATGGCTTCGTTGATCACCAGTTCGGTATTGTCCACGATCTCTTTTGAATTTTCGTCGTGCTCCAGCTGCGACAAAGCCGAAACCGACATTTTCACAGTCGAAAGCAACGGCCCCAGCCCGTCGTGCAATTCTTTGGCAAACCGTTTCCGCTCGCGCTCTTCGGTCTGGATAATGGCATTCAGAAACATTTTTTCGGTCAGCCGCCTCGATTCTTCCACCCGCTTCATGTATTTAAAAATACGCTGGATGAAGAAAACGCCGATGGCAAACGACAATGACATAACAACCCCCAGCCATACATAAATTCCGCGGATATACAATGGTTCTACATCGCTGATGTAAGGCAAAAACTCGAAAAGCCGCATGATGGCCATAATGATAAACCCGACAGTCAGCAGCATCCACGAAAAATTATACTTGGTAACCTTGGTTAGTTTCAGGGCTACCCCCACGGCAAACAATTGGAGGATAATGGAAATAACCAAAAGTATTTTCAGGATCATGGCATTGATTTTTAGCGTTGAGCAAATGTACAACCTGCGACCGGCAATTCAAATTTTTCAACCAGTGTCTTTTTCGCATGCCGTCCGGCACTTTTTCGTATTTTTAACAATCTGATTTTTGAACATCAAATGTCCCAACTCAACGTTTACAAAGCATCGGCCGGTTCCGGGAAAACGTTCCGGCTGGCCATCGAATACATGAAACTGGCGCTGACCCGCGAGAATAACTTCCGGCACATCCTGGCCGTCACGTTCACCAACAAAGCCACAGCCGAAATGAAATCGCGCATTGTCCACGAACTATATCAGCTGAGCCGGGGCTATCCAACAGGTTACCTGAAAATTCTGACCGAAGAACTTGGCTGCCCCGAGATTCAGGTTCAACAACAAGCTGCGCTGGTGCTGAAACATATTTTGCACGATTATTCCCGGTTTTCGGTCAGCACCATCGACAGTTTCTTCCAACGGGTAATCAAATCGTTTAGTCGCGAATTGGGCATCAATGCTGTTTACAACGTCGAACTCGACCAGGCCGGCATACTGGAAGAAGCAGCCGACCGCTTAGTCCACTCTGTGGAAGATGACCCCAACCTGCGCGACTGGCTAAACGATTTTGCAGCAGAAAAAATCCGTGACGGACGTGGATGGAATCTCAAACGGGACATCATTGCCCTAGGGAGTGAAATTTTCAACGAAACATTCAAATCGCTTAACGACCAGCTTTACAACAAGCTCAACGATCGCATTTTCATTCGGGCTTACCACGATAAACTAACTCAGATAATCGATCAATACGAAAAAACGCTCAAGCAGCTGGGCACTGCCGGGATCAATCTGATGGCTGCGGAAAACATATCTCCTGATGAATTTAAAGGTGGAAAAAAACAAAGCGTTGCCTTGGCTTTTCAGAAACTAAAAGACCTGAATTTTGAGCCAACAAAAACAACAACAGAAGCAGCCGGCGACCCGTCGGCCTGGGTTACCAAAGCCACCAAAGATCCCGACAGATCGAGGCTCGAAGCTGCAGCCCAAAAATTAATGCCTCTCCTGAAAGAGGCAATCAATGTGTTCGAAGCTCATTCGCGCAGATATTTTACAGCCAAAATAATCAGCGGGCAACTTTTCACGCTGGGCATCTTAGTCGACCTGAACCGGAACATCCGCGAAATTTGTCGGGAAAAAGGACTGGTATTGATTTCTGACTCGGGACAGTTGCTCCGGAACGTGATCTCCGATTCGGAAGCGCCGTTCGTATACGAAAAAACCGGCTCGGTATACAACCATTTCATGATCGATGAGTTTCAGGACACCTCGGGCCTGCAATGGAACAACTTTCGCCCACTGATTGCCAACTCATTGGCCGAAGGCAATTACGGGCTGGTGGTTGGCGACGTGAAACAGGCAATCTACCGCTGGCGCAGCGGCGACTGGCGCTTACTGGCCGGCGGGCTTCAGGATAGTTTTCCGGTATTCGCCCTTAAAAATCAAATTCTGAGCAGCAACTGGCGCAGCCACGGACTGGTAATCCGTTTCAACAACTCGGTATTTTCGGTGGCTCCCGTTGTTTTGCAGCAACAATACAACGAAGCTTTGACAAAATCAAGGCTGGATGAAAATCCGGTGCCATTTTCGGTCGAAGAAGTTTATGCCGGAGGAATCCAACAAATTTCCAATCCGGATAAAAAAGACGCCGGATATGTCCGCGTCCGCTTTCTGGAAAACAAACGCGACAAACAGGAAGAAAATCTACGGCTCATACTGGCCGAACTGGTTAAATTCATCCGGAACCTTCAAGATCAGGGCATCCAGGCCAAAGAAATGGCCATTCTGGTCCGCGATAAAAAAGACGCTCGACAAATTGCCGAATGCTTTCTCCAACAAAAGGAACTTCCGGAGAATGCAGGCTATAATTTCGATATTCTTTCAAACGAGTCGTTGTTTGTAACCAGTTCCGAAGTAATTAGCTTTATTGTGGCCCTGCTCGAAAGCTTTCTGAACCCGGACGATCCGATCGTTCGGGCCGAAGTAAATTATTTGTATTACCAGAAATTGTACCCGCAACTAAAAGCCTCCGGAAATATACCCGTATTGCAGGCTGAAAAACAGGATGGACAGCAAGTCATGAATTTTGGCGCCGCCTATGAACCAACGCTCGAACAACAGTTTGAAGAAGCTGATAATGAATACAACACGCTGATCCGTTTTCTCCACGAACAACAATTTCAGGATATTGTAACCGGCAAGCCGGTGCTCGAAATCGTGTACAATATCTGTGAAAAATTCCGATTGTTCAGCCTCCAGGAAGATTTGGCTTACCTCCAGGCTTTTGTCGATCAGATTTCGCAATTTGAGCGCAACCACGCATCAGAACTAACAGGGTTCCTCGATTGGTGGAACGACAACGGGGCAACCTTTACCATTCCGGTTTCCGACAGCATTGATGCGGTCACTGTGCAAACGATCCACAAGTCGAAAGGACTTGAGTACAGCTACGTATTTGTCCCGTTTTGCGACTGGCCGCTGAGCCCCAAAACCGGACAGCAGGCACCTTTGCTATGGTGCCAGCCGCAGGAACCGCCATTTAACGACATGGAACTGGTGCCGGTATCGTACTCTACATCCATGGAAAAATCGCTTTTCTTCCGCGAGTTTTACACCGAAAAATTTAACACGTATGTCGATAACCTGAACCTGCTGTACGTAGCCTTTACACGGGCTAAAGCCGGATTGTGGATCTGGGCCCCGGTATCGGACAAATTATCGACCACGGGCGATTTACTTTCCCGCTGCATAAAGACTCCGGGAACATTTATAAAACCTGAAAATTTGGAAGTTACCGTCAATCTTTCAGAATTACTGGACAATGAACAACAGGTTTTCGAATTGGGTACCACTGATTTTTCCAAAGAAAAAAGTTCAGAAAATTCATCCGGGAATGTGCGGCTGAATAAATTTGAGTTCACTGATTTCCGGCGTTTTCTTTCGATAAAAAAACAAAGCGATAACTTTTTCACTCGCAAAAAAAAACAACAAAACTCTGTCAATCAAGGACGCATTATTCATGAAATTTTATCAATGGTAGTTACCTCAAACGATTTAGGCCCGGCCATCAAAAAAATGGTATTCGACGGAAAACTAAGCGCCAGTTTCGCGGAACACATCAGGCAAACATTGCATGAAATCCTGCACGACCCCGAAGTAAAAAGCTGGTTCGACGGAAGCTATCAGGTTGTAAACGAACGGAATATCCTGACCGGGAACGACGGACTAAAACGCCCTGACCGCATCATGATTTCGCCAGACGAAGTAATTGTCGTCGATTATAAATCGGGCGAACAGGAATCAGAAAAATACAAATATCAAGTGCGTTCGTACATCAAAGAGCTAAAGCGATGCGGCTATCCAAACGTGAAAGGGTATTTGTGGTACACCAAAAACAATAAGCGGGTAGCAATTTAAATAACGTGAATTCGATCTGACAAGTAACGTCAACTAAAAACGGGCACCCCGACCCCTAATTTTCGGCTGACCGCATGATTTTAAAGGTAAAAACCTATTTTTGCAAAAAAAATACACCATGTTACAACGCATACAAACAGTATATTTACTGATATCGGCCATCCTGATTGGCCTTCTGTTCGCACTGCCAATTGCAGAAATCGCAAACGGCACAGATATTTACGAATTTTCGCTGAACGGAATTACCAGCAACGGAGCTATAACCCAAAGCGCGCTTCCGGTTGCAGTTCTGGCTGGCATAATCCTGCTGCTGCACATTTTTGTGATTTTCGGCTACAAGAAACGGATCCGTCAGATACGCTTTCTTGTTTTTACCATTCTGCTGATGCTCGGCCTTTTTGGTATGTTCTTTTTCTTCACGTATTACACGTTTAAAGACGCCCAGATCAGTTTTAAAATCAGCGCAGCCTTCCCGTTGGTGGCCATAATTCTCGACTATCTGGCCATCCGGAGTATCGGAAAAGATGAAGCCCTGATCCGTTCAATCGACCGCATCCGGTAAATTCACATTTGCCAAAAGCTAAAAAAGCCGCGCCTTCTTAAAAAGAAAGCCCGGCTTTTTTAATTACAGGCTCAAAGTTCTTCTAATTTTGCCATGCTTAAACCAACATAACAATGAAGATCCGTATTTGCATTTTAGCCATCCTGTTATTTCTTATTTCGGGAAAAAATTTTGCCCAGAACCAAACCCGTTTTATCGAAGCAACCAATCCGGCCTTCCAGTACATCGGGCGAGTTGATAAAACAACTTCTGCCGTTAACTATAACTGGCCGGGAGTTACGATAAGTACAACCTTCACGGGCGATAAGCTGGGTATTAAAATAAAAGGAGGAGAAAAGAACTATTTCAATATTTGGGTCGACGACCAGCCTGTACAGGTTGTCCGTGCTGTGAACGATACCGTTTGGTGGTTCCCGTCCAGACTGAAAAAACAAAAACACCAGCTACGCCTGGTTAAACGCACCGAAGCCGATATGGGAATAGCCACTTTCTATGGAATTTTCATCGCCGAGGAAGGGAAAGTGAGCGCCCCGGTAAATTCATCATCAAGAAAAATCCTGTTTATCGGGAATTCGATTACCTGTGGGTATGGAGCCGAAGGCAAATTAAAAACCGAACATTTTAGCCCGGCTACCGAAAATTGTGAAAAATCGTATGCAACAATTATAGCCAGGGCCTTTGATGCTAATTTCCAATTAGTTTCTCACTCCGGACTTGGACTTATCAGAAATTATGGCGACAAAAACAAACGATCAAAAAACCCGATGCCTTCGCGACTGAATTACCTGTTTGACAACGACTCGACCCGCCAGATTGAATTGAGTGATTTTCGCCCCGACGCAATTGTTATTAACCTCGGGACCAACGACTTTTCGACGCACCCATTCCCCGACGAAACTGATTTTACCGATGCAGGCGAAAAGCTCCTGGTGAAATTAACCAACACATTTCCCGAAGCAAACGTGTTCTGCATTACAGGCCCGATGATCAACGAACCGTGTTATCAGTACACCAAGAAATACGTTGAAAATTTCCGGAGTAAATACAACAATGCCCATGTTGTGTTCATCGGAGTGCCGGTCGATTTAATGAACGACAACAACGATCTGGGCTCTGATTATCATCCATCGTACCGCGGCCAACTGAAAACAGCCAACCTCATTCTTCCGGTTATGGCAACTGTTTTAAACTGGGATTATTCGAAAAAAGAGCTCACGCAAATTTCGGAGAACCCGTAAATTTCTTGGGGTTGCAGAGTTTTTCCTCCTTGTTTGCTTTTCGTCCGCACTTTTTGCAAACATACCGGGCATCGTCTTTCTCTACATAATCCGACTTCTTACATTGTGTTTTACTCATTCCTGACTGTTTTGCTGTTCTCTGTGCACCAAAACAACATCGACCGGGAAATTGTTTTTCAAATGGTCAGCTAGTTTTTCGGCTGAATAAACCGAGCGGTGCTGACCACCTGTACACCCGAAACTAACGCTTAAATGAGAAAATCCTCGCGACAAATAGGTTTTTACCGATTGATCGACCAACGAGTAAACCGATTGCAAAAACGTACCTATTTCCGAGTGTTCTTCCAGAAACTGCTGAACCGGCTGATCTTTTCCGGTCAACGCCTTATACTCCTCATAACGTCCGGGGTTGTGAATCGCACGACAATCGAATACAAAGCCGCCCCCATTCCCCGATGGATCAGCCGGGAGTCCTTTTTTATAGGAAAAACTGGTGATGCGAACAGTAAGTGCATTTTTTACCGGACTTAACGACCGCAGGAACTTCGACTGCGTTACCAGACGCAAAACTTTAAACAACTCCGGAAGTACAACCGGAATGTTATTGGTATCCAGGATGCTTTCGAGATTTTCAAGTGCATACGGAATACTTTTCAGAAAATGTTCCTTTTTCTCATAAAACCCGCGGAACCCATAGGCTCCCATCGCTTGCATAATACGGATCAGCACATATCCCGAAAACAGCGATTTAAATTTCTCTCGGTCGATTTTTTTATACAGGCTCAGTTCGTCGAGGTAAAATTCGAGCAACTCGTTCCGCACAGCCTGAGGAATATCAGCCTTGGCATCATAAAGCAACGAAGCTAAATCGTATTGCAAAGCTCCCTTACGCCCGCCCTGATAGTCGATAAAGTACACATTGCCATCTTTCAGCATGACGTTGCGCGACTGAAAATCGCGATACAAGAACGAACTGTTGTCGGCAGCCAGCAGATAATTGGCAAAAGACTGAAAATCATCTTCAAGCGCCTGCTCATCGAACGGGATCTTTGCCAGCTTCAGGAAGTAATATTTAAAATAATTCAGGTCCCACATCATCGACTGTTTATCGAACGCACTGCGCGGATAACAATAGCTATAATCTATTTCGCGTCCGGCAACCAGCTGGATACGTGGAAGTTGTTTCAATACCTTTTTATACTCAGAGACAATCCGTTCCGAAAAGCCTTCAGTTTCCCGAACTTTAGTCAAAAAATCAAACAGCGTAACATTTCCCAGATCTTCAATCAAATAAAAGACTTTATCCTGACTAACGGCATAAACCTTGGGGACCGGAATCTCTTTGTTTCTGAAAGTTGTTGAAAATTCCAAAAACGCCTGGTTTTCCTTCACATCCTGATTATATGCGCCAATGGCCTGATGGTTATCGCTCTTCATGCGGTAATACTCACGGTACGAGCCCGATGGAGGGAGCTGGTCGAATACAAGCACAGCCTCTTTAAAACAGGCTTCGAACAAGCCAACAAGTGTTTCTTTTATTTTCGGTTCCAATATATTCGGGTTTTAATATGTCAACCGACAAATATATCAGAATCCCGACGTTTATTGATTTGCTGTGGATAACTTTTTTGAAATCGCCCGAATGTTTGTACTTTTCGCAAAACAGAATTATGAAAATCCGGCCAATCATAACCGCATTCCAACATTTTCTGAACCGAGTTTTACTCTTTTCAGGAATCCTGTTTCTACTGGCGATTCTCGTTAGTTTTACTTCGCTTCCGTATTGGGGGATTCATTGGCTCGGTACCAGCAAATCGAAACTAAAAGAAAAACCTGAATTTGTTGTCTTTCTGGGCGGCGGCGGAATGCCCAGCGAATCGAACCTGATGCGCGCTTATTATACAGCCCATGTAGCCAGGCTGTTTCCCGAAAGCAGGGTCATTATTTCCATTCCCGGCGACACATCAAAAGCTGAAAGCACTTGCCGGAAAATCGCTTCGGAAATCGCCCTCCACGGTATTTCGTCAGAACGGATATGCTTTGAGCCAACCGGAACCAATACGCGCGCACAAGCCCTGGCCTTACAAACATTTCAGGATCAGGAGTTACTTAAAAGGCCAATTCTTTTGGTCACATCGCCGGAACACATGCGACGGGCTGTGTTAACATTTCAGAAGGCTGGCTTTACAAAAATTTCGGCCCTCCCTGCATTTGAAGACACCCTGGAAGCCAACCTGCAATTTTCGGATAAAAATTTGGGCGGAAATAAATTGCTGATTCCCGAAGTTGGCAATAACATCACAATCCGTTACCAGTTCTGGAACCACTTAAAATACGAAATCCTGTTTCTGCGTGAACTAACAGCCCTCGCTTATTATGGACTAAGAGGATGGATTTAGAACTGGCGGCTTTAGCTCAGCACCATTGCTATAGAAACCCCGACAAATGTTCCGATTACATACCCAAGAATACCAACTAAAATACCGGGCGTAATCAGTTTTTTTTGTCCTAACGATGCAGCCATTGGAGCCGCAACCGAGGGCCCCATAATATTGGCTGCCGACGATACAATCACCTCATAAACATCAAGTCTGAATAATCTGGCCAAAGTAACCAAAAAGATGAAATGAAAGAACAAGATGACTAAGTAAAATCCAAGAACAAACGGGCCGATATGCAAAATATCATTCAGGTTGGTGGCGGCACCAATAACAGCCAAAAACACATACATCATCCAAAGCCCAATTGAGAAAGCCGTATCTTCCAATACCTTAAGCCGCTTAGGGAATAAATTAGCAACAAGCACCGAGAGCACGGTTATCAGCAAAATACTCATGTTCATTTTGGTCGAGAATAACCGTTGAAAGAAGGGCTCAAACAAAATTCCGGTGCTGGCAATCAGGGCCGACAAGAACAAAACCAAGGCGATCCGTTCCATTGTAATCAAACCACTCCGGGTGCCCGACAGATTATCGGCTTCAACCTGGTTTTCAGCTTTGTGGTTCACAAAAAAGCGTTGCAGGAAAGCAATCGAGGGAACCGCAAAAAGAAGCAAAACATACAGGTTGGCTGCAAAATTATCGACCGCGATGGTAGCAGAAAATAACGGATGAGTACTGAAATTAAGAATCTCGCCGGTAGCCACAAAATTCATGCTCCCTCCAATGAGTGTGGCCGAAATAACGCCGGCCGTACTGGCCGAATCCGGCCCTAAGTCGATCAGAATAAAAGCAAGGACACTGCCCAAAGCTACGCCAACAGCACCGATCAGATAAGCCACCAGCAACTTTCCTCCTTCCCTGATAATCCGCCCAATATTAGAGCCCAGCAACAACATCGGAATCGACAACGGGATGAAATATGAAAAAACCAGGTCGTAAACAACAACTTTTACCTGGGGATTAGAGGCAACCGGAACAACGCCGGTCATTGAAAAAACCGACATCAACAACATAGTCACCAAAATACCTGATACGTTGCCGAGCCACTTCTTGTGTTCGGACCAAATACCCAAGGCTGCTGCCCCAAGAACAACCGTAAAAATCGCTATATGATTATCCGGAGAAATGAACGCCATCGAATACTGATTTTTTTACAAAAAAAGCCGCGCTTTTGGCACGGCTCGTATCTTATTCTGCTTTTTCTTCAACAACTTCAGAGGTTGGTTCTTCATCCTTCAACAAATCCTTCTCGACCAGCAAGTTAAACCACTGAACAATCTTTTTTATGTCGGAGGTATAAACACGGTCCTTATCGTAATCGGGCAATATTTCATCGAAATATTTCTTCAATTCGTTCCCCGGTGCTTTTGCATCAAACGATTTTCCCTCGGCTTGCAACTCTTTCATCCGCCAAAGAACTTCTTTCAGTGGTTTTTCCCCCGATTCGGTAAAAACAGCGATATCATCCAACGAGCTGATTTTTGTTGTTGAGTAAGCCGGCATACGTTTGCCCGTGATTAACGACTCAACAATGATGCTGTTTTTTGCTTCAGCCACGACCTTAAATAAGCCTGGCTGTCCGCTTATGGCTAATATTCCCTTCATCTAAGAATTTATTATTAAGTTGGATTTCAGACCCCGTCTAAAATTGACGGTAATGTTTCAACATTTTTTAATTGCCTGCGAAGATAATATTTTCCGAAGAAGTAAAAAAAAAGCTCCCGCCATTCGGGAGCTTTGGTTTTATCGAAAATCCAGATCTAATTTATAGCCCACACTGAGCCAGCGGCCCGGTTGTTTGGTGTAACCCAGATCGTAATACGATTTGTCGAACAGATTGGCAGCCATCAAATATATTTCTGAATGCGGGTTCCGCCACATAACCCGCGTATTGACCAACCAGAACGGCTTGTACGGCTCGGTTTTGGTCCGCATCCCGTTTCGGTCCTGATACGTTGCACGCCACGAAGCGCCCAGCCGATACCATATTTTATGGTCTAACTCCAGGTTTAATTTGTGTTTCAGGTTATCGAGCACATATTTTGACAAGTAAGCCCCATCGCTGTAATCCAGATTAGTAAAAGAATAGTTCATGCCTATTTTCCGGACAAAGAAGGATTTCTTCAGCGCTTTTTCCGGATAAAATTCAGAACTCAGCTCAATTCCCGAGGCATTCACTTCGGCCAAATTTTGAGCTTTAAATTTTTCGGCCTCTGTTTCCCGGACCCAATCGATCATGTTCTTGCCACGACGACAGAAATACCCCATGTGCCCCCGGAAAGCCGGATAACTATATTTGAAACCTGCTTCGTAAGTCACAGCTTTTTCTGGTTTCAGGAACGGGTTACCCTGACTCGTCGGATCTGAATAGAACAAATCGGTAAACGTCGGCATGCGCAGGTTCGAATTGACATTGGCATATAGTTTCAGGTTATCCGAAAAAATCCAGGCCACATCCATTCCGGGATAAATTTTCCAACGGAAATTCAAATCCGAAATCCGGTTAGCCATCGCCCCCACTGTTACCGAGAAATGCCTGAGATACAGCGAATGCTCGGCAAAATACGACAAATAGGTCCGCGAATATGACTTGGTAAAATAGTGGCCACTCTCGCCCGGAACCTCAATGGGTTGATCCATCAAATTTCCAAGTACATTGCTCCAAACATTTTCGTTGCGCATCTCGGCGCCCAATGCCGTGCGGCCCCAGTTTGTTTCGAACCAGGCATTCAGATTGGCGCCAAAAACGTCGGTTAAATGATAATTGTGACCGGTATACCAGCTGGCCGCACTATCACGAAACAGCTCAAAACGGTCCTGATGACGGCGCCAGTAAACCGATGGCGTAAAATGAACTTTCTCCCCGGTTTCGTACCTTAACGAGGCGAATGTTGTTTTGGTCTGTTCATATTCATCCGGATATGTGGCCGAATAAAAGCTGTTACCGCCAAACCCTTTGTTGGTGTAACCAGCCTGCCAACCAACCTTGCCCGACTGATTGTCGAACTCGCCTTGATAAAACAAGTTGTACGAATCGAAATCGGTGTTGTTGATATACCCGTCGGAGGCCATTTTAGATGCAGCCACAAACTGGCGTATCTTTCCGGTTTGCAGGTTTCCGGCCACATTCAGGTCATACAAACCATGCTCCCCGGCAGAAACATCCACCTTCAACTTCTTTCCGGCCTCGGCTGTGGTAATAATGTTGATGGCCCCGGAAAACGCATTCGGCCCATACACGCGTGCTGCGGGGCCTTCGAGGATTTCGATGCGATCGATACTTTTAAGACTAACGGGAAGGTTTAGACTGTGGTGCCCAGTCTGGGGATCGGTGATGTTGATCCCGTTGAGAAGAATCAGGGTTTGGTCGAATGAACCACCGCGGACCGAAATGTCCGCCTGAACACCGTACACACCTCGCTGACGGACGTCAACGCTCAGGGCATACTCCAGCAGTTCGTGGATACTCTGGACGGGCGCCGCCTCAATTTCATCTCTCTCAATCACGGAAACAATCCGCGCCACCTGCGAGAATGCAACAGGTGCTCTTTGTGCGCTTACCTCGATTTCATCCAAATCGAGCTTCATCCCAACTTTCGTTGAATCGGATTGGGCAACTGTTGTTTCGGGCAAACTAACTGTAGTATAAACAGCCAGCAGCACGCCTATGCGCACCTGTTTTTTTAATGCCTGAAACAACGAGTATTTTTTCCCTCCCCAACGCCTGAAAGTCAGAATTTCGGCATGGCAAGCATTTTTAAACGCATGTTTCATTTAAAAAGAATTAAAAATTATCGCGCCAAAAGTACAGATTCTATCAGGAAAGAAGAAAAAAGAGTCTCCCCTTTTGTATAAGATACGAATAAATCACATGTTTATATACTCTTTCCCCTCTGTAATGTTTTGTTTGACAACATAGCCAATCAGGTAAACATCGTTATGTAAAGACCGTAAATAGCATCAAGCCAGGATCAAATCTGTGAGCTATAAATATTCTTTATCAGCAATCAATAAAATCGAATAATAAAAGATGCTTAAGTCCTTTTTTTACGAGTAATCCTGCATATATTTGCTAATGACAATAACAAATAAAACAAAACGCCATGACACAGCTTCAGTTTAACAACGCATTGTTGGGCCTACAGGACAAACTGTTGTACTACGCCCTAAGCTTGACATCGGATCATGAAAAAGCAGAAGACCTCCTTCAGGAGACTTTTCTGAAAGCATTGACCTATCGTGATAAGTTTACACAAAACACGAATTTCAAGGCATGGATATATACTATCATGAAGAACACCTTCATTAACAACTACCGTCGAAACGTAAAAGCAAAAAATACCTTCGACGGAGCAAACAACGATTTTCACCTGAAATTTTCGAAAGACAAAATGTATCCTTCTCCGGATTCATTCTACAGCACAAAAGAAATTACCAAAAACATTAATGCGCTAGAAGACGAATACCGCATTCCGTTTACCATGTTCCTCGATGGGTACAAATATAAAGAGATTGCCGAACACCTCGACCTCCCGTTGGGAACCGTGAAAAGCCGGATTTTCTTTACCAGAAAAAAACTGGAAAAGTCGTTAAAAGAATACGCAAACTGATTGTTGTTTAGAATTAAGTTGATTATAACGGGTAAAAAGATGGTTCCATGATGGGCCATCTTTTTTTGTTTATACAGAATGCCGTAAATTTACACGAACCAAAACTCACAGATTATGGCAAAGACAGTATGCATCCATTTAGCGGAAGGATTTGAAGAAATTGAAGCTATTACGATTATTGACGTTCTCCGCCGCGCCAACATCCACACGACTACCGTATCGGTAACCGGACACAAGCAGGTAACCGGATCGCACAATATAACGGTTCTGGCCGATAAACTTTTTGAAGACATTGATTATTCGGAAGTAGCCATGATTGTTTTACCGGGAGGCATGCCGGGAGCCCGTAATCTGGACACCCATTCGGGCTTGCAGAAACAGATCCTGAAATTTAATGAAGAAGGCAGGCCTTTGGCCGCTATTTGTGCCGCCCCGATGGTACTGGGAAAACTGGGGATCCTGGAAGGCGAACAAGCCGTTTGTTATCCGGGTTATGAAGAATATCTGAAAGGAGCCTCTATTCTTTCAGAACCAGCAACAGAGTCGAACCACGTCATAACCGGGCGCGGAGTCGGTGCAGCATTAAAATTCTCGCTACTGATTGTCGAAAAACTTGTTTCGAAAGAAAAAGCCCAAACTCTGGCCAAGCAAATGCTGGTCGAATAAAGGTGAATCAGAACTGAAAATTCAGGAAAAAATTAGGTGTAAAACCAAGCGATTTTACGTATGTTGTTTCTGTAAACGAGGTTGAATCAAAATTAAACTCGCGCGTATATATGTCGTTGTAGTTCTGGGTATCGAACACATTTATCAGCGATAACCCTATTTTAAACTTGGCTCTCCCTATCATCAGGTTATAATTGGCTGACAGGTCGAGACGGCTGTACGTTGGCAAGTGACCATAAACACGGGTTGTGTTAAAATTTTCGTCCATCGAATAGCTGCTTATGTACGGCTGCCCCGATGAAATAACAAACAAACCAGAAAGGTTCCAACGATTCAGCGTCACCATATTGGCCCATTTCAAATCGTGCCGCTGGTCGTATGGCGCCGGTATTTCCCTATTGTTATTGATTTTGCTGAATTGCTGTTCTGCTTTACTGAGCGAATACGAAATCCAACCGGAGTACTGATTACGTTCGTATTTCAGCAAAACATCCAAGCCATAGGCAACACCAGTTCCGGAGACAAACATATTCGGCAAGCTTATTGAATTAATGCGTTCGGGAAATTTACCTGGAGCTGCATTTTTCTGATACTGAGCAATAAAAAGATAGGTCTGGATACCGTCAATCGTTTTATAATAACCCTCTATATCGGCGCTAAAATTTCCAGAATGGTAAATACTACCTAAAATAAAATGGGTTGACGACAAAACCGGATGTTCTTTCCCATCGGAAATAACCCAGAAATCCCGGTTATAACCATAGCCCTGCGACGAAGAAACTTTGCTTAAAAACTGATAATACCGGCCAGTCGCCATCTTAAGCGAAAACGCATCGCTAAGGCGATAAGAACCAGACAAACGGGGTTCGACATATATTTTATTGGTATGGTTATAATAATCGAACCGCCCGCCAAACTTAATATTCAGGTTTCGTATCGATTGATTATTTACTTGCCCAAACATGGCGTACAGCCAGGAAGCATTTTCTGAATTGTTATAAAACTGATCATTCTCAGCATTTTTATAATAAGAATACCAGTTATTCTTTAATTGCAACCCAAAATCGGCACTGGTTTTCTGACTGGCTGTCCAGTTATTCCGGAGGTTCAATGACCGATCGCGCAGTTGGTTATGCTCGAATGTTTCAAACACGACAAGAGTGTCGGCATTTTGCTGGTTCCCGGTTTTATGCGGCCTGACTTGCGTATTGTTGGTGTATTTGTTGTAATACCCCGAATTTCCGATTTGCAGGCTCGTAAACAGTTCCCCATTCCACTGTTTCATCCAGGATAGGCTTAACCCATCATTTCCCCACTGGTTTTCATCTTTTGTATTTGTATTAATCCGGAATAAATCTCCCTGGTTATCACTCTTTAAAAAGTCTTTCCCGCTCAAAAAACTAATACTCAGCTTTTCGTTGTCGTTTGGAGTATAGGTAAGTTTGGTATTCAGATCGTAAAAAAAGTAGCTTGGCTGGATTACTGTTTTATTGGGATCGCCGTTTAGCTGGGCTTGTCCTTCTTGTTGTTTGAATAGTTTGTCCATCAGGAAAGTCGAGTATATATCCGAATAAGAACGGCGTCCGGCGGCAAGCAAAGTTAATTTCTTACTGACCGGAACTTCTGCTGTCAAATTTCCACTTACCAGATTGATCCCGCCGTAATACACAGCATTGTTTTTATTCCCGCTCTTGCCGGCAATATCAATAATTCCTGAAAGCCGTTCTCCGTAGCGCGAATCAAATCCGCCCTTAAACACCTGAATATCTTTAACAACATTGGGATTTATTGATGAAAACGTTCCGAAAAAGTGGTCGGTATTGTAAAGCGTAAACCCGTCGAACAAGACCAGATTCTGATCATCCGAACTTCCCCGGATGTTCAGCTTCGAAGATCCTTCGGAGTAAGCTATTCCCGGGAGTAGCTGAATAGTCCGGAACACATCATTTTCACCGAAATTTGGAAGATTGGTAAAACCAACCGGGTTTACGGTAACATGTCCCGCTTCATTATTACTGTCAATCATTTTCAATTTTGATTTCTTGACATCGACCGTATTCAAAACCTGGGGCCTTCGGGTCATGCGAAATGAACAATGCCGGATGGTATCGTTTATAACCAAAACACTGTCGATGCTCCGATAGCCAATGTAGGTAAGAATGACATGTATCCGTTGCGAGGCTGGCTTCCGAAAATTAAATGACCCGTTTTCAGTGGTCGATAAAAAAGTCTTGTCGTCCGGGAAATAAATCGATGCATATGGCAATTTCTCCCCCGTTTCGCGATCGCTTACAGTCCCGATCAGGTGAGTATATGGCAAGGCAGCTGCTTTTGCAGATGTGGGCTGAATGGGAATAATCAGGAAATTTCCATACCTCTTTTCGAAGGTATATCCCGAACCGGCAAGTAATTTGGTTAAAAGCTCTTCG
The DNA here is from genome assembly GCA_029265715.1 of Bacteroidota bacterium. Taxonomy (GTDB): domain Bacteria; phylum Bacteroidota; class Bacteroidia; order Bacteroidales; family Prolixibacteraceae; genus Aquipluma. The sequence goes on from JAJUGZ010000001.1 coordinate 18,565, forward strand.
ACCGAGTGAAAAGAAAATGAGCCCGATACGTTGACTTTGTCAAGCCCTTGCTGATCGAATGCCAGATCGACTTTATACGTTTGAGAGACCAACAAAAGCGCATCAGACAAAGACGATTGATTAAACTGCATGGACTGATTTTGTGCAAACACTCCAAACGAAAGCAGAACAAAGACAAAAACAAAAGAAAGACAGCGTTTATTCTGTCTTCTTATATATTCTGACTTTGTTTCCGTCTTTAATTTCATAGGCCAAGCCCATCGGTAAGCAGATGGTATCTAAAATTTCGTTAAGCTTTTGATTTGAAAAGTTCCCGGTAAACAACCGGTTTTCAAATCCTGTACCATAAATCTTCACATCAAATTGCCGTTCGAGCTCGTCAAAAATAGAAATTAAAGGGGTTTGTACAAAATGATAAACACCAAACCTCCAGGTAGCCATATTATCAACCGGTTCGCCCGAGTATTTAACCAACGTTCCATTTTCGAGCGCTGTGCGTTCTCCCGGGGTAATAATTTCGGAATGTCCATTTGACGAAACTTTAACCTTTCCTGTCAAGCAACTGACTTCGAACCGGTTATCACGAGAAAATACATTTAAACTTGTCCCCAGAATTTCAACGGTCCCCCTGCTGGTCTTAATTAAAAACGGACTTCCTTTCTGCACCAGGAAAAACGCTTCACCTTGAAGTTTCAGGACCCGTTTCTGTTTAAAACTACGTTCAGCGTATTTTATTTTCGATCCGGCATTCAGAAAGACTTCTGAGCCATCGGGCAAATCGAACGCAGTATGCTCGCCGTTTGCCGTCAAAACTTTGGTTGGAGCAAATACTGCAAACACCGACACAAAACTGATAATCAACAAGACAGAAGCTGCCGCGGCCCAATAATAGATAATCCGGCGCGACTGTTTCTCTGGTTTGCGCTGTACAGCCATCTTCGCCCTCAGATGCTGAAATGACTCCTCTTTGGTATATTTCTTCGGAATACTATACCCTGAAGCAAACCGTTGAATTTTTTCTTCCGGGGTAAATGAGTCAAAAACTTGTTTTGACAATTCCGATACTTTTTTATGGCCTCCGTGGTAAAACATATCCGTTGCCTTAAAATTTCAATTCGATTTGTGAACGTAAACTCTCAAGCGCTTTTTTCATACGCTTTTCAACCGCTTTTACAGTGATTCCCAGATTTTGGGCAATCTCAACATAGGTCATATTGTCAATCCGGTTCATCAGAAAAACGACCCGGTTTTTTTCATTTAAGCCAGAAATTGCCCGCTGCAAATGTTGGTCAAATTCTTTCAGTTCCATTTCAAACTCAGGCGTTTCAAAGCTTTGCTCACTCCATACAGAGTGGTTCATCTTCATCACAACTTTATTGTGTTTATACTTGTTTACAAATAAGTTACCAGCTATCGTATACAGCAATGCCCGCACTGTTTCAGGCCTGATTGTTTCCCGAATTTCCCAGATCTTCAGGAATGTTTCTTGGGCAATATCTTCTGTCAGATCCGTATCGCTGCATTTATAATAGATATAATGCTGTATTTCTTCATAATACGATTCAAACAACCGTTCAAATGCCTCAGCGTCAATACCAGCAGCTGTTTTATCTTTTTTTAATGAGACCTGTATCGCCAACTTTTTAATTTTTTAAAGACCAGTTTATCAGATTAAAGCTCCAAATTTATTTTCATAAAATCACCTGTTGTACAACCGGCCATAATAAAACCCTACTTTTTATCCCGAATTTTTTAACCGAAGATCTTGGTAGGGTAATATAAAGCACTGTTGTATTAAAGGCAAAATTGATTACTGGTAACGCAGTGGCAATAATGCGAAAAGCACAAATAGGTAATGATTGTTTTTGAAAAGTAAGAAAACTGAGAGATTTTAACAGCGCATTCCGGACCTGACTGTCCGACGGTGGCAAGTAAGGGTGAAAGCCTCGGACAGCGGAATGCCTGTTTTTTTTGTATCCCGCCTGATTTAAAAGATTGATAAATTTTCTTTTCCCCCATCTGGTATTTCGCCGCCGGCAAGATTCCCGTACTAACTTTGCAGTCCTGTTAGACATTTTCAAATTACAACTGATTTTGAACACATCAATGACTGATTTTATTAGTGGAGAAGCAGAACAAAATCGAGATTTAAAACGCATCCGATTGGCTGTCGCATTGGTTTATTTCAGTATGGGACTAAGTTTTGCCTCGTGGGCAAGCCGTATCCCAGATATAAAAACAGCCCTTCGGTTAAGCGATGCAGCCTTGGGGAGCATCCTGTTTTCACTGCCGGTCGGGCAATTTCTGATGATGCCTTTTTCCGGGAAATTAGTAACCCGGTTTGGAAGCCGGAATATCTTACGCTTTTCAATTCCGGCGTATACACTTTGCCTGATTGGGATAGGGCTTGTTACTTCTGGCTGGCAACTCAGCATTATGCTGTTTATATTCGGGTTATGGGGAAATCTCTCCAACATATCGGTAAACACACAGGGAGTTGCCGCCGAACGATTATACAAACGACCAATTATGGCTTCGTTTCATGGTGCATGGAGTTTGGCCGGCTTTACCGGAGCCTTGATCGGGCTAACCATGATCAACCTGAAGCTGGTCCCGTTTATTCATTTTATAATCATTGCGGTATTAGTCTGGACAATCCTTGCGATCAATATTCCTCATTTAACATTTGGCGCAACTGAAGCCAATGCCGCCCAAACAAAGAGAAAATTCTTCTCAAAGCCCGACGGAATTTTGGTACAATTGGGAATTATCGGTTTTTGCAGCATGGCCAGCGAAGGAGCTATGTTTGACTGGAGTGGCATTTACTTTAAAGATGTTGTAAAGGCCCCGGCCTCGCTTGTTATTCTTGGATATACCTCTTTCATGATTATGATGGCCACCGGACGTTTTGTAGCTGATTACCTGATTTCACGCATTGGAAGGAAACGACTGCTGCAAATTTGCGGGGCCATGATTTCAACAGGTTTGTTTACGGCAGTGCTTTTCCCCTATCTTATCTCGTCAACCTTGGCTTTCATGTTGGTCGGGTTAGGAGTATCCAGCATTGTACCGACCGTTTATAGCACAGCCGGAAGGCATAGCAAAATACCTCCCGGTATTGCCCTGGCAACTGTATCAAGTGTAAGTTTTCTCGGATTCCTGATGGGTCCCCCGCTTATCGGATATATTTCCGAAGCCTTCGGGCTACGCTATTCATTTGCGCTGATTGGTATCTTTGGCATTTTCATTACACTAATCGTCGCCAAAATCAAAGCGTTGCAAACACCGGTCGAATAGCGCCTGTTATTTAATCCAACACAAAACGATACGTGATAGTTCCCTGCTGGACTGCAGGGGCATTTTGATCAACGTTGAATTTGGCCTTCAGGGCTGCACTCTTCGCAGCAGCCAGTAATTGCAGATCGATCGAAGTTGACCCTTTTACACCGGCCTCGGCTTTGATCACATTTCCGTTCTTATCAACCGAAACCTGAACAACCACAATGCCTTCCTCGTTCCCCGGATAATCAGGTTTGGGAAGCGATTGTGCGCTCCGGCCTCCCAAACTGTAAGAAATGCCGTTTCCGACTCCACCCCCTTGCCCATAGTTATTGACGCCGGCTTCACCATTCTGATTGCCTTGGTTTCCACCCTGATACGTAACTCCTTGTCCGGTACTTTTCGAATCAGCAGCACCTTTCCCGCCACCTCCAAAAACATTCTTTGCCCGGTCGTTAATCGCATTTAGTTTAGCCTGCTCTTCGGCTTTTCGTTTCCGTTCGGCTTCCTCGGCTGCCTTCTGCCGGGCTATTTCAGCCAAACGCTCTTTTTCAATACGTTGTTTTTCTAACTCTTCCTGACGTTTCTTTTCGTCTGCTTTCTTTTTGGCTGCTTCAATTGCTGCGGTTTTTTCCAGATCCTGAGTCATTACCTCCTCTTTAACCGGTTTTGGTTTGGGTGTTTCAACTTTAGGCGGTACAGGTACATTGGCTGGTTCTGTAACTTTCTCTTCCTGTATAGCAGGCTCGCTTTGTATTTCGCCCGGAGCTGGCTCTTCTTCCCCCAGCCCGTTTTCGGAATTACCAAAATTCACCATGATCCCTTCTTCTCCGGGCAATGGCAGTGGTGTGAAAAAGCCAAAAACCAGCAAAACAACAAGCACCACCCCGTGAACAATGATGGTTCCGATTATTCCCCGCTTATGTTGAGAAAAATAACTCATCAATCTTTCTATCGTGACTATTAATTTTGAATATCAAACAGAATACCCATTCCTACCTCCCCCAACCGATTATTCTTCAGGAGCCGTAGCCAAAATCATTTTAAAATGATTTCGTTTGGCAATATTCATAACCTTTACAACCTGCTCGATGGGAACTGTTTTATCGGCATGTAGCGAAATAAAAACTTCGTCCTCTTTTACCCCCGAAAAATTTTTCTGCAGAAACGGTTCAATTTCTGAAAAAGCTACCCGCTGCAATTGCCCATTCTCGTTCAGGTAATATTTTAAATCGGCAGTTATTGAAATGGATGTTACCGGCTTGGCCGCCGTTTGATTACTGCTTTCTGGTAACAACAACTTCAATGCATTGGGTGCAATTAAGGTCGAGGTCACCATAAAAAAGATCAGCAACAAAAAGACGATGTCGGTCATCGAGGCCATGCTAAAAGCAACTTCAACTTTGTTTCGACGTTTTAATGCCATACCCTTTTATTTAGCTGGTTCGTTCAGCAGGTCCATAAATTCAATGGTGACTGCCTCCATGTTAAATACAACTTTTTCTACGTTTGCTACCAGGATGTTGTATGCAAAATAGGCGGTAATCCCAACGATCAAACCCGCTACAGTCGTAACCATAGCCTGATAGATACCAGACGAAAGCAAAGTGACATCGATGTTATTTCCGGCATTGGCCATATCATAAAAAGCCTGAATCATCCCCATTACGGTTCCAAGGAAGCCGATCATCGGGGCGCCGCCGGCAACACTGGCCAATACCGGCAACCCTTTTTCAAGACGCGAAATTTCGAGGTTCCCGATATTTTCAATCGCAGCGCTGACATCGGCCATAGGCCTCCCGATCCGGGAAATTCCCTTTTCAATCATGCGAGCTGTCGGCGTATTTTCTGAACGGCAGAGCGCATAGGCAGCATCAATTTTCCCGTTCAGGATGCTGTTTTTAATCTTTTCCATTAAGGTCGGATCGATCTGGCGCGCTTTTTTAATGGCAAAATACCGATCAAAGAAAATAAAAACAGCTACAAATGAAAGAGCAACAATGGGGATCATAATCCAGCCCCCTTTAATGGCCAGATCAAAAAATTTGGTTACAATTCCTTCTTGTTCAGCTCTAATTGGCATACCTGCTCCAGTTGCAGGAAGTTGTGATGCTTGTAAAAAAATAAAATTCAACATAGGTTTCCGGTTATATCTGATAAAATAAAAAACGGGGCATAATTGCTTTTATTATGCCCCGTAAAAATAACGATATTTTACGTAGGTCGTCTTTGTCTATAGACCAAAGAATAAGTAATAAACGGCTGAACCACCTAAATACCCGATCAGCGCCAACCAGGATATCCGCTTCAGATACCAGATAAAATCAATTTTTTCAAGTCCCATGGCCGCAACACCAGCTGCCGAGCCGATAATCAGCATGCTGCCTCCGGTACCGGCTGTATATGCCAGAAATTCCCAAAATGCCCCGTCCTGCACAAAACTGGCCATATAACCTGTTGTCCCCGGATCGGCAACCGGGTACATACCCATGGCACCAGCGACCAACGGCACGTTATCAACCACCGACGAAAGTACGCCGATTGCGATATCAATCAGGAAAATATTATGTAGTTTTTCGTCCAGAAATTTGGCGAGCATGTTTAACTGCCCGGCTGATTGCAGCGCTGCAACTGCCGACAAGATACCCAGGAAAAACAACACCGTCGGAACGTCAACCCTGCGAAGGATGGCTGTCACTTTCAGTTTATGCTTGATCTCGTCGGGCTTATCCTTATGCATGATTTCAGACACGACCCAGATTAAACCCAATGAAAGCAACATACCCATATAGGGAGGCAAATGTGTGTACGATTTAAATACCGGAACAAATAATAAACCAGAAATCCCCAAAATCAACATCAAGACCCGTTCTCCCTGCGTCGTAAATTCTTTTGTATCAATACTTGATTTTGGGCGCGTTACCGACCCTTTCATCGAAAAAGAAAGTACGATCAACGGAATAGTCATGCAAACAAGAGACGGGAGGAAAACGCCTTCAATAATTTTCAGAGAAGTTACCTGGCCCCCGATCCATAACATGATGGTGGTAACATCGCCAATCGGCGACCATGCACCTCCCGCATTGGCTGCCAACACAACCATACTGGCAAAGAACCAACGGGTTTCCTTGTCGTTGACCAATTTTCGGAGTAAAGCAACTAATACGATGGTGGTTGTCAGGTTATCGAGCAAAGACGACATGAAGAAAGTCAGGAAGCTTAAAATCCATAATAATTTTACCTTATTGGTTGTATGGATTTTATCGGTAATTACCTTGAACCCCTGATGCTGATCAACAACTTCGACAATAGTCATCGCCCCAAGCAAAAAGAATAAGATTTCGCCAATATCTCCAATATGGCGGATAATTTCATTCTCGACAATAAATTCGTGAATAGCCTCTATACCGGAAACATCCGGATGTGCTAATTTAAAGTGCTCCCACGAAAGACTATATCCCATGGATAATATCTGTTCCGCCCCGAACATGTAAAACACCCAGCATAATGTTCCAATAATTAGCGCAGTTGCAGCTTTATCAACCTTTAGCGGGTGTTCCAGTGCAATGGCCATGTAACCAAGCACAAACACAAGTACCATTAGTAAAAACATAGATCTGGTTTTTAGTTGATTATTTTGATCGAGTTGTAAAAATAGGAGATTGACAGAATAATCCGAACTTTTAAGGAACAAAATCCATCATTTTTAACCATACTGCCAGCGCAATATTCTGATAAAAGGTTGTAGGGAAAAGCACAGGACACTCAATATACCCAGAAACAGCACAGTGAACCGCCACTTATTTACGGCTCCGGAAAAGGTTTTTTACTTTTTTCCACAGTTCTTCGAACGTATCAAAATCTTCCCGAAAAGAGACCCCTACCCCCTGTGTATATGGCGATGTTTCATAGATCAAATTATTGTTGGCATGATTGTAGGCTTTCAACTGTAGCTTACCATTCTTGGTCAATTTTACGTTTATATCGAAATCTCCAACCAGATCGCTATTGTTATTGGTGCTCACCTGCGAAGAATTATTTCCGATGTTCCCGTTAATGGTTACCCGGTCGTTAAAAATTTGTGTACTCAGTGCCAGTTCTACTTCGTCGTCAGTCAGCTGATTACCGGGCCGATAATTTACACCAAAATCAAAGTCTTTACTAATTTGCGACAACCAGTTGCTAATATTGTTCGACATGAGCTCGCTCGCCGTTGTGCCAACTAAGTTCGACGAAGTGGCGACATAACTTCCACGCAAATATTCAGGCATATAAAATTGTCCCAGAACCAGCAGCGAAAGAATTTGCTTATTCATATCCTCCTCGGTGCTGATATATTGGCGGACAACATCGCGCACCCGGTCTTCGGCTGTTGGCAGTTCGATATCGAACTTAATATCCGGGTTACTCAGGTTTTTAGTCAGTGCAATTTTACACCAGACCGGGATTCTTTGCGAAGCATCAATATAATCAGCCGAACTGCCAAACAATTCGGAAAGGGGCGCTTTTAACCGGTAAATTGCATTCAGGTTTAAAATAGCGTCATACGGATCTCCATTCCAGCCAATGGTTCCACCCCGTTCAATCTCAAACTTTTTATTGATAATATTCTGCAAGGTGAACAGGTAATCGCCCTGCTCAACGGTATAATCGCCATACATCGAGATGTTAAAATTTTTGTCGATAGCAATCTGAAGGTTCCCACTTCCCTGCGCCTTGATTACATCGCCTACTTTCGAGTTGTATATCAGCTGCATACGGGCTTCAGGGGTAACTTCCACATCAAAATTCATCGTCAGGTTTGAACTGCTGTAATCCTGTTCTTTTTCCTCCAATTCGAGGCCCGGGATAATACTTCTTTTAACAAAACGCAAAAAATCAACTTCTTCGGCGGTTTCTTCGTATTCGAGCCAGATATTCAGATCAGTTCCCCGCTCCGACCGGCAATTCCCGTTCAGATACACATCGGCGCCTTTGCCGGTTATACGCAAAACGCCACTGGCAAATGCCTGCCCGTAAAATTGTTCGTTGTCAGCCGATGTGGTATTAATTGCCAGAATCCTGGGTGATGTCATGGTCAGGTTGTAAACCATTCCGGAGAAATCTTTGTGTTTGATGGTTCCGTCAAAAACGCCGGTATTCCCATACATATCCTGAAACCGGATTTTTTCGAAGATCATGACGTCATCAGCAAACTTGACCGTATCGCTAAACGAATAAGCTACCTGAATAGCCGGAATTGTCAGTCCTGCATTCTCTGCATACAAGCCGCCATCGTGCTTAATGTGATCGGGATGCCCATATATGCGAACTTTACCCGAAGCATTTCCCCGAATATTGGTAAATGTTCCATCGAGAACTGGTTGAAGCGCCAAAAGACTAAAGTGTTCGAAATTCGCATTAAAGTCGATGCTGTCCTTTTTCGGATTGTAACTTCCATCAACGTACATCGTCCGGTGGTTATCTTTAGTCATGCTAACTTCGGCGAAAATTTTTTCAGCATTACGGTCCCAGCGCGTCACCAGCGAAGCATCGCCTAAAGCCTGCCCGCTGTATATCAGGTTATCCAGTTTCAGGTTGGCCAGGAACAAGGGCTGTTCGTATAAGTCAAAAAACGAAACCGAACCATTCACTTCACCTTCAATGCCCAAATCTTCAGAAAATACGGCATTCAGGTTTGTCAAACTTAAATGGTTGAAAAGAAGGTTCAACTTTTTCGACTGGTCTTTCGAGACAGCTCCATCGAACATGAGATATTGATTTTTATTCGCTAATTTGATGTTTTTAACGGTAATCTCCGTCGAGTCAATTGAAATAGTCCCAGAATTCATCGTCCACAGCGAATCGGCAATATAGATCCGGGTTGGTTTGACAGCCAAATCTACATGCGGCAGCCTGTTTTTTTCTTTTTTAAACGTGGTCAGCACATTAACCGAGCCGCTATACGATTTTTCGCTGAAATTATTCCAGACTAATTTCGAATCAACCCGATCGTTTTCGATATCCGAAAGCAGAGAAATATTATAAATCCGGAACTGGTTGGGTAATTCGATGTTGCCTATCCGGTTGCGGAACTGAAGCTCGCCATTGCTGGCCAGGCTGAGTTTTACGTCGTGGAAAATGGTTGAATTGTACTCGATATATGGGAAGTCGCCGGTCAGGTTCACATAATCGCGAGCCAAGTCAACTTCACCCTCAATCTCTCCGGGATGAATGACTAAACCCGGGAAAAACACGCGGGTTAATTGATCCACATTTTTTACATGGGCCCAAAAGGCAAAATTATTCCGGGTACGCTTTTTATCATAGGTCATTCCGGAGGCAGGTAAATAATGCACTATCACTTTTTTAATGGCATTCGGCAAATCATAAATATGATAATCGCCCCGAAGTTCGGCATCCAGAAAATCAGAATTGATCTGAAGTACCGGCTCGTCTTCGTCGAACGTACCCAGCTCAAAATTGTCGAATACCATTTCGCCATTCTGGTTCCAGTAACGACCGTTATCAAACCTGATCCACCCCTGCACATTGTCGATATTGGTTCCGGCAAAGTTGGCATGAAGCGAAAAAGTTGCAGCCGAAACAGAATCGGACTGATTCAGTTTCAACGCTTTAAAATCAGCCTTATCCACATGCATATCAAAATCGAATACAGGAACGTCTGTGTTAAAATCGAGTTTCCCGTTGAAAGCCAGCTGAAGGTTTTTATCGTTAATATTTAAACTCCCGTCAAACTTTTCATCTTCAAATTTCCCATTCAGAGAAATGTCCTTGTACGAATACTGCATTAACTTCACACTATCGACTTTACCGTCAACTTTGGCCATAAAATCCTGCGTGCCCTGGTTAATCTCACCTTTAACGTTTCCGTTAAAGGTAATCGTACCAACATCCTTTTGTCCAAGCAGTTCGCCCAATTTAAAATCCACCGTTTTCAAGTGGCCTCCATAAACCAAGATTTTATTATTCAGCGAATTGATCAGAAGGTCAGTTTTCAGTGTGCCCAGTCGTGATTTAAAAGTTCCATAGGCCACAAAATCATTTAAAAACCCGGTAAAATTCCCGTTATACTCAATAATACCGGCTTTCTCAAACATCTCGGGGACTTCCAGGTACTGAACAGGCGATGAATTGGGCAGTTTCACTTTCTCCAGGTCTCTGATATCTGTATAAGAAGTTTTCAGGTCGAGATGCATATAAGTAGTCCGGATATCTGGCAATCCATTCAGGTAAAAATCGAAATTCAGCCGGGTTTTGTCTCCCATACTAAGTTCAACATCTCGGCCTTTCAAATCGGACATGGCGCCATAAATGCGGCCTTTTAATTTTAAAACTTGGTCCATCCCTTTTATCGCCGGCACAAATTGGCTGATATCTTTTAAACTGATCTGCGACTGAGCAAGGTTCAAATCCAGCTTCACTTTTTTAAAATCAGGGACCGAATCCAGTCCTCTTCGATCAATGATCAGCGAAGCGCTATCGATTGTTGAAAAGGCCGTTTTCAACCTGATGTTTTTTAATTCAATTGAATCGTTTTGGGCGATAAAATGAGCCGATAGCGAATCTATGCGGAAATCTTTCGAGTCGTTCAACGTCATCGCATTCATGCAAAAAGCAGTTCGTTTCGGCCCCAGCTCGATTCCGGAAACCTCAATACCAATATCCTCTAAATCAATTATTTTACGCGTATCCTGATCGCTAAAAGCATAAACCACTTTTGCGTCGTTAAATGCAAACTTACTACAAGTCAATCTGAAAGTGCTCGAATCTTTCTTTGTTTCACCCGACGAAACCGCATCAAGCAAAAACTGGTAATTGGCAACGCCCGCCGTATCAATCGAAACAAAAACCTGAGCTTTATCGAACTCCAGCCGGCTTAATGCCACGAATTTCCGTTTCAGGCTAAATGAATCAACTTCAGCAACAAATGCATCGACATACAATAACGAGTCGTGCTGCTGGTCTTCGACCAATACCTTCTTTAGCACCAGTTTATTAAAAAATCGGATATCGACCCCCTGAATTGAAATCGTCGTATTGAACTGTTTGGAAAGCCGGTTTGTTATCAATTGCACCAAATAAGTTTGCACCGGACTTGTTTGAAACAATCCGTACATGGCCAGCAGCATCAAAATAAAAGCCGACACAACGAACAATCCTATTTTGAGCGATTTTTTAATACTTTTGACACTTTGATTTTTGAAAACAAAATAAACTAAAATACGCGGACAACAACCGCTCCACGTTTGAAAATAACGAACAAGACGGCATTTTATTTATTGGCATGGAAACAAAAAAAGATATTATCATATTAGGCATCGAATCGTCGTGCGACGATACGTCGTCGGCTGTCATCAAAAACGGATATTTGCTCTCGAACATTATTGCCAACCAAAATGTGCATAAAGCTTACGGGGGCGTTGTTCCCGAATTGGCCTCGCGTGCACACCAGCAAAATATCATTCCGGTTGTCGATCAAGCCATCCGGCAGGCAAATATTTCGCCCGATGATATTACGGCCATTGCATTTACCCGGGGCCCGGGGCTGTTAGGCTCATTACTGGTAGGAACTTCTTTCGCTAAAGGGTTTTCGCTGGCCAAAGGAATCCCGATGATCGAGATCAACCACCTTCAGGGACATGTGCTGGCCCATTTCATCCAGGAACACAATGAGCCTTATGACCCTCCCAGATTCCCATTCCTCTGTCTGCTGGTTTCCGGAGGAAATTCACAGATTATCCTGGTGCGCGACTATCTGGATATGGAAGTAATCGGACAAACAATCGACGATGCGGCCGGCGAGGCCTTCGATAAATGCGCCAAGGTGATGGGATTGCCTTACCCCGGAGGCCCCATGATCGATAAACTGGCCAAAGAAGGTGACCCGGAGGCATTCAAATTTGCCAAACCCCGTATTCCGGACTTCGATTACAGTTTTTCCGGGTTGAAAACCAGCTTTCTTTATTTCCTGCGCGATCAGCTAAAAGAGAACGAGAACTTCATCGAAGAACGGAAAGCCGATTTGTGCGCATCACTGCAAAAAACCATTATCGACATTCTTCTGAACAAGCTGATTAAAGCAGCTAAGGAAACCGGTATTTCTGAAATTACCGTGGCGGGGGGAGTTTCGGCCAATTCCGGATTGCGGAACGCATTGATCGAAGCCGCGAAAAAACGCCACTGGAAAATGCACATTCCCAAATTTGCATTTACCACCGACAATGCAGCTATGATTGCAATCACGGGATATTACAAATACCAACGAGGCGAATTTATTGGCATGGATGCGGTACCATTCGCCCGCATGGATATTCAGGTGTAAAACAAATCTTTAACAACTCCCCGATAAAACAACAACTATTATAATCACAAAAACCAGCTACCGTCTAACCGACTGATATTTCTTTTGTGACCGAACTGCCTGAGCCAATGCACCAGAAAAAAATGCCCAATATTTCTGATGAAAGGCCTGCCCATTCTTCCCAATCCAGTCGGGGAAGAGTTTTGCCTCGCCAGCGGGCGAAAACCGTGTTGGCTCATCGTCATCATATAAAGCCGGGACTTCGGGATGAAATTGGACAGCCCAAACATGCGGATATAATTTATGCCGGATGCCTTCAATAATTTTCCCATCGTTCGAACGAGCGGTTACTACCAGGTTTTCACCAAGCTTCCCGACAGCCTGATGGTGACTGCTCAAAACCCAAGGCATTCCCCGATTTTTCCAGTGCATCTGCCGGGGGAAAAACAGATCGTCGGTAAAAACCAACGGATGGAAATTAATTCCCATCAAGGTTGTATCTGACGATAGTTCCTGCCAGTAGTTCCGGTGCAATTGTTCGCGGGGCATTTTCAAAATTTCGTCCGGCGAATGTTTCTGATAAACCTGAACAGGAATATCCTGGATTAAAGTTCCACCTGTTGCAACGTTCATGGTTTGCATCCCCAGGCAAAACCCGGTAACCAGATACGAAGGTTTTTCGGACAAAAACGGCACAAAATTGGGGTTCCGGCTACCGCCCAGCAGCTGAAACTGGAAGGTCAGCTCAAACAAATGGCGATTGGGGTCGGTAACGTCCGAATACAGATTTTCCTGTCCATACGCTTCGGGCTGAATATCCGGGCCTCCGAAAAAAATCACGCCAACCGAGTTTTCAAAAAGTTTTTTCAAAACCTGGGTCAGCTCATTTGGGCCATAAATGTTGTCAACCGAAAGATTTCCGGCCACTTCCTGAAGATGAAATTTTTCCAGTTTATTTTCAGCAATATAGCGGGCCGACTCGCTATAATCGTATGCCTCCCCGGCATAATAAACGCCAACGAATTCGACCTTGCCCGGCTCAAGCAACCGATTTTCAGTAAGAAAACAAACGGTTCTCAGGTTATGCTTTGTTGGGTGTGACAGCAACAAATATTGTTTCGAACGGTCAAAATCGCCATCAAAAAAGTTTTGCGCAAATGCCGAACAAAAAGTAATCAGAAAAAGCAATAACAGAAGCCAGCGTGAGTTATTCCTGTTCATACAATAGAATTTTGTGATTTGTCGACCTCGAAAAGACAAACGAAAATAAGCATTTGCCTGCAAGGTTTTTATGACTACAACTAAAAATAATGCCAAAGTTTACTTATTTTGCTACTTTAAAATTCCGGATTTAACCGACTTAAAATTTGCTCTATGTCGTTCAAATTGTTTTTCGCAAGTAACTTCGGCTTAATCAAGCCGACAGCCAAAATCGAAGCCGAACAGGAAGCCTTGTTAAAAGATTATCAGCTGTTTTGCAGCTTTATCGAATCGGCAGAGTTGAAAGAATACCAGTCGCTTAATCAATATGTAAACTCTGAAAGCTTCAAAAACAATCGAAAAAAACTCGAACAACTTCGGTTCAAGGGCAGTCAGGAAGAAAAGCTACTGAAAGAGTTGCACAAGCTTGAACGAAACAGCAAATTGCAGAAATGCCTGCAAACCGAAAAATCAGAGAACCTGAAAAAATTTAAACAGGTTGCAGCTTCAGACAACCTGAAACGCTACGAAGAACTAAAAAAATGGATGGATAGCGGCGCTTTCCAGGCCAAAAAGAAAAAACTGGCCGCCGAGGTTTATCACGGTTCCCCGGAAGAAAAAGCTTGGAACGAATATCAACAACTAAAAAACGACAAAAAATTAGCCGCTCATTCATCAGACAAACCAACACCCAATCCGGAGATTGCAGCCAAAATGATCCGACTGGCCGATTTAGAAAAGCTGGTCAATTCAAAGGAATTTCAGGAACGGAAAAAGTACCTCGAAAATCCCCGTAAATTTGAAAAGACCGACACCTTTGCCAAACATCAAGAATATGAAAGACTGAAAAACTCAGAAGAAATCAGGTTTTATTTCCAGTATGCAAAATCTCCGGATTATCAGAACTATCTGCGTATGAAAGATTCGCCCGAGCGCAAGCGATTTGACGAACTGGGCAAGATCGTTCATTCTCCTGAATTTGCAAAACAAAAAGCCTATTTGGAAGACACTAAACGGTGGGAAAAAACCGAAGATGCGGCAAAAGCCAAACGCCTGGAAGAACTAAAAAAACTTCCTGAGTTAATTAATTACCTGAAATATGAAAAATCGAACGCTTTCGATTTTCTCAAATCCTGGGACCTGGTGTTTGAAGACCGCTTTATTTCGGCCAGGCCAGATCACGAAAAATGGACCCCCATGAGCTACTGGGCCAGCCAAACAGTTGGCTCAAACTTTTCGCAAGAAGGCGACCTTCAGAGTTTTTCGGATGGCAAAAACCTGAAAACCGGAGGGTCGCTGAAAATTGAAGTACGCAAAGAAAAAAGCAAAGGACTGCAATGGAAATATCCATACGGTTTTCTGGAACAGGAATTCGACTACACGTCGGGAATCGTCTCGACAGGCAGTTCAAATTGGTGGAAAAACGGGATTCTTGAAGCCAAAGTAAAGTATTCGCCCGAAAAATCAATCGCCGATGTGATTTACCTGATTGGAAAAGAAAACTCACCTCAGATAAACCTGCTCGAGATGGGGCCGCGCAACCAGGTTGGCTTGCTGGTTAAAAATGGCGACCAAGTCCAGGTATTCAGCGAAAGCTTGTCGGGGTTAAAAACGGGCGAATTTTATATTTTCACGCTGGAATGGGCCGAAAATAAACTGACCTGGAAAATCAACGGACGCGACTTGCTGACTGTCACCCAGCAGATCCCTCATATCGACATGCACCTGAATGCCTCATCGATTGTCGCATTCGAGCCCAACGGATGTATCCCACACACCTTTGAAATTGCCTGGGTCCGATTTTATCAGAAGAAAAAATAACCTATGAATTTTGATTGGGCTAAGCAATTTAACGGAGCTGTTACCATTTGCGACCGCGAAGGGATTATTGTTTATATGAACGACCGGTCTGTCGCGCAATTTCAAAAATACGGAGGCGAAAAATTAATCGGACAGAACCTGATGAACTGCCATTCGCCGGCCTCCCGCGTCAAACTGGCCGAAATGCTGAAAAAACCAACCGAAAACACCTATTTGACCGAGAAAAATGGGATCCGGAAAATCATCATCCAGACACCATGGATTGAAAATGACGAATTCAAAGGTATTGTTGAAATCGGGTATGAGTTACCAGCCGACCTGCCTTTGCACCAACGCTAACCATTGCCACACACCGCTTTATAAACTTCCGTCAGTTTTGCAGCCTGCCGGTAAATATCAAAATAGGCTTTAACCCCCGAAACAGCGGCAGCACTTAACTGGTGAAGCTTTTCGTTATCCAGGATCAGTTGTTCCCATGCCCGGGCCAGTTCGGCAGGCGTATTGGGCGAATAAACGACCCCGCCCCCACTGCCATTAACAACTTCGGGGAAAGCCCCCAACGCAGGTTGCACCATCGGAATCCCCGAAGCCATGCATTCCAGCTGATACAAACCAAAGGCCTCGCCGTTTAAAACCGGGACAGACACAAGCCTGACCGTATCAAAAAACTGCTGACGTGCTTCGCCCTCAAACTCATCGACCCACAACACATCGTCGGCCAACCCATCGGCAGCTATTTTCCCTTTTTGCGATTTGATAAATTTGCGGTCGTCTCCCGTTTTCCCGCCCGTAATTTTCAGTTTAACTGAATCCATGCCCGGCCTGTTTTTCAACAAAATAAAGGCATCGACCAACACGCCCAATCCATTCTCCTCACACATTCGGGAGATATACCCAATCACCGGCTCTTTCCCTGAAACAGGTTTTGGATGGTAATCTTCGGCGTCAATCCCAATATGAATGGTGTGCATCTGTTCGTCCCGGATCTCCATCTTTTTTCTGATTTCTCCCGCATAAAAATCGCTGACCGCCACAAACGCATCGACATCCCGACCACGCCTGCTCATCAATTCCCAAACCTTGCTGCGCGATTTCTCGCTCATGACATCAACCCAAACATCCTCGTCCTGAAGCGAGCAAACTACCGGCACGCCAGCTTTCTCTTTTATTCTTCGGACCAGACCGAGCAACAGCGCATTTGACAAATGAACGACGTCGGGTTTTACCTCATTGACCAACCAGTCGGTTAACCGTTCCAGTTCGTCGCGCTGCAAGCCTTCTTCGCCCAACAACATCGAAACCGTCATCTCTTCCAACCCTTTGGCGCGGGTTGAACCGGCATTCCGGGCTGCCAGGTTCAAAACTGGTTTGGTATCGAGCAGTTGATCGACAAAAGCCGGAACATGCCGGAAAAGCGCGAACCGCTGCTTCAGGTAAACACTCACAGCACCATAGAAAACAGGCACTTCGTTCAAATCGCGTGCATCGTCAAACAACGGAAGGTACAGCGGAACTTTGACGACTTCGTGTCCCAGTGCTTGCAGCGCTTTGACATATTTACTGTCTCGCAAACAATTTCCGCAATAAAAACTGCCTCCTGAGCCGGGAATAATGTGGGCGATTTTCATAGATGACCGATTGAATAGAAATTGATGCTTAAAAATTACAGTTTTTTCTGGTTTATAGGAAGTTTTCTACAGCAGTTCCTTTCGGCCGAAATACAAGGACATGCGTATTTATTGAATGTACATTTCGGCCAAACGTTCGAACTCCGACCGGTTTGGCCAACGCTGTCTGATTGTTTCGTCAACTATTTTTTCGATGCGCAATCGATACGAGCGGGAAATCCCGTTTTCAGAAATGTATTTCAAGGCTTCATCAAACGATTTATACAAACTCGCATAAAATGACTCCTGACGGACACGGTTTTCTGCCGAAAAAGCCTGGGCTATTTCGAGGTTATAAAGCATCAGGTCGGCCACCATCGATGGTTCGGCCCCTAAGGTTAACAGCTTCCGGATTATTTTCTGTGCCACCGAACGGCGGGCTTTGGCCCTGCGCCCATTCACCGGAAAATACTCTTTCCCGATTTGCCAACGAAACTGCTCCTGCATTTTTCGTTCGTCCGGATTAAAGGCAAAATCATAAAACTCTTTTACGTCTTTAAATCGACCGTACAAATCAATGATCTGCGCTTCCAACTGCTCTTTGGTCAGTTCTTTCAGGTAATTTTTCAGTTCGCGTTTACTCATTGTCCCCGGGAAATTCAGTATCTTAAAAATAAAAAAGTCCGCCAGTTTTTGCTGACGAACTTTTTGCGGTAATTGTGATTCTGCAAATATCAAAAAAAACAGATCAGGCAATGTTGGTGTAAACAGCCTGAACATCGTCATCTTCTTCCAGTTTGTCAATCAGCTTTTCGATATCGGCCAATTGTTCTTCAGTAAATTCAACCGGAGTCGTCGGAATGCGCTGCAGCTTGGCTTTCGTTACTTCGATGCCCAATTTCTCCAACGCATGCGACATTGTCCCGAAGTTTGTATAATCGGCTGTTGCGTACAATGTTCCTTCATGTTCTTCGATTTCTTCCAAACCGGCATCAATCAGTTCAAGTTCAAGCTCTTCAATATTGATGCTGTCGGTTTTTGCAAATTCAAAAACCGATTTACGAGAGAACATAAATTCGAGTGAACCGGTTGGCACCAACCCGCCACCGTTACGACTGAAATAAAATTTCACGTTGGCTACAGTCCGTGTCGGGTTATCGGTTGCACATTCAACGAAAACAAGCACACCGTGAGGGCCCTTCCCTTCGTAGTTGACTTCAACAAATGTTTCTGCATCTTTTCCCGAAGCCCGTTTAATCGCAGCTTCAATATTATCTTTGGGCATGTTTTCGGCTTTCGCATTCTGAATGGCGGTCCGCAGTTTACTGTTAGTCTCCGGATCGGGGCCACCTTCCTTGGCCGCAACAGTTATCGATTTAGCTAATTTTGGAAATATCCTGGACATTTTGTCCCAACGTTTTTCTTTCGCAGCTCTGCGGTATTCGAATGCTCTTCCCATACGTTTTATTTTTAGTCTAAATTTTTTCGACGGCACAAAAATACAAATTGCCCGATTTTTTTATCCCAATTCAGTAATAAAATTCAGTCGCAGTAAAAATTATACTTAATAATCCGGGATAAACAGATTATTTATGGAATCGGGAAAGGCAGTTCTTCCCATCGTTTCAAATGATTTCTTATTTTTACCAAATAATTTTAATCTGCAAGTGCTGCACACGTAAAATATGAGATTCGAAGAATTCGGCTTAAACGAAAAAGTTCTTGAAGCAATATCCTACATGAACTACGAAAAAGCCTCACCAATACAAGAGTTAGCTATTCCGGAAACATTAAAGGGAAATGATTTGCTGGCTTGTGCCCAAACCGGCACCGGCAAAACGGCTGCATTTATGCTGCCCATCCTCAGTAAACTCTCGGAAGAAGAAAACCACGACCTGAGTACCTTAATTATTGTTCCCACCCGCGAACTGGCCATTCAGATTAACCAACAAATACAAGGTTTTTCGTACTTCCTGAACATCAACTCGGTAACCGTTTATGGCGGGCGGGAAGGTTCTGACTGGGACCAGGAAAGCAAAGCGCTGACCCGCGGCACCAACATTATTGTGGCAACTCCCGGCAAACTGATTTCGCACCTAAACCTGGGCTATGTAAAATTCGACAAAATAAAATACCTCGTGCTCGACGAAGCCGACCGCATGCTCGACATCGGCTTTCACGACGATATTTTGCGAATTTTAAGCTATGTGCCAGAAGAGCGCCAAACGCTAATGTTTTCGGCTACCATGCCCCGAAAAATCCGTGACCTGGCAGCCAAAATACTGAAGAACCCGGTTGAAATCAGCACCGCGGTTTCCAAACCGGCCGAAGGCGTTTTGCAGGCAGCTTACCTGACTTATGACGAACAGAAAATCCCGTTGATAAACAGCCTGATCAAAGACAAACCTGACTTTGACAGCATCCTCATTTTCAGCTCGACCAAACGAAAAGTATTCGACATTGTAAAAAGTTTACGCCGTGCTAAAATTGCTGCCGAAGGAATTTCGTCGGACCTGGAACAGAAAGAACGCGAAGAAGTGCTGATCGGGTTTCGGTCAAAACGAACACGCGTACTGGTGGCAACCGATGTTTTGTCGCGCGGAATCGACATTAAAGATATCAACCTGGTGATCAATTTCGATGTGCCCGGATCAGCCGAAGATTACGTACACCGCGTTGGCCGGACTGCCCGCGCCGATAAAACAGGTGTGGCTATCACGCTGATCAACCAACACGACATGGATAAATTTCAGCGCATTGAAAAACTAATTGAACGTGAAGTATTTAAAGTGCCTCTTCCGGAAGAATTAGGTGCAGGACCGGAATGGAAAGTCAGGCCACCACGCAGCGGCAACAAACGCAGGAAACCACCAACCCGAAAGTTTAACCAGCGAAAACCAAAAGGGAATAACCCCAAAAACCAAAATCCAGGGCCGAAGCCAACAAACAATTCTTAACCTTGATTCCCGGCTGTTATAGAATATTCTATTTGAAAGCAGCCTATTCAAAAAAAGTCGGGGTTTATTTTGTTTATTTGCAGTCAACTTAATTCCACACAGGCTATGGATTTTATGCTTGACAAATTATCCGTGGAATTTCACAGGCCTTTCCACAATTCGGTGCTGATCTTTGCCATCATCCTGGCAATCATTCTGCTCTCGCCCCTTGTCCTGCGCCGGCTCAAAGTACCGGGAATCATTGTGCTGATTATCTCCGGATTATTTATTGGCCCGCACGGATTTAACCTGATTGAACGTAACTCAGCCGTTGAGCTGTTTTCGACCATTGGCCTGCTCTACATCATGTTTTTGGCCGGCCTTGATCTCGAGCTTCACGAATTCACGAAAAACCGCCACAAAAGCTTGCTGTTTGGCTTTTTTACATTCCTGATCCCTTTGGCGATCGGATTACCGGTATGTTACTATTTATTGGGGTATGGTTTCCTGACAAGCCTGCTTACAGCCAGCATGTTTTCGACCCACACGCTGATTGCCTACCCGATAGTCAGTAAACTGGATGTAACCCGCAACGAAGCCGTCGCCATTACCGTAGGTGGCACCATTTTTACTGACACCGCCGTGCTGGTCATCCTGGCCATGATTACCGGAGCAGCCCAGGATGGTTTGACCTCTGCCCTTTGGCTTAGACTTGGGTTATCGTTCACTATCTTTTTCCTGATCATGTTCTTCGTCGTTCCCCGAATTGCCCTCTGGGTCTTTAAACGTCTCGAAAATGAACGATATTCACATTACATTTTTGTACTCGCGATCGTATTTTTCTCGGCATACATCGCCGAGTTATCCAGTCTGGAACCCATTATCGGAGCCTTCGCAGCAGGACTGGTATTAAACAAACTCATTTCCAAAACATCGCCTCTGATGAACCGGATTGAGTTTGCCGGCAATGCCCTGTTTATTCCATTTTTCCTGATCAGTGTCGGGATGATCATCGATCTAAGTTCGTTAACACACGGCACTCAAGCGTTGATTGTCGCCGTCGCATTAACGTTAGTGGCCCTTTCGGCCAAGTGGATCGCAGCCTGGCTTACTGCCAAAACCCTGAATTATTCTGTAACTCAGCAAAAGTTGATTTTCGGATTAAGCAGCTCACATGCCGTTGCAACCATTGCCGTTATTATGGTTGGGTTCCGGATTGGGATCATCGATGAAAATATCCTGAACGGAACGGTTGTCCTGATTCTGGCTACCTGCATGGTCGCCACATTTGTAACCGAAAATGCGGCCCGCAAAATCGCCCTCGAAGAAGAATTACCCGACAAAGCTCAATTGTCTTTTACTGAAGAGCGGATCCTTGTGCCCATTGCCAACCCACAAACCATGAACGAGCTGATAGACCTGACCTTGTTGTTTAGCCGTCCGAACAAAAATATACCTGTTTATGGTTTAACAGTCGTTCCCGATGATGAAGAAGCTTCCCAAAAACTGGCACAATCTCGTCAGACACTCCAACGATTGATTCATCATGCGGCTCAGACCGACCGGCAGGTTGAAGTAATTTCGACTATTGACCAGAATGTCGCGAACGGGATTAAACGGGTTGCAAAAATTGTTGGAGCATCCGATATTATCCTCGGAACTTCACCCCGGGCAAAGCTTTCGGAATATATTTTTGGCAGAACAATTGAGCACCTGATCAACTCGACTACCTTTTTACTGGGCATATATCACCCGACTACCAACATAAATGAAACCAAGCACATTCAGGTTTTTGTCCCGGAATATGCCGAAAAGGAATATGGCTTTAAAACCTGGGTCAGCCGAATAGCCATATTATCGAAAAACCTTTCTGCAAAATGCCTTTTTCATTGCAGCCACGAAACAGCAACAGCCATCGCCCATCTGTTAAAACAGCTGCGCTTATCCACGCTTTCCGAATTCAATTGTGTTAATGGACTGGAAGAACTGGGGAAAGGCATAAAAGAGGCGACAACATCTGATTTACTGGTGGTCATTTATCCACGCCGGAATACTCTTTCGTACCAATCATCATACTCTGGCATACCCCGGATGCTTGACCGGGAATTTTCAGACATGTCGTACCTGCTGATTTATCCTCCCATAAAAGACATCCAACAGTTCGACGATTATGTGACGAAAAACGAACCGGTTATTTTTCAGGCCGGAGATTACTAGTGTTTACTGAAGAAGTTCCTGTGCTGCAATAATTGCTGTTTCAGTATAATTTTCGCCACTCAGCATGGTTGCAATCTCTTTCAGCCGTTCGTCGCGCCCGAGCTCGCGAATCGATGAAAATGTCTGATCGCCCAAGTCGTATTTAAATACATGAAAATGCTGGTCCCCTTTCGCGGCGATCTGGGGAAGATGCGTGATATTAATAACCTGAACTGTTTTTGATAGCTGTTTCAGAATTGCGCCCATTTTCAAGGCCACTTCACCCGAAATACCGGTATCAATCTCATCAAACACAATAGTCGGCAAAGCCTTAGCGCTGGTTACCAGCGTTTTAACAGCCAACATCAGCCGAGACATTTCACCCCCGGAAGCTATTTTAGAGATTTCCTGTAATTCCTGGCTCCGGTTAGCCGAAAACAAAAAGCTGATTTCGTCTGAACCGGTTGGCGAAAAATCAGGTAATTCCCTAAAATTCAACCGAAATGCAGCATTTGGAATCCCCAGGTTTTGAAGCACATCAATCACCCGCTGTTCGATTGGCTTTGATGCACTCTTGCGACTTTCCCTTAATTTCCCGGCCAGTTTGGTCAATTTACTTTTCTGAACTTCCAATTCTTTCTGCAGGGTCTCTATTTGTTGATCGTATGAACTAACCTGCTGTATTTTTGCTCCAAACTCGTTTTTCAATGCCAATAATTCGGCAACCGTGCCCACCCGGTGCTTTTGCTGCAACGAGTAAATCAAATCAAGCCGTTGGGTAACTATCTGTATTTTTTCAGGGTCATGCTCTACTTTCTCTGCAATGCTTTCGGCCTCTTCTGCCAGATCTTTGAGCTCGTAATAACACGACTCCATGCGGCGAAACAAATCGGCAGCGCCCGGCCATACCGTTTGGAGTTTACCTATTTGCTGCATCGACTCTTTCAAGGTTGCTAAAATATTCGGCTCATCGCCTGCAAGCGCCAAAGCCATATGGCCAAAAACGGTTTGAATTTCTTCGGCATGGGTCATTTGTTCCAGTCGCGCTTCCAGTTGTTCCTGTTCGTTTTCTGTCAAACGCGCTTCGTCTAACTGCCTGAACTGAAATTCAAAATAATCCAGGTCGGCCTTCGATTGTGCCGCCAACTCCTGCGTTTCGGCTAATTTCCCCTGAAGCGACAGATATGTTTTAAAGTCGGCTGCATATTCTTTCAAAAGCGCCTCATTCCCGGCTACAAGGTCAACCAGCTTCAGTTGAAAATGCTTTTCATTCAATTCAAGGTTCTGGTGCTGGGAATGGATATCCATCAGCTTCAAGCCCAGCTCCCGAAGTAAACTAACGTTAACCGGTGTGTCATTAATAAAAGCCCTCGACTTTCCGGTCGGACTTATTTCTCGACGTAAAATGGCCTGCTCGTCAAAATCAAGCTCATTCGTTTCAAAAAAAGGTTCCAGTCCGTAATCTTTTATCCGGAATATCCCCTCAACGGTACATTTTTCCAATTTGTTTCGCAACACTGACGTATCAGCCCGCTGTCCTAAAATAAGTCCGATTGCCCCGAGAATAATTGATTTTCCGGCTCCAGTTTCACCGGTCAAAATTGTAAAGCCCGGCTGAAAATTCATGTTCAGCGTCTCAATCAGGGCATAATTATTTATGGAAAGGGATTGTAACACAGTAACCGACTTTTAACCTGTTATAAACTTTCCGACTTCAATATTTTTTCGTATTTGCTTGTATTCGACGGGTCGCATTCTTCGAGTATGGTCACCACACGGCTTCGCTCATCCGGGAACGACTTGGAAAAGATATTCACCAACTCGTCTGATTTCGCATCAAAGAACATTTGCAAAATATAGAGAGAAGGCCTGGTACGAAAAACTTTCTGAATGTTTTTCAATGCATCGGCAATGGCAGCACGTCCCTCTGCCGGTTTGTCTGCCATCAGGTCCAATCCTTGCCGATGATACTGATAGATGCAGGCCCGAAACGGAGCGTACGATTTGTTAAGCAAATTTTCGATCATCCAGTAACGGTTCCGTTCGCTTTCGTAAGCCTTCCACCCGGTTTCGCGGGCATTCTGCGAATTATTTACAATAGCTTGGGCTTTCTGGAAATATGGTGTCCCGCCTTCCGGCGAAAATGAATCAAAATCCATCCCTAAAATAACGTAAGCATAAAAAGCTAAAATACTTGTCAGGTTATCCTTATTAGAAGTTTCATTGAACTCCAGTTTTTGATACTCTACATAACGAACATGAAAATTGTTGTCCTTAATATTCAGCAAAGTAGTTTCAAATGAAGAATTGAAAACTGGTCGGCGAACCTGAACCTGGAGTGAACCTTTGAATTCATCCGAAGAAATCTGTTCGGTCAGATTAATGAAAAAACTGCACTCAATCCGTTCGTCAATCGCATATTTATATTCAGTCCATTTCCGGTTGTTCATGAACTCATACATATCCGATTGCATGGTTTGGAACATCTCGCGATTGGCACCTTGTATCTGCGTGGCCGACACGCTGATATTACAACGCAACTCCTGTCCGCAGACGATAAATACCGAAGCAAAAACCACAATAAAAAGCAACAGAGACCTCTTCATTTTCCTGAGTTAATCGATGTGAGTAAAAATAAAAAATTAAAACCGGAAGGCCCTATTTTCCCGCAATCACTTCTAAAATCTTGTCAACAATATCAGCAGCAACTTCCGACTTAGATTTTAACTCAAAATTTTGTTGAATATTGTTCCGGTCGATGATGGTAATTTTATTAGTATCGACCCCAAAACCGGCGCCAGGGTCGTTGAGCGAATTAAGAACGATGAAGTCGAGGTTCTTTTTTTTCATCTTCCGGAGTGCGTTTTCCAACTCATCCTGCGTTTCAAGGGCAAACCCGACCAACACTTGCTTGTCGGTTTTCATTTTTCCCAGCTCAGCAGCAATATCCGGAGTTGGTTTCAAACGAATAACCAAATCATCGGCTCCACGCTTAATTTTCTGATTGGCTGTATTTTCAGGTGTAAAATCAGCTACGGCCGCACACATAACGGCCCCGTCGGTTCCAGGGAAAGCGACCACACATTGACGATACATCTCGTCAGCCGACATTACTTTGACAACCGAAATGTTTGGATGATTTGTTTTAACTGTTACCGGTCCGGAAACCAAGGTAACCAGTGCGCCAGAATCGGCCAACGATTCGGCAATGGCATAACCCATTTTCCCGGACGAGTGGTTCCCGATAAAACGGACAGGATCTATTCTTTCGAAGGTTGGCCCTGCTGTGACCAAAAAATGTTTATTCAGCAGTTTTTTTTTTCGATCGAAGAATTTAACAATTTCTTCAATAATCACGTCCGGCTCTTCCATCCGCCCCTTCCCGATCAAACCGCTGGCGAGTTCTCCTTCGCGTGGTTCAACAATCATATTCCCATACGACCGAAGAATTTCTATATTCTTTTGATTGGCCGGATGCCGAAACATATCCAGATCCATCGCCGGAGCAACCATCACCGGGCTTTTCATCGACAAATACGTTGTAATCAAAAGATTATCACAAACAGCATGTGCCATTTTCCCGATCGTGGCAGCCGTAGCCGGGGCAATCACCATCAGGTCGGCCCACTGCCCCATATCGACATGCGAATGCCAAGTGCCATCGTTCGCTGTAAAAAATTCGGAAGCGACCGGCTTTCCCGACAAAGCCGACATAGTAACCGGGGTAATAAATTCTTTCGCGGCGGGAGTCATCACTACCTGTACTTCAGCACCCTCTTTCACTAACCCCCTTAAAAGATAAGCTGCCTTGTAGGCAGCTATACTTCCGGTTATACCTAATACGATATGTTTTCCTTTCAGCCTCATTCAGAGGGCTTTAATGTTAAACTTCTTTTGTGCGGTTTTCTTTTGCCGGATTGCGATGATAAATCTGGTTATTAACAAATTCTTCATAAGCAATCAGCGTCGGTTTGGGAAGCCGTTCGTAATACTTCGAAATTTCGATTTGTTCGCGGTTTTCAAAAACCTCTTCCAGATTATCGGTATACGAAGCAAATTCCTGCAATTTCTGGCTCAATTCTTCCTTCATTTCCGAGGCAATCTGATTTGAACGCTTTGCCAGGATCATCACTGATTCATAAATATTCCCGGTAGCTTTTTCTATTTCGCGTAAGTCTCTCGAAATTGTTGTTGCTTCAGCTTTAACCTTTTTAAAATCCATATTCGTAATTAATTAGAATTTTCATTATAATTCAACAGCTTTGCCGTAGTCTGATGAAATTTCTC
Organism: Bacteroidota bacterium; assembly: GCA_029265715.1. Classification (GTDB taxonomy): domain Bacteria; phylum Bacteroidota; class Bacteroidia; order Bacteroidales; family Prolixibacteraceae; genus Aquipluma. Next base: position 45,195 of record JAJUGZ010000001.1, read on the forward strand.
GGCCTCTTTCCGATGTTTGCTCTCCGGAAATTCATCGACAAAGGTAAAATATTCATCCAATGCAGAATTCAACCGTTCTTCCTTTTTTTCCTGAATACTATTGATAGCCAATAAATACTTGGCCTTCAGCAGCATAAACATCAGATCTTCCCGATAACGGGTATCCGGAAAATCTTTCAGAGAATTGGTCAGAGCGACAACAGCAGCCCGATAGTTTCCCAGATCATAATAAAGTTTCCCGGTCAGAAACGATTTATAAACTAATTTATCGCGCAACTCAATAATCAACCGGTTACTTTCATCCACTTTAGATGAATTTGGATACAGGTTTATAAATAACTGCAATGCATCAATTGCATTCTGTGTCACGGTCTGGTCAAGCCTTGGATTGGGAGAATCGAGATAAAAACAATAACCAACCATAAACTGCGACTCTTCGGCATACTCGCTGCGGGGAAATTCTTTCACCAGCGTTTTAAAGTAATGCCCGGCCATCATGTAATCTTTTACCCCAAACTGGCTCTTCGCATAATAATAATATACCTTATCGGCCCGGCTGGTCCCCCGGTAAATGTTCAGCAACTCTTTTAACAAAGTAGATGATCGAACAAATTCACCGTCTTCGTAATATTCGATTGCTTTTTTGTACTTGAACTCATAATCAGTACTTTTCACAATTTTGTTATAGTCGCCACAGGAGCTTAAAACCAGCAACCCCAGCAACCCGACCAGAAGGAAATTTCTCATTCTCATTAGCATGGCGCAAATATACATTATTTTATGCAAAAATCAGGGCCGAAAATTATAACGATTTATCAAGAAAACCTTCGGGTTTAGTATTAATTAACAAATTTGCAGACTTCTTAAAAAAAATTACATTTGCACAGAAATTTTAAAACCTGATCAAGTGGACATTTTTGAAAAATTTAAAGGCAATTTAGGTAGCCTCGGTCAATACATGAAGCAGGCGCATGGTTATTTTGCTTTCCCAAAACTGGAAGGTGAGATCGGGACCAAGATGAAATTCAGAGGAAAAGAAGTTTTGGTTTGGAGCCTGAACAATTATATCGGTCTTGCAAATCATCCGGAAGTGCGTGAAGCAGATGCAAAAGCTGCTGCAGAATGGGGACTGGCTTACCCGATGGGGGCCCGAATGATGTCCGGACAAACCAGTCGCCACGAAGAACTTGAGCAACAGCTTGCTCAGTTTGTTGGCAAACAAGATGCTTTCCTGTTAAACTATGGATACCAGGGAATGGTTTCGATCATCGATGCAATCTGCGGACGTAACGACGTGATTGTTTATGATTCGGAGTCACACGCCTGTATCCTCGACGGTGTACGTCTTCACATGGGAAAACGCTTCGTTTATGCCCATAACAACATGGATAGCCTGCGTGTACAGTTGGGTCGTGCAACCAAATTGGCTGAAAAGCAAAATGGTGGTATCCTGGTTATTACCGAAGGTGTTTTTGGTATGGCAGGAGACCTCGGTAAATTAGATGAAATCGCCAAACTGAAAGACGAATTCGAGTTCCGCCTTTTGGTTGACGATGCTCACGGACTTGGCACAATGGGTAAAACCGGCGCCGGAACCGCCGAACACTTTGGAGTAACCGACAAGGTCGACTTAATGTTTGGAACGTTCGCCAAATCAATGGCTGGAATTGGTGCTTTCATCGCATGCGATGAAGATATTTGCAACTACCTGCGCTACAATATGCGTTCACAGACATTTGCCAAATCGTTGCCTATGCCTATGGTAATCGGAGCTCTTAAACGACTTGAACTGCTCCGTACCAGACCAGAACTGCGCGAAAAACTTTGGACCGTAGTTAACGCGTTACAAAGTGGGTTGCGTGCTGAAGGATTTGATTTAGGTGTTACAAACTCACCTGTTACTCCCGTATATTTTAAAGGAGGTGTAACCGAAGCGACCAACGTAGTTATGGATCTCCGCGAAAACTTCAACGTTTTCTGCTCGGTTGTTGCCTACCCGGTTATCCCGAAAGGACAGATTATGCTTCGCTTAATCCCAACAGCGGTCCATACCCTGGAAGATGTTGAGTACACGATCAAAGCATTTTCTGAAGTGCGCCGCAAACTGGAAGAAGGCAAATACAACTTAAGTCAGATTCCGTCTATCGTATAAAGACAACTCATCTCATAACGATAATAAAAAAGCCATCTTAATGATGGCTTTTTTATTATCTGAAACCGGGAGAAAATTCATGCAAAAACTCAGGGCAATGAAATAAACCCGCCCAGTGCAAAAACCAATGCCCCCTGCCAGTTTATCGCAATTTCATTGGTTATATAATCTTCCTGGACATCATTCCATCCGGTAGCAGACTGTCCGCCGCCAACCAGATAGCCGGGCCAGGGTTGTTCGGCCTGATCGGAACCCGAACGCCGGTCGTGCGGGTTCATCGGCGGATTTATCCCCAACCCAGTTACATACGAACGGTTGTAAATATTCCGCCCAAACAAATGCCCAATAGCCGCCAGCGAGGTTGTTTCAAACTTTTTATCCGGAGCAATCCGGTTGGCAACCTGCAAATTGATCACCTGCCGTGCAACCGTTCCATTACAACCCCAGTAATAGCGGACCAGCGGCCGGCCAAAAACATCAGCACGGCTGTTTTCCACAATTTTCGAAGCGACAGCAACGATATTTCTATTCACTTTAGCCAGAATTTCAGGATTTTTTCCTGATCTGCCGGAAAGCGCATACGTGAACATTCCCAGGTTCGACACATTGCCCCAGTCCCAATCTTCATGAATACCTGCATTCAAGGCTTTAGCCCTTCTTTCAAAGTCAGCCAAAACTTCCGGATCGCCGGTTGTTTCCCATAACTCCGCAGCAGCCCACAGCCTGTCGTCCGGATCGGCTGTCTGATAGCCGCCGGTCGAAAAATCGCCCTGCACAAATCCTTTGTTTTCCGGATTCTCTTTCAGGAATCGATAGCTGTTCCACGCAGCCTGCAGGCAAACCCCGGCATAAACCTGATCGTATGGCTTAAAATAACGGGCCGCTTGCGCCATCATAGCTACAAAGTCGGCAGTGGCTGCCGAACTCCAATCGGTAAAATATCGTTTGGCCGAATCCGTTTCAGCCGGGATGAACGGGGCAAATTTCGTCCGGGTAAGCTTGTGAGAAACCCTTCCGGAGCCGTCCGGATATTGCATGGTCAGCAGCCAATCGGTCTCCCACTTCAATTCTTTCAGGTAATCCGGATACCCCGGGGCTGTTTCGGGCAAATCGAGTTTTACTGTTTTCAGGTTATCCTGAAAGAGTTCCCAGGCCAAAAACATCATGCCCACTGTTATGCCGGCATTCACGGTATATTTCCCGTAATCGCCGGCATCGTGCCAACCTTTGGTCCCGTCGCGCCGCGAACCCGGGTTCCCGATATAATCTTCGTACCCGTCGTTCAGATGGCAGGCCGCATGCTCATACTTCACTCCGTTGTGCTCGCCGGAAACAGCCGTTCCGCAGCGCCACAAATAAAACGCACGCATAGTGGTATAAAAAGCAGCATTATACACATCCGGCCCGATCCTGAAATCGACCGACCGGGCCCGTCCGGGGATTTCAAGCCGATAGGTCCCGGGCGTTTCGAAAGCTGAAAAATCGGCGATACAGGCCGAGGCGTCAACGTCTTCCTGCCACAAGGCAGAACTTGTTTTTCCGGAGAAAACAACCCGATTGGTTTTCACATCGATCAGTTGAAATTCAAATGATTCGTTGGCCAGGACGGTTGCTTTTTTCTCTGACTGCGGCAAGAAACCAAGCGAATTGAGGCAAATCTGAATGCCGGAAGGCTGTGCATACCCCCAAAACGCCATTGACAACATGATAACAAATACACTTATCTTACTCATTGTTTGGTAGGTTTTATTAGAGATTATGAATTTACTGATTTCTATGCATAAAAGGGTTAACCTGTTTGAAACAAAAGCTCCGGATAATCAGCAATATGAAATCCGGAGCTTTTAATTGTAACCTAAAACAAAAAACTATTTCACGCCGGAAACAATTTTCCAGCTAACCACATTTTTCAAAGGATCGTTTTCAAGTACAAAGGTTGTCCCTTTTTTAGCAACCGCCAGATCGAATAATTTCTGGTCGGAAGGCAAACAGATTTTACCGGTTGCTTTTTCGTCGCCGCTTGCATATACCACCAGTTCCAGCTTCGACCAGTCTAAATCCCGGGTTGATTGCGCCACGTTGATGTGCGGGATGACGGCGCCATCGCGGACGAGCACCACAACCGGAATTTTTCCGGCCTCAATGCGATGCCATCCACCCTCATAAACTTTTCGGGTTTGGTAGTCGATCCATTTTCCCTCCGGGAGATAAACATTTCGTCCGGTGCTTCCGGCTTCGAACAACGGAGCCACCAGCATGTCGGAACCAAACAGATATTCATCGTCAACCAGCCAGGAACCGGCATCGTGCGGATATTCCACAAAGAGGGCACGCACCATAGGCAATCCGTGTTCGCTGGCATATTTCGACTGGGCATAAATGTATGGCATCAACCTGTATTTCATTTCGTCGGCCATACGGAAGGCATTGTTAAAGTCATCGTTGTATTCCCAAGGCTCTTTGGGTGGCGCCCCGTGCGTGCGACTGTGCGACGTCAGCATCCCGAAAGGCAGCCAGCGGCGGTACAGTTCTTCAGGCGTGCGATTAACAAAACCGCCAATGTCGTGGCTCCAGAAAGTAAAACCGCACAAACCCAACGACAAACCGGCCCGTAAAGTCGATGCCATCGCATTGTCCGTATTAGCGGCATCGCCTCCCCAATGAAGCGGGTAGCGCTGGCTTCCGGCCCAGGTACTGCGCGCCCAGATCAGAGTTTCGCCGGTTACTTTCTTTGTGATTTCAGCCACGGCTTTGTTGTAGCGTAGCGGATAGAGATTGTGCTCGTAAAAACCGGTCCGTCCCGAAGCAAAAATCCCGTTGGCCGGGGCTGCTTCGCCAAAGTCAACTTTAATGGCACCAACGCCCAGCTTCAGCAACCCGGCAATTTTATCCTGGTACCAGTCAACCGTTGCCGGATTTGAGAAATCGAGGACGGCATCTTCGTACGGAAGGTTCCCCTTGTTATTTTTCACAAACAGGCCTTTGTCGATGATTTCCCGGTATAACGAATTTTTGGGCACAAAGTACGGCAACTGCCATAAACACACGTGCAAACCCATCGCTTTCAGGTCGGCAATCATTTTCTCCGGATTGTCAAACCGCGATTTGGAGAACTGGTAATCACAACGCCAGTCGTTTTCGAACCAGCCGGTATCAAAATGGATGACATCGGCCGGGATTCGGTTCTTGCGCAAATCGGCAGCCACTTTCCGGCCATCGGCTTCAGAAAAGTAAGTGATGCGGCTCATCCACAGGCCAAACGACCACAGCGGCGGCATCGTTGCTTTTCCGGTCAGATCGGTATAGGCATCCAGGATATCTTTGGGTTCGCCCAGAAAAACAAACAAATCGAGCGACTCGTCGCCGATCATCAGGTTGGCCACCGAGTTGTAATACTTCCCAAAATCGCAGGAAATTGGCGACGAGGTGTGCATAAACATGCCGTATCCGCGGCTGCTCATGAAAAATGGGATTGGCTTGTACATGGTTTCGTTCTGCACACCGTTGGCATCATCGGTCCATAAAACCACTTTTTGCCCCCGTTTATCTAACCCTTTGAACGACTCGCCACAACCGAATATCTTTTCACCGGGCGAAAGGCTAAAAGCGGCATTCACGCTGCGCGAATAATCCGACGAACGGCGCACGTAGGCAAATGGGACAAAGGGGGTGTAGGTCTCGTTATTATCGACCTGATTGACAGTCTGAGTAAGTAACTTGCCCTGAGCGTCGTAAAACTCGATTCGCCAGGGCGAGATCCGAACAATCACGGAGCCGAATGCGCTTGTGTATTTATGTCCTCCCTCTATTTTCGAATACTTCCAGGAACGGTCGGTTGGAGCAAACCCGTTGACCAGCATCAGCGATGGCTGGTCTGGCTGTGTTTCAATGCCCGTTTTCATACGGATACGAACCGTCCGGGGCGAAACAAATTCGAGCGAAAACGGCATGTGAGGGTTGGCTTCGTATTCAAGCCCCGGAAATTCATTTCCTCCAATCGGGCGCAAAAAAGCCAGCATATTGTTGAATGCCTGCCGTGTCTGGTACACATTGCGCATCCATCTAACCGTTCCCCGGCCAGTCGCCGGATCGAAGGCGGTTAAACTATCAGCTAAAAAATAGGTATTCGAAAAATTCCTGAAATCTTCACTGATATCAACCGGCTCGTTCAGCAAAGCCTGGTTGGGTGCCCCGGAAGCCAGGGGCAACTGGGCCCGCAAACTTCCAAACATCAACAGCAAAACTGCTATCAGGAAGGAACAATTAATTCTGTTTATTTTTTGCATAAGTTATTGTTTTAGAAAAGTTAGTACCGACAAGATACAAAATATATGAAAAGCAGAGGCGCAGAACATACGCCCCTGCATCCCGGTTATCGAACCATAATTTCTTTACTCAGGCGAATATCACCAGCCGAAGCACTTACATGCAAATCAAATTTTCCGGGTTCCACATCAAACTTTTGCCTGCCTTCGTTCCAGAAGCCCAGGTCTGATACGTTCACGTTCAGTTCAATAACCTGCTCCTCCCCGCTTTTCAGGAATACTTTTTTGAAAGCTTTCAATTCCTTGGCCGGACGGACGACCGAACATTCAGGATCGGAAACATACAATTGCACCGTTTCTGCGCCATCCACATTCCCGGTATTCTTTATTTTAACCTGAACTTTAATGGTTTCATCCTGACGGTATTCTGCTTTGTTGGTCTGAACATCGGCATATTCGAAAGTCGCATAAGACAAGCCGTGGCCAAACGGGTACAACGGTTTGATGTTTTTTGTATCGTACCAGCGATAACCGACTAAAATATCTTCTTCGTATTTAACAGTCAGCTCTTTGCCGGGGAAGTTACCCAGCGCATGGGCCGGGCTGTCGCTGAGCGAGACCGGAATTGTAAAGGGCATTTTTCCTGAAGGGTTAACCTTTCCTAAAAGCACATCAGCCAGGGCATTTCCGCCTTCAGAGCCATTGTACCATGCCCAGAGCATCGCCGGGACCTGGTCGTTGATGCGGCTCAAATCGAGCGGAGAGCCAGCCGTAAATACGACAATCGTTCTCGGGTTCACTTTGGCAACCTCCTGAATGAGTTCCTCCTGTCCATAAGGCAAATTCATATCCGGGCGGTCGTAACCTTCCACATCGTAATCGTGGTTAATCCCGGCGAAAACAATGGCCACATCCGATTTGGCTGCCACCTGAACGGCTTCTTTCCGGAGTTTGGCCTGGCGTGCTTTGTCTTCCTTAACGATCAGGCCTTTGTCCCAGGTTAATTCCGACTCTTTGGCGTATCCCTGAACGACATTCAAAGTCACCGAATTGCCCAAGCGGTTTTGCAGTCCGGCCAGCTGGGTAATTTCATATTTGGTTTTCAGGCCCGAACTGTTTCCGCCGGCAGCATGTTTGCGGGTAGCATTGTCGCCGATCACGGCAATGGTTTTCACGTTCTCCAGATGAATAGGCAGCAGCTGATTATCGTTTTTCAGCAAAACGATTGATTCTTTAGCCACATTGTAAGCAGCCTGCGAGTGTTCGGGCGTTGTAAACGAGCCTTTGGCCCGAAGACTGTCCATGGTTTTGGTTTTCAGCATCACCCACAAAATGTGACGGACTTTCTCGTTGATCACCTCTTCGCTTACTTTTCCTTCCTGAACTGCCTTCAGAAGTTTATCGGCAAAATAGTAGCGATTGTAAGCGCTGTCGGTCCCCATTTCTAAATCGAGGCCGGCCTGTGCAGACTCTGTCGTTGTATGAACGGCAGCCCAATCAGACATAACCAACCCTTTAAAATTCATCTCCTCCCGGAGAATGTCGGTCATCAAATACGGGTTTTCGCAGCACCACAAACCTCTGAATTTATTGTAAGCCCCCATGACGGTGTAAACGCCGCCCTTTTCAACCGCAGCCTTAAACCCGGGCAGGTAAATTTCGCGCAAAGCCCGTTCGCTCATTTCAACGTTCACGGTTCCGCGATCGGTTTCCTGGTTATTGCCCAAATAATGCTTGATGCAGGCAGCCACGTCGCCCGACTGGATTCCCTGAATCAGCGGGACACACATTTGGCTTACCAGGTACGGGTCTTCACCCATGTACTCGAAATTGCGCCCATTCAGCGGCGTACGCATGATATTGATACCGGGCCCGAGCAAAACATCTTTGCCGCGCCAGCGGGCTTCTTCGCCCAAAGCGGTTCCGCCTTGTTTGGCCAGTTCGGGGTTCCAGGTTGCGGCCAGCGCTGTTCCGGTCGGGAAATATGTGCACGAATCGTTGGTCCAGCCAGCGGCAGCCCATGAGTCGCGGCTGATTTCTTCACGAACGCCGTGAGGCCCGTCAGACATGTGCAGTTCCGGAATGCCCAGCCGTTCGACGCCGGCGCTGGTGAATTTTGAATTGCCGTGCAGCATGCCAATCTTTTCGTCTAAGGTCATCTGGCTGATCAGGCTGTCAATTTTTGCCTGATCTCTGGCATCCGGATCGTTTGCTTGTTTGGGTTGACTTGTACAGGCTATCAAGCCGGATAAAATAATCGTAAAAAATGAGATTCTCTTCATGTGTAATTTATTGGTATTTTAATCTGTTTTACCGGACAAACACGCGCTCTGAAGAAGTTTTGCTTCAATGGACGTTGCCGTTTCATCTGTCGGAAATCCTTACAATGGCGATCGTTTTCCCGGAGTACGTAACGGTCTGATCGGCCTGACAATCCGGATCTGCTTTTACCGGTTTGTCTTTTCCAACCCAGACGATCCGGATATTCCGTTCCTGGACCATGCCCGGGAATTCACCCTGCCGGTCGCCAATTGTCAGTGTTTTTGATTGTTCGTCGTAATGCAACGGGATGCGGGAGAAGGCGCCCTTTTCGTAATTGTAGTTTACGGCTTCGTCTTCGTAGATCGTGAAATCGGCATCTTTCCCGGTGTAAACAAACAAGGTAAGCGTTCTATCGTTGGCCTCGGTCGCATACTGAACCGCCGGGCCAAACGGCACGATAGAGCCTTCGCGGACAAAAAGCGGCATTTGCTCATACGGCGCATCAACAGTCAGGGTCCGGCCTCCGTCGAGGTATTTTCCGGAGTAAAAGTCGTACCACCCGGTATTCGCCGGGAAATAAACCTGACGCGAGCGGGCTTTATATTCATATACCGGGGCTACCATCAGCGAAGGCCCGAACAGGTACTGATCGCCAATGTTATTCACAACCGGATCGCCATTAAAGTCCATTACCAGCGCCCTCATGATGGTATAATCGTTAAACCAGGTCATTCCGGCCAGCGAATAAATGTATGGCATCAGGCGGTAACGAAGTTTGTCGTAATAAACCATGCTTTTGTAGGCCGGATGGTTTTCCGGGGCCAGGTTATAAATTTCGCGGTACGGAAACTGCCCGTGAACACGGAAAAGCGGACAAAACGAACCGAACTGGAACCAGCGGGTATTTAATTCGCGCCATTCGTTCAAATCTTCGGAACCTTCTTTGGCCCGTTCGTACCGGCCTTCGACACAGAAGCCGCCGATATCCATGGTCCAGTAAGGAATTCCGGAGATGGAATAGTTAAGGCCGGCCGATATCTGCGCTTTCATATCTTCCCAACGCGTACCGATGTCGCCGCTCCAGGTTGCTGTCGAATACCGTTGCAGCCCGGCAAATCCGGAGCGGGTTAACAGGAAAACCCGTTTATCCGGATCAACACTCCGCTGTCCGTTATAAATGGCCATGGCATTCATCAGCGCATAGGCATTCAGGTATTTGGTTGAAGAACCTAACGCATTCGGATTTGTTAATTTTTTCCGGTATTCGAGACTTGCATTCGATTGGATATCCGGTTCCGAAGCATCCATCCACCAGGCGTCAATTCCTTTGGTGTAGAGGTGTTCGCGCATCTGTTCCCAGAACAATTTGCGGGCGCCGGGGCTGTAAGCATCGTAAAACGAGCCGATATAACCTTTCCCGATCCAGTCGCGGATACTGTCTTTTACAGCCTGCTGATACATCCAGCCTTTGTCGGCAAATTCTTTGTAATGTTCGGTCGTGATGTAAAATTTAGGCCAAACCGAAATCATGATTTTGGCGTTCATCTGATGTACCTGATCGATCATTCCGGCCGGATCGGCAAAACGGGCAGCATCAAACTCGTGCGACCCCCACGCATCAACCGGCCAATACGACCAGTCGAGCACGATGTTATCGAGCGGAATATTCCGTTTGCGGTATTCTTTCACAACATCGAGCAATTCATCCTGCGTTTTGTAACGTTCGCGGCTTTGCCAGTAGCCCATAGCCCATTTGGGCATGATCGGCGACTTGCCGGTCAGGTGGCGATAACCACTGATAACTTCGTCGGCACTGTTTCCGGCAATAAAATAATAATCAATCTGATCACCGGCCTCCGAGCTCAACGTCAGCGCATTTTGTTCTTCCGGGGTGCGAGGGCTCAACGCTTTCAGGCTGATGTACGAGGTTCCGCCATCGGGTTTCCATTCGAGCCTGATCTTGTATTTCCTTCCCTGTTCCAGATTTTTGGCAAACTTGTAGGTATTGGGGTTCCAAGCTGTCCGCCAGCGTTCGGGAACAACCAGTTCATCGTCGATATAAACTTTGGTATATCCGGCGTAATACAATTTAAAATGATAATTGCCGCTTTCTCTGGGTTCGATCTCCCCTTTCCAGACAATTTTGGCATTGTGAAACGGAAATCCCTCCGGAAAGTTTTTGATCGTTTCGAGATTCTCATAATCAATGGCTGACTCCGGACGTTCGACAAAAATATTGGTCGTATCTGAATTAATGTAATACGAAGCAGTCAGCCCTCCTTTTTCGCCATTCTTTCCGGTAAGCCCGAACAAATCCATTTCGGAGTAATCGCGCGGATCACCAAATTTGGTCAGCGAATAGTTATCCCACAGCAGGCCATAGTTTTTGTTCGAAACAATAAAAGGAATGGAAACTTTGGTATTGTACTGATACAAAACCTCGTTTCGGCCCTTGTAATTAAATTCGTCCGATTGATGTTGTCCCAGCCCATAGAAAGCTTCGTCGTCCGGAGAATCGAATACCTGCTGCATTGAATAATTTCCATCGTCATTAGGCGCCAACATTGAACCGCCGTCCTTTCGGGCTGCCAGAAGTTCTTTGCCCCCGGCATCGAAAAACTTAACCCGCCCGTTTTTCAGCATGAGCTCGGCTTTCAACCTCGATGTTAGAATCTGAATGGAACTGTCGGTGGTTAGCGATTTCCACTCGGTTGTTTGCCGGATACCAGGCACAATAATCAGACTGGTGTCTTTCTGCACCTTATTATCTGGTGCAACCGTCACCCGGATAATGTTGTCGGCAACAACTTCGAGTTTTACATTTTTCGACTGATCCCGACTTTCGCCTTTAACCTTTAGCTCAACACCTTTTTCGGTTAATTGATACGGAATAGTCTGACATGAAAAGCACCCGAAACAAATCAGGGCTGATAGAAATACATTTTTCTTCATCATCTTATGATCTGTTAATTCACTTCCTTCAAAATTACGTCAGCGTTAGTTTCCGAAGATGCCAAAAATGTTAATGGATGGGGGTTGAAATGTTAACTGGAAACTATCAAAAGCAGGATACGGCCCTCGTTAAACCAACACATAAAAACCTTACGAACAAGACATTTAGAAAAGCAAATCAGATTCTATGACCCACAACAAGACAGCTCTATGCCGTTGGTTCGGGGAACAAACCTGGACCCCTTTTGATGGTTTATCGATTTTCATGGGTTATCTGTCGAATATCTCAAAGCTGATTTCTTGATTCAGGAAAATTTGTCCACTTTTGGTTCACAAAAACTGAAGCATACGGATGAAGAAATATATTTACATTGTGACGATGGCCCTGATCGCGTTCTCGTGCTCGATTGAACGCAATTTGGAAAAACAATATGTCGGGAAAGATCTTTCGTTCCTGGAAGAACAATACGGAGAAAAGCCGGTAATCATCCAACTCTCGGAAACAAAAAAGATGGCGGTTTACGAACAAACCAAAAGTTTAAAAAGTACGACCATCAACCAGGGAGAAACAACGCTCAATCCGATGAGCAGTCCGGCTGTGACGCAGAAAGAGCGGACTATATTCTATCTGGATCAAAACAACCGCATAACTTCGTGTAAATTTGAACGAACTTACGAACCAATAAAGAATTCCGGAAAAAAATAATTCGGGTTGCGCGAAATTCGGGAATTTTTATAGCTTTGCAATCGCAAATCAAGCTGCCCAGATGGTGAAATTGGTAGACACGCCAGCTTGAGGGGCTGGTGCCGGTTTCGGTGTGCAAGTTCGAGTCTTGTTCTGGGCACTGATCAATGTGTCAAAATGTATCAAAAGAGGGTGTCTCAAAAGTCCGAGACACCCTTTTTTTATTAGTACACCTACCCGAAAAGTTTTGGATCAATTTATAAATCGGGGATCAATTTAGGATCAATTTATAAATCAGGTGGATAAAATATAATTCTCCATATCTTTCGGGTATGGAAATCGAATTGATCAATTCAACATTTGGGTGGATGTAAAAATTATGGATCACAGCAACATTATTTTTACTTCTTTCGGCGCTTGGTATGTTGTTTTTATTGTTCCGCCTGCCTGTTTTTGATGCTCAATTTTTACAATCCCATACGGCGTCGGGAAAGTGCCTTTTACCCACTGTAGATCGCCCAGATGAGGGTCAATTTTGATTCTTTTACAACCTGGTTCAAGAACGTTTACTCCCAAAACATATTGGGTCAGCCAGCTTGTCGGACCAGATGCCCAGCCATGACAAAAGCTGTGACGAAACTGTTTATAGCAATACCCTCCGTAGGATGAGTGCACATCGGTTTTTCCTACAGGAACAACTTCATCAATTCGGGCCGCGTTCTTTATCCAGTCGATGTCGAAATCTTCCCAGAATGTAGTCGCGCCCAAATCGAGCATGGCGCCCCAATATTGACGGATATTGTCGATGGCCCCCTGGTAATCGCCGGCCATGGCACGGGCTTTCAGCATGTAATAGCCATAGAAGGTCGACATTTTATGGACGCCATCCCGGGCAAGAACTTCGGTATTGGCATTTTCAGGAGAAATTAAGCCTGAAATGGCAAGCAAAGCAGCTGCCTGTTTTGATCCAGCTATATCAGGAATATGTTTTTTGAGTTTATCGACTGAAGAATTGCATATTTTTGCTGTTTCAGGGTCATTTAAAACTTCACACAATTCTGCTCCAGCCTGAAAAGTCATAATCATCATCGCTTGCAATCCGGCATGAATGGCATCTTTATTCTCGCTTGATGGCCAATCGAGAAAACGCATTTCCTCAAGGTTTTCTTTTCCATCTGTATCAACCTTAACAGCCAGTTGTTTCAACAATGCCGTCAGATAGCTTTTTTGTTGTTTCAGGTAATCGAGATTGCCCTGGTAATAATACCAGTCGCGTTGAATCAGGATCCACCACATCGAATAGGAACTGATGCCATTCATCCAGTTAGGCAGAGGTGTCAGGTCTCGCGCCAAATCAAGGCTTTTCGGCACCACGTCGTTATATCCAAACACCGAATTTATGGTCATCACTTCAGGGTGCATATCACCCACCCACACTAAGCGGTCGCGTTTCACCCCATCCCAGAGGTAATCCTGCATATTCAGATGAACGGTATAAGCTCCAGTCATCCAGATTTTATTTAAACGGTCGTCGTTACAGGTAAACGATCCGAGGTAAGGGATATCACGATATGTGAAGATAGCACTAACTTCCTTGATTTCAACTTTGGAATCCGGATCTACCAAATCGATGCGCACAAAGCGAAATCCGGAATTTCCAACTTCCAAACGCCCCAACCAGGGAAGCTGAACTACAAAATCGCGCATGGCATGATCGTTTGTTGCTCCATCGATGCCAATATCACTCATTGTTTCACTAACCGATTCTCCAAACCGAACGCGAACGTGTCCGACCGGATTTTGATTGTTGATCGTCGTGATAATCTCTATCCCACCCTGAATTTCCTTACCAAAATCAAGAATTAATCCGGATTTCGATTCTTTGTCATTGATCAGGGTTAGATATTTCCCCTGGTTAAGGTCTGCCTGTCCGATGCCAGGATTCAGGATGCTTTCTGCATTTTGCACCTTTTCCCCGGAAGGGTCAGATATCCAGACGATGCGTTCGGCCGTCAGGTATTTACGGGTTAATGCAGTTGAACGAACTTTCGACGCCCTGTTGTCCTCAAATGCAGAGGGAAGCTGCGCCATTGAAGGTAAAAATATTCCAAGAAGAAGGAAAAATGTTAAAGTTTCCAACAATCTCATTTCAAAGGTATTTATTGATTATTTTAAATTCCAGATACACCGGTAATTAAAACGCCGATTCGGAGCCGTGTCGCCATGAGTACAGAATGAAATCGGGTCATTCAGTTCAGACGGGTTATCGCTCCATTTAAAATCAAAGGTGAACTGATTTCCCAACAAGCCAATTAGTCTTCGGGGAATGGCCAATTCCAACTTATTATTGTTATAGCGATATTTCAGGTCAGCTACTTCCCTCCATGGATTTTCGGGGCAAGCCGAATCATAACGCATCAGGGTAGTAGTCTGATTATCTTTCACTCTCCTATTGACGATAACGTCATAACCATACCAGCCTGTTGCCGGATTTTTGTCGGCATCGATCAGCAGCAGCATCCAGTTGTTGTCGGTTGAGGCCGTCAGATTGTTGCTGGTTTCGGCATAAAATGAGATGTTTTGTTTGTCGACAGCCACCTTTGCTGTAACAATATCGTTTCGTCCAGAGGTGTTGGTATAGTGCAGTCCTCCATAACCATTGTGGTCGCGGTGGGCGACATCGCCTTTGGTGTCGCGGTACTCGGTTGTAACCGAATTCCAATCTTCAAAACTGCCGTCGGTTTTAATCTTCGAATAACCCTTCAATTCGGGAATTGGCCTGATGCCTTTGTATTTCCGGATGTTCTGGGCCATCTGCATGTAATAATTGTCGGTATAACCACCTTTCATCGGACTGACAGTTCGGTTAAATTCCGAATTGTACTGATCGACAAAAAAGAAGGAATTATCGCGCCCCAGCCAGGGTGTTTTTCCACCACCGTCGGGCTGGTATTTGCCGGCTGTCCATTCATTCCAGTCGTTGATGTACAGGAATTCCGGATTTGCTTTTAGGGCGTCGTCCCATCGTTCCTGAAAATAGATACCGTATCCTTCAGGGTCTTTTACTGTTTTGCCGAGCCAGGGAACATAAGCTGAATCGGGCACATCGTATTCATTCAATTTAGGTTCACCAAACTGGCGTGACCACGATTTGCCAACGCCCATGTTTTCGCTGGTCATGGTAACCGGGTGCTGAGCCGGGGTGACGGCAGCCTCTTCGCGTTTGCCGTTGTGTGTCGAAACCAGCTCTTCGGGTTTCAGCGCTTTTACCCTGGCGTCGGCCATGCTGTACCCGAAGCTCCAGTTGTCTTCCGTGCCTATAAAACGTTTTCCGCCCCATTCGTAATATCCCCACCACATGGTGCGCAGCGTAAAGAAGTTCTTCACTTCTTTAGTATAATCTTTATAAAATTCTTCGGTATAGTCAGGGTCCCCATAGTGCGGGTTCTTTGGATCGGTTTTGGCAGCAGCATCGTAATGCGGATTCGGGTGCTTGTTTCCACCGCTGTTGGCATCAAAATCGGGCGTTCCATTGTACAGTAAAAGAGGTTTATCATCCCAGTAGAACCAAAGGTCTTTGTATTTGCCCTGTTTGTAAATACGGTCGTACAGATCCTGCACCACGGTAATCACCGGCCCGTTGAATGCCCAGAAAACAAACTTCGGAACTTTATTCCCTTCAGCTTTCATCTTTTCCATCGTGCTAAAAGTCACTTCCCATTCGTCCCAGTAACGCACGGCATTGGTCACATCCATCACCAGCACATCGACCCCGGCATCAGCCAGCATCGACATGTCCTTTCGGATCACATATTCATCTTGACTCAGGAAATACCCATTTTCGGGCTCGCCCCAGTGATACGAACCTTCAGTCCAAAGCGGATGGTTGGCGTCCAATCTGGCTTTAGGGTCAGCAGTCAAAACCTTGGTCACATCTGCCGAATAGGGACTTTTAAAATTGGCATAATGGTCTTGAGTGTGCCAGGTGATGTAAAAAATGCCGACCACCCGGCGTTGATCGTTTTTCAAAGAGCCAACCTGCTGGAAGTCGGGCATGGCGCGCCCCAGCGCATCATTGGCTACCCAGGTATCAGGATACAGGTCGCGGTAATAGTTTTCGCCGGATAAATCCTCATAGGACTTTTGATTTTGAGCCAAACACCCGATTGTCGACAACCAAAGTACAAGGATCATCAACAACCGGTTCATGTTTGAAATATCTTTTCTTAACATGATTCTGATTTTGCATATTAATACTTCACACCCGAAACAGTCACCGGCCCGAACAAGCCTGAAGGTTGCAACGGACTACTCACATTGTATGGATTTACGGCACACCAAGTTGGTCGTTGATCTACAGACAATTGCTGATCGCCAATCAAGCGGTTAACCCATGTATTCACGACTTCAATTTTTAGATCATTTTCGCCAGGTTTCACCAATTTAGTGATATCCAACTGATAAGGTGGAGTCCAGACTCCGCCGACATATTGGCCGTTCACGACAACTTTTGCCATAGCAGTAAGATTGCCCAGATTGATCACAACACGCTCATTTTCTGGTAGTTTTTCCAAATTAAACTTATTGGTGTAGAAAGCTGTTCCTGAATAGTATTTGATCCGCTCGTCTGAAGAAGTTGTCCAATCCTGAAGGGTTTCGAACACAACCGATTGTTCCGGACCGCGCTGAGCTACATCGAATTGAACGGTCCACGGGCCTTTCAGTTCGGTCAAAAGCGTTGGCTCCGGATAGTTGGCTTCCACACCGTTGGCTAAAGCCGGGCCTGCCTGTTTGCGAAAAACCACGAACACACTTTCGTAAGGAGCCAGTTTCAACGGGACGGCTGTGGTATTCTCTTTCTGTTCATATGCTGGAAGTTGACGCGTCGATCCGGTGGTAGCTTCCCAAAGTTCGGGCTGCAGGCCTTTGACCCGAAATTCAGGGGTAATCAGCTTGGTTTCTCCGGTTTGGTTGGTCACAAAGTAGAACTCACCATTTTTCGAAGTGCGGTGTCCGTAGTGAATGGTGCGGTCTTCGGGCAGTTTGCAATCGGGAGTACAGTTGATTTGAGCGAATGCTTCTTCCATGCTCAAGCCATTCATGATTGTCCCTTTTCCGAATCTGCGTGATTTTACTTTCACCCCGTCCACATCGCCCCATAATTCGGCCGCCATTCTCTGAACTTGCAGATCAGCTTCAGGCTGGTTTTGCAGGCTGGGGGAACGTTTAGGCGCCGGCCCAAGAACAACAGCACCATCGCGGACCAACTGTTTGATTTTAGCCAGCAACTCAGGCCGCATGGTTTCCAGTTTGGGTAATACCAGAATCCGGTATTGTGTTCCGTGGGGCAGAGTAATCAGTCCATCTTTCACTGTCATGTATTTTTCGATCACTTCAGCATTCATATAGTCGAACTGATATCCAACCGGAAGTTCAGGATAAGTAATTCCCGTCATTTTGGGAGCATCTTCACCTATAAAATAAGCGATATCGGCAACATTTATACCCTGCTGGAGAAGGTAATTGGTCCGTTTCAGATAATCAACATAAACATCCAGTTGCGAAAACCAGGTGTTCTTACGATTGAATTCGTTTCCAAAATCAGCATTGATACCAGGTGTTTTGTTCTCATACGGCTGGCTAATATAGACATGCAGTAAGGTATTGTTTATCCCTTCAGCAAAAAAACGATCTCCCCGTTGTTTAAACATTGCAGGATATCTACTGAAAGCAGGTCCACCACAGGTATTCGATTCGGCTGAAATTTTTGTTTTCCCGTAAATGTGTCCGCAAGAAGTAGCCGCACGGTTTTCAATATTTCCCAAATCACCTTCGCTCCAGAATTCACCCCCGATCTCATCCGATTGTCCGCCGTACATCAGGAATTCACCAGGGAAGCCCCAGTGGCCGTAGCATTCCAACCAGGTGTGCAATCCATTATTATGACTGATATCTCTTAACCCTCCGACATAATCATAAGCAACCTTGTCGGCCACCATGCGACGCATATCCCATAAGAATCGGTCGGAAGCCTGTTGGCTGTTTACCACATATCCTTTATAAACCGGAAGAAACGGAACCGGATCATATCCGTACCGTTGCCGGAAGTCATCCAGAAAGTCGTCGGTAAAGTTTTGCCCGCCAGTTTCATAACTATCCTGAACCACTACCTTAAAGGTTTTGCGATCGGCTTCCGGAATACGTTTCAAAATTTCGCCAATATAACCATGAAAATGTTTTTCCGCGTGTTTTTTACTCATCTTATCCACCTCGTAACCTGTAGCTTCAGGAGATGCCGGAGCATTTGTTGTTCCGGTAGGGGTCATTCCTGTACGAAGAATCACCCAGTTCCCTTCAGGAACATCCCAGTTCAATGTGCCATCAGCAGCAAGATAGCTGGTCAGGTCCAGAACTTTCGATGCATCAATTACTGTCGATTTATCTCGAGGCTCTGCTTGCTCCGACCATTGGTATTCGTGCCAGTAAGGGAGTGGCGTTTGGTACATTTTTGCCAATGTCTTTTCGGGGTAACGCTCAACACGGGGGGATGCTGAAAGCTCTACTTCGGCCAGACCGTTACTTGCATTTATACCTTTCACAATAAGCCGGAATGAAGTAGCTGTTATCTCCGGGAACGAGACAACCACCGGGGCATACGGATCAAAACCTACATTTAATTCTGCATTGAAACGGTTAACCTGGAATTCAGCAATCGTCCGGTAATTCCCATTGACTTCTTTAACTTGAAGCTCTGCCGGATTGTTAATGGGCTTTTCAATCGGAAAAACAGAAAGACTCCTGGCCGTGAAAGGTGCCTTTGATTCGAAATCGATAGAAAAATCTCCTTCAGCAGGAAAGTTGATCCCCGTTTTGCGGTCGCGATCAGTCAGCTTTGACAAATTATCGACCCGGGGGGAAGAACTGATTTTCGCATTGTTGCTATTCAGAATCAGTTGATCATCCTTCGGTTGTGGATAAGCAATCACCTTTACATCCTGAAAGAGCTCGATCGGTTTATCCAGTTTTTGACTAAATTTCTGCGGGCCACTCACATGCAATTCCGAAGTCGTCAAATAACGCATGGCTTCCTCTGGCTTAACCCAGGGCCCCCCCGATTGACTCCAGCCCGGTGAATTGAAGATCCCGATTTCGATGTTCAGTTCGGTCGCCTTTTTCAGAGCTGCGTGCAGAATATTCCACCATTCGTCACTAAATATTTTTACCTTTCCATAAGGCACATCGCTCTGCCCGATGTAGCCAATAAACGCACGGTTGATACCGGCTTTTTTCATCGACTCCAAGTCTTTCTCAACTCCTTCCTTCGAAATATTATCCGAAATCCAATACCAGTAAACGCTGGTTTGCATTGAATCGGGAGGAGTGAGAAAACCGCGTTCAAGCGCTTCGCCGGATACCATTTTTTTATCCAATCCGCAAGAAATAAAAAGTAAAAGAAGAATCAATCCGGGGAATAATCCCGGTACATTGTGTCTGTTCATCAGTATGATTTATTGGTTTTTATTAGTTTTTTTCAGAATAAACAAAATTGAAACGGCCGCCGGGAGCTGTATCCCCATTAACATAGAAATCCATGATATTGCCATTCTCCTGCATATTGTCATTCCATTTCAGTTCAATATCAACCGGTTTTCCAAGCAGGTTCAGAATTGCTCTTGGAATTTCCAGTTCCAGTTTGTTGTCGGTAACGGCATAGTTGGTTTCGGCTACCTGCTCCCATTCCCAGCGGTTATCTACATTTTTTTCTACAATGGCTTTCCCTTTCGGATTGACCCTGTTGACAATGTAGTCGTAACCATTCCAGCCGGTCGATTTATCCCGGTCGGTATCAATAAAAAGCATCATCCAATTCCGATCGGTTTTAGGGGACAGTGCTTTGGCGGTTTCTACATAGAAGTATAGTTTATTGGCATCCCGGGCAACTTTGGCACCTGTGATATCGTTACGCCCCGAATTGTTTTTATAGTACTGATCGTAACGACCTCGATGATCGCGGGGCAAAGTGTTCCCTTTGTAGTGCGAAAAATAAGGGGCAACATCGGCCCAGCCATCAGCTTTCCCAATTTTAATGGTTTTCGGCCCTGAAATCTTTTGAGGAGGCGTCATTCCTTTGAATTTCCTTACCTGATCGACCAACTGAAGGTAATACACATCTCCTTTATCGCCCCATCCCTTATTGGGTTCGATGTCGCGGCTGTGTTCCCAGTCGAACTGATCGACAAACGAGAACGGGTCTCCGGTCCAACCATCTTTAGGCAACCATTGTCCGGCGATATATTCGTTCCAACCGGTCACAAAAACCAGTTCCGGGTCGAGTTCGAATGCTCGGTCCCACTGTTCCATAAAATTCCAACCGTAGAGGTAGCCATCTACCCGCGGGTCGAATCCGTTTCGCTGGCTAAAGCTACGCCCGAAAGAGCCGGGCAGGTTAAACGCGCTGCAGTGCCCTTTTGTAGCCGGGCATGCATTTTGGGCAATACCCACGGTGACCTGTTCAAACTTGCCGTCGGCACCTTTCACATAGCCGTGTTGCGGATAGTTTTCGAGCCATCCCCACTGGTCATTACGTGAAGGACCGTTCACGTAGTCAGGTTGCCCGGGCCGGAAGGTGAAAAAAGCAGCAATCTCTTTGTCTTCGGGAGAATCTGTCAGGTTATCGGGATAGCCCATGATGCAGGGTTTGCCTTTCCAATAGAACCACAGGTTTTTATACCGGCCCGGTTTATACACATCACGGTACAACTGTCGCAGAGAAGTTAATCCGTGAGGAACAGGGCCAAACGGGAGCATGTAGGCAATTTTAGGCGTATTTACCCCGTCTTTTTGAGCCTGATCCCAGGTTTTTAGCAAAGCTTCGTACGACTCTTTCCAGGTAAGATCGCCATTGGTACAATCGAAAAACACCGCATCAACTCCGGCATCGGCCAGCATTTCGGCATGTTTGCGCAACACCCAGGGATCGGTGGTTTTGTAATAACCCAGCAAAGGTTGTTCCCAGAAGAAGAACCCCGGTTGCTTATCTCCCCAGGCCGGATGATGATAATCTTTCATGGCCTCGGGGTATTTTCGGACAATTTCAGTAATATTTTTTACGTGGTAAGTTGTATCGTCGTCACCCTGGTGCCAGGTCCAGTAAAAGATGGCAACGAACTTGTCTTGTTTTTTATCGCCGGCATCGCGGTATTCACGTACTTTGCGGCCAAGGGCGTCGGTTGCAGCCCATTGATCGGGTACAACAGGCTGAGCAGGCGATTGTGTGGTGCAGAAGCTGACGACTATTGCTGCTGCAATTGATTGGATAAGTTTTTTGTTGATCATGGTTTATCTTTTTTCGTTGGTTTCGTATCTGTTTTTTCCCCTATCATTAAAAGAGAGCGGAAAAGTCTGATGGGGAAGGGAAAGTCAAAAAAAATCTATTGCTCTCATTCCTTGAAATCCCGCTATTTTTTTCCTTCTTCAGTATCTCATCAACAAATAGTTTTTCTCTTTCAGTTAACACGATTTGTTCCATGGTCAGGTTCGGATCCGGCAAATACCATTCAAATTGTGAAAAGTAGTAGCGTAAATCCCTATCCTTGAAGATGCAACCTTGTTGAGCCTAAATGCATTATTGAACTGCATGCATGATTTCGCTCCAGTTACTGATCCCGATGATTGATTTATAGGGGTCGAAAATACGTTCCTCCTGATCGGTATCAGCAGCTTGGTAAGCATACCAGACCGGTTTTTTACCTCCCGGGTCGGTGGTGTCGTCGGGGAAGCGGCGCAAGCCGATCCGCAAACCATCTTCTGCACGGTTATCAATCCAGTTGTGCCATTGGAAAGCGTCGATCCCATCAAGGTTCTTCATCTTTTTCCAGGTGTAGGCAAATCCTGCCGCCTGTTCTTTCAAATCCTGATCGCCGTAGGTCTTCGAATTGGTGCCGTTTTCCGACAGCCAGAGAGTTCGTTTGATGGTGCCTTTGTATTTATTTTCCGGCTTCTTGATCCAGGCATCCAGTACTTCCAGGTTTTTGAAGGTGACCAATGCCGAACTCATGCTGAAAGTGGCGTTGGCATCGTTCCAGGTTTTGGGTTCAAACAAGTTTTCAGGATACGGGTGATAAGCCACAGCCCATTGAAAATCGCCTTCGGCATTGCAATAATCCTGCATGGTTTTCAGCATGTCTTTGGTGGCATAATACTTCGCTTCACAAGGCTCAGTCCATGAATGGGTGAAGGAAGCGAACACCTCGCTGTAGGCATCGTACTGCCGGGCTATGTTGTAGCATAAGCGCATCGATTTGATGTAGGTATCCATAAAAACTATCATGGGTTTGTCGCCCATGTTGGTCCACGAAAGCCCGGCGTCCACTTCGTTGTGCATGATCCAGTGGTGAATGCGCCCGTAGGCGTTGTCGCTACGGCAATAGCGGCTGGCCAGAAAATCGAGCGCAGCAGCATAGCAGTTCAGGCTTTCGGCGGTGGTCATGTTAGGCATAGTATAAATGCCGTCGGAAGTGTAATTCGGATGTTGGAGCAATCTACCGATTTCAGGATCGGCACAATGAGCGGCTTTCTGTACCAGAATGATGGCCGCAACCACAATGTTTTTCGACTGGGTAGTTTGCAGCGTCTTATCGAGTGCTCCAACCTTTGCCTGATCGAAATAGTAGGTTTTGTCGCCATAGGTATGAGCAATCGCATTGGATCGTGGTTGCAGGTACATGAATTCGGTAAAAGCAATATTGACGGTGGCGCTGGTGATGTGCAGGTCGTCCAGGTCGGTCTGGAAACCGCGTTCGGCAGCGAAACCACCCAAACCTTTACGTCCTGATGGCTTCTGTGCCTGAAGGTTTTGAGAAGCCGGAATCTGGTCGGCATAACGGGCGCTGGAAACAATTTCGTCGGAAGAAGCTCCGGTTTTGGCAATTGCCCATTTCGACAAGGCCCGATCGTATTTAAACCCGTCGCGGGTCACAAACCGGTCGAGATCAACCGAGAACGAAGGGCTACTGAGCGCCGTTGTGTTCTGAAATTTGGTAATCTGGGTCAGTTGATCGTAAGGAGCCACTTCGCAAAGGCTGAATTTCCCGTCGCCTGAATAGTTTCCCTTGATACTGACCGTTGAAGCGCTGACTTTAACTTCAGTAACATGTGAAGTATAGCTTGCTGCAAGGTATTTTTTAATATTCGATTCGAGTAAAAGATCTTCTGCGATCTGGTCTTCGCGGGCTTTAGCCAGCGCGGCTTCTTCGGCATTGCGGACACGGAATTGCATGTTGCGGATCTGAATAACCACCCCCGACTCATTCCCAAAATCGAGGCGAAGAAAATCTCCGGCATTTCCCCAGCTAAACTTTTTAACGTATTCTCCCAAATCGACCGAATAAGTTGTCCAGCTTATCGCTGAAGGAACCGTTGCCGTTTTTAATGAACGTTCTTCTGAAACCGGGGCCCCCAGAAAAATCTGCAAATTACTGATGTCTTTCGTACTTTGGTAATCGAAGGTAAAAACTACGTGATCTGAAGCATTGGATTTAATTAACGGGGCCAATGACAAATAAGGATCTTCTCCGGAAGTGATCAATTCGTACTGAAAAGTCCCTTTTCGGGTTATCTGAATTTGGTTTCCTGATGACTCATCAATGCTCATATAACTCAGAAAGGAAACCGGGACCGTCGGTTCGGGCAACGAAGAATCTTCTTTCCCGCACGATAACAGGATACTGCCCGTGAGCAGGAAAAAACAAACACTACGACAGGTTACCCTCCCGAAAAAATCAGCTGATAATATATCCTTTCTTGATTTCATTTCTTCTGCAAAAAGTGGTTGCTGCTCTATCTGGCAATTTCTCTGAATAGTATTTGCTTCCGGTATCCGGAGCCCTGACATACAGTGGAATCCATCAAATGATAAACCGGCGACAGCTTGATGTCAGTCCCCTGAATACGAAAATTGTCGCGCCCAACTTTATCAATTATAATTCCCTTCGGAACAGAAATCTCAGTTTCACTGTCATGTCCCAACAATAAGGGACCATAGAACATCCTGACTGTACCCGGCTTCGTATGAGCCAGATTAGCAACTCCCTCAACGCCAGATTTAAAAGTGAAAGCATATTCAATACGATCCCCGACTTTGAACTCACGGACAACACGTATAAATCCATTCTTCTCCACTGCCTCTGTTTCTTGGTGGTTGACAAATATTTCCGGATCTTGCACCCATGAGGGGACGAAAAATTGGAGACTCAGCTTAGATGGATTTCTCAAACTATCGATTTGCAGAGTCACCATATTCTCAAACGGGTAATCGGTGTGTTGTGAAATTGTAATTGGGCCGCCAGATAAACGAAACGAAGCCGAACTTTCGTAAAATGCCGGGACAAGAATGGTGTCCCCTTTCTGGAAATAACTATATTCAACAGCCCTTCCCAAGCCCTCGCCCCCCCTCATCGAGCAACACCAAAAAGCTTCGTCGGCTTTCACCGAAAGGAAATTATCAGCCGGACCGGGGCAATTATCGCATCCAAAACCACCGTTTCCACGTTGTGTATGTCCAAGGGCATTATAATAAATCAACTGAGCATCTTCCAGATAATGAAATAATTGCGTGTACCGCCACAACTGAACTGCCAACAAATAAGAATCGACAATGGCGCAGGGTTCAGTCCATTCCGGACGTTCAAACCAGTTGAAGTTCTCATAATTTTCAGTCATAGCCTGTTCCCGGTATAGTTGATAACGTTTCTCAACTTTGGAGAGTAACTCTTTTTCCCCGGTAATTTCATAGTACCTCAACGCCGCACGCAAACCAGTAAGGGTTGCATGAGTTTGAGCTTTTATCCCAACCAAATCCATTTCAAAGAAACGGGCCATCATCTCCTCAATCAAAGCTTTCAACGGGGCAGTAGGAAACAAACCGTACGCCTGCACTACTCCATCCATAAAAATGAAGTCGCAGCCTACATCGGTCGAAAGTTTCCAACCATTCACTATGTTGACCGAAGAGCCTGACATGCCGCCAGTTCCGGCTATCCGTTCTGCCGGATCAATCGGATAATTCCGGTGATGTCCGGAGGTTGGTAAAGCCAGGTTTTGAATGATCCCTTCAATGACTGTTTTTACGTTTGGATCTTTCTTCCACTGGTAATATTCGCACAGCCCACGCAACAACCAGCCATGACCCGAAAGTTGCTGCTCGTCGATTGTATCGCCCTGCAGCGGGCCTAAATATCCATTCCGGTTCAGTTTTTCAGGCAATATCCGGATCATTTCATCCAGATATTTTGGGGTACGATACGTTGCACGAGCTTCCATGACCAAGCCAAGAATGGTCCGCCCCTCTTTATCGCCTGGCCATCCGGCCGATGTTGGATGATGCTGTTTCGGGAAAACATTTTCCGGATAATAGATTTCCGTCTCGAGCCGGTCGAAATTTTTCATGGCCCGCTGAAACAATTCCCCTTTTATCCGAACATGATTAAATTCAATCGATTTTAAGGCAACCGCCTTTTCTGGCAGGGTTCTACACGAAACAAAAAACAACAGCAGGGGACATGCCAACAAGTGCGCTTTATTGCACAGACTATTTTTTTTAAAATTCATCCGTATAAATTTTCAAAGTTGTTTCTTACAATTTTCGTATCTATTTCTGTTTTTCAAACTAGTTTTTCAACGAGATGGAATAGCCATTTATACATTCCCGGTTGGTATAAGCTTCAGCTTTTATGGCTATTTCATCCGTATAAATTTTCAATGTTGGTTCGTACAATTTTCGTAACAGCGTTCGCTTTTCAATCTGAATTCCAACGGATGGAATAGCCATTTATACATTTCCGGTTTGTATGAGCGATGGCTCTTATGGCTATTTCATCATCTTTTTTTATTCAACAGCTTCCGGATTGGTTTTATTTCTAACGGTTCTTTTTGGTAATTTCATAATCGCCGCCCTCTAACATTTCCTTGAAACCACCAAGCTGACAATCAAATATTTGACGCTTCATTTTTTTCGATATGGAACGAATAGCCACCGTTGTTTTTGCTTCCGTTTCAGTTTGAAAAACAGCCGTTGTTCCTTTGGGTACCGTGATTTTGTAGACAATCTCTCCCGAAGCTTTTTTCTCCCAGTTCGACACAATGTAGCCATTGGGGGTTTTATACGATGCTTTTACATAGCTCAAACCCGCAGGAGTTTGCGGTTCAAGGTAAAACTGCTGAAATCCAGGATGCTCGTTATCCGGACGAATTCCGCCCAGCCAGCGATAAAACCATTCGGAAACACTCCCAAACATCGGGTGACAGTTGGAATAGGTATTGTCGCTTTCCTTCCAGGTTTCCCAAAGGGTTGTAGCTCCCCGATCGATCATAAATCCCCAGCCAGGAAATTCCCGGCTGTTCACAATGTCGAAGACAGACTGCGTTAAACCAGCCTGCGACAAAGCTTCCAGGATATATTTGGTCCCAAATATTCCGGTGGTAAAATGTCCGTTTTCACCTCTTTTTACCGAAGCAACCAATGAATCAACAGCCGCCTGTTTTTCCGTTTCAGGAATCACGCCTAAATACAACAAAGCAGCATACAACGTTTGCTTGTTTACTTTTTCAAGACCAGAACCGGGATTTTTCCAAAAAGTTTCCAGCAATTTTTCACGGATGGTTGTTCCCAAACCGGCAAATCGTTTTTCGTTGATTCGATCGTTCATCAACGCTGCAAATCGTTTCATCACACCCGCAGCCTGCAAATAATGGCAGGTTCCGGTTATCTGCACGGGCACCGGAACCAGCGACTCATGATCGCCCAATCCGTTATTAATGATTGGTTCAGGATGCAACCGGGCTACTTTGTCCATCCACTTCAGGTCGAGCGGATACATTTCCCGAACAATGGCTATATCATTATAATATTTGTAAAGTATATCCTGAAGAAACAGGAACGCCGACTCCCAGCTAATTCCGCAATATTTTAAGCCGATGTACGGAGCCGTGTCAACAAAAACAGAGTCGTTCATTGCATCAACCCAATCGTAAACAGCTTTCCGGTAAAAGTCGCGCATAGCGAAATTGCAGATGTACGATTCGGCCACTGCATTAATGTCGCCACCATACCCGAAGCGTTCCCGGGCTGGACAATCTGACTGAACGCCAACTAAGTTGGACTTGAACGTGCGGACACTCATTTTTTGAATGGCGTTCAACAATCCGGAAGAACATTCGAAATGATTACATTCTTCTACGGCAGTATTCAATGCCAATCCCTGGATATCAGCTACGCGGGGCCGATAGCTCAACCCTTTAATTTCTATGTAACGGAACGTATGAAAGGTAAACTCGGGAGAATACCATACCTCTTTATTTTTACCAAACACATACGCATCGGTCTGCCATGCAATATCCGGAGAGCCGGGGCCACCCATCCCGGCACCCTTAATTTGTCCACAAACTGTAGTCATCGGGTTTAAACTTCCGTTATCGTAAAGCCGCTCTCCCAACCGGAAAACAATGGTGTCGCCGGTATTCCCTCTCAGCCTGATTTTATAGGTCCCAGCAAAGTTGGTTCCCATATCAACGATGTAAATCCCGGATTCGTGACTATCGATTTTAATCGGTTCAATCCGATCAGTTATTTTAACCGGCTGAAAAAAACAAGGCTGAAGCTTTCCTCCGGGGCCATCACACACACAGACCCTGCTCCATGTTTTATCATCAAAATTGGCGGTATCCCATCCAGGTATTTCCTGACGGGCATCGTACCATTCACCCAGATAAACGCTATTTTTCAGGAGTGGCCCTGAAGCAAATTTCCAGGAATCATCTGTTTTTACTTTCATAATTTTCCCATTCTCATACACGATCTCCAAACAGGCAATAAATGCAGGGATGCCTGTTGGCAGGGCATTTCTCAGGTTCAAGGATCCCCACATACGCAAAGGGAGCGGATTATAAAAGCCATTGCCCAACGCAATGCCCAGACAGTTATTTCCCGACTTCAATTTCGACGTGAGATCGTATTCTGAATAATAAACCCGCTTGCTATAGTTGGTCCACGCCGGATCGAGATAAATATCGCCAACCCGTTCACCATTCAGTGTAGCACGATAATAACCGGCAGCCGTGATCGAAAGGGTTGCTTTTCTTATTTTTCCCTTTTCAACGAAAAAAGCCTTCCGGAACAAAGGAGCCGGATACTCATGGTACATGTCTGCCTCTGTTGTTATTTCGGAAGCACAATTACTAATCCACCGGGCATCCTGCAACCCATATTCCGAAGCATTACCAGACAGGGTACAAATAGATATCAGAAAGATATTTCCCAAAAGCATTATCATTTCCCTGAAACCCATATTATTCTCATTTTATAGTTTTACATTTACTGACTGCCCATTTTTAATGACTTTGGAAAAACAGGTGGATGCCGATTTCACCTGAACCCAAACTGATGAGTTTTTTCGGCAAACCTCGATATCACATACCTGTCCATTCAGACAGACATTCTTTAATGCCATCCGGGTCCAGCCATCGGGCAAATGAGGCGTTAACGCGAATGATTTAAGCCCGGTCGGACGGAGGCCAAACAACCCTTCGGTAAAAATGCGGCAATACAAGCCACTCTCAGCCGACAAATGACGCTGTCCACCCTCCGGATAAGCCTCTACCGGATATGGGACATGTTCGCCCAGCAAACGTCGTTGGGAATAATATTGCAAATATTTGATCGCCTTTTCAGTCTCGCCAGCCTGAAGCACACCCCTCAGCGCATAAAGCGTTGAACGGTCCCAGAAAGTCTGATCCCCGGCTTGTGTCGCCAGCCCATCCTCCGTCCATAACCGAGGAGAAAATAACGCATCGATTGTTCCTCTGGCCCGATCCTGAATCTCAACAGTCAACGGAATACAAATCCACGCCCGCAATACATCATTCCCCTCGTAATAGCGGTAGGTATTAAATCCTTCCACCGTGCACCCAAAATAGTTCCCGATATTGGCATACAGCTCTCGTGCCTCTTCCTGGTATTGCTGAACCAGCGATGCAGAAACGCCCAGATCATGCCCCAGAAAGCTTGCCGAGCGCAAGGCATCGTAATACAAACAGGAGGTACACAGATTGGCTTTCCCGGACGGGAAACGTCCTTCCAGCTCATCCGAATCAGAAGCAACCACACCCTCGGGGGTAAGCTTCCGTCTGCAATATTCCAGACACCATTCGATCAAAGGCCAGAGTTTTTGTGCGGTAACCTGATCGCCAAACGATAATGCAAAACGCGAAGCCCCATAAGCGATCATGGCTGCATCTCCCCGATCGCCGGCCCCATTCCAAATATCCAGTCCTTCGGCAATGATTGAACTTGGTATTGGACGGTATTCCGGATTCATAAAGCGGGCAAAATGCAGATACGCATTTAGCGAAGCTTCATTTCCCTTGGCATATCCCAAAAACGGGAAAAACGGACCAACGTACTCAGCCTGATCATTCGCCCAGATGGCAGCATAATAAGCCTCGCCTCCCGGGCTATGCAGATACCCGCCTCGTGTTTTATATATACTTTCTGACGCTCTGATCTTTGCAAACGCAAAAGCTCGGTTTAAAACAGAATCGGGGGTTTCCAGCACAAGATGCTCCCACCATTGTTTTATCAGATCCTGCCGACTGAGTTTTTCATCCGGAACAGCCATCAGCGTAGTTGATTTTCCCTGGGGCTTTGCAGTAATCCGCAAAAACCACGATACCGACTCACCTGGCTTAAGCCAATAAAAACCACCGCCCAGCGTTTCAATCGAAACCTGATAACTACCAGTAACGCCCCGTTCCGGATCGGATGTTGTAACCGACCGATATTGCGGAACTTCTACCTCCATTCGCCCGGCTGATTTATTTTCCAGCTTATACTCTTCGTAATAAGCCGGATGGGTCGTGGATGGGAAAACAGTGCGGACAAGCCGAAGCTGTGAACTTTCACTTACCACCTCCATCATTCCGTATAGTTTTATAGCCGAAGTTTCCATTGCCAGCATCAATTTGCCATTAATCCTGAGTTTTGACACATAATCTTCATTTTCATCCAGAATGAAGCTTGCATGTGTATTGTTTGGAATAGTGCGGAGCATAGGCCAAACAAGCCTTCGCTGCAACTGAAACGATCGGTCGCTGTTAACTCCGTAACGCAAAATCACCGATAAGCTGTCGCCACTCATTTCCACATGATCGACATGAGGAATAGTTGTACCAATTTGCCAAACAATTCCGCCATCCGGGGTTAACTTCCACCGGCTTGTTGTAGCAAAAATTTCTCCCAACAGGAGACACGCCATGACTACACAAGCTATTTTCCGACCAATATTTTCAACCATTCATTCATATAATTTATTGGTTCATACAATTTTCGCAACAGCGTTTCAATCAAGTTAACATCAGAATAGAATAGCCATTTGTACATTTTTGTGTTGTATGAGCTATGGCGTTTATGACTATTTAATATTCGTGAACTTGTAAACCTACATGAACCCGCTTACATTCGAGTTCTCAACTCATCGAACGTAATTACCAGCAGACACCCAATGGGTTTGCCATCACGGTAGGTTATGGCCCAGATTTCGGATGATCCTTTCGGGGTCTTGATCGGGTTGCCATCGTATTTGGCCGAGAACTTATCGGGGAAGGTGCAATCGAAGGTGTAGTAAATATCCAGCCCTTTGATTTCGGGGGTGAAGACAATCCGGTAGTCTCCTTCTGCGGTTTTGACCATCGCAACCTCAGGATCGTAAATACTGGTGGCGTAGTTTACTTCAGCCTGGTCGAAACGCGGGAACTGGGCTTCCATGCGGGGCACAAATTCGTCCCAGTTACGCTCTGTTTTCGGGGACCACAGAATTTCGGAAAGCACCAGAGCACGGGGCCAGGTCATGTATTCCACCCGACGATAATTCGGGATGAACTCAGTCCAGACATTTCCCTGTCCTCCAAGAATATATTTAGGATCCACCCCCTCTGGAACCGGTTCGAACTCATAAACCCGCTTGGCCCGCAAGTAGCCAAAAGAATTACGCTCAATATTTTTTTCACCCTGCAGGTAATCTAAATAACAAAATGAGGTGGGCGACATAACAGCCGAATGCCCGGCTGCTGCAGCAGCAATAGCACCATCAAGGCCTCTCCACGACATTACCGAAGCTTCGGGAGCCAAACCACCTTCCAGAATCTCGTCCCAACCAATCACTTTTTTACCTTTTGATGCGATGATCTTGCCAATCCTCCGGGTGAAGTAACTCTGCAAATCAGGCAGTTCCTTTATATTTTCTTCCTTCATGCGTTGTTGGCATTTCGGACAATTTCTCCAGAATTCGCGATTAGCTTCATCTCCGCCAATGTGAATGTATTCGCCGGGAAAAAGAGAAGCCAACTCGCCAAAGATGACATCCAGCATCTTGAAATTCTGCTCATTACCCACACAGAAGACATTCTCCCCAATACCATTATTGGTTCCTGCCGATACGGTAGTTGGTTTTCCTGAACAGGACACTTCGGGATAAGCTGCCAAAACAGCTTTGCTGTGAGCCGGAACATCTATTTCGGGAACAATGGTCACGAAACGGTCGGCAGCATATTTCACAACTTCGCGGATATCATCCTGAGTATAAAAACCACCGTAAGTTGCCGGTTCTCCTTCTTCTTCAGGAGCAAAGCCACCGTAACGTCCGGTGCGGAACACGCTCCAGGCACCGACGCTGGTGAGTTTGGGGTATGCTTTGATTTCAATCCGCCATCCGTTGTCGTCGGTCAGGTGCCAGTGGAACACGTTGTATTTATATTTCACCATTTGGTCGATAAAACGTTTTACCTCGTCTTTGGTGAAAAAGTGGCGGCTGACATCCAGCATCAGGCCGCGCCATCCGAAACGCGGGAAGTCGGTGATGTCAGCACAGGCAACAGCTACCGGGCCATTGGCTTTCACCGGTGGAATCAGTTGCAACAGCGTTTGTGCGCCATAAAACAATCCGGCAGGTTTATTGGCCGAGATCGTGATGTTTTGAGGGGTTACATTCAGCGAATAGCCTTCGTTGCCCAGGCTGGAATTGGCCTGAGTGTTCAATTTAAACTCGATGGATCGTTTTGTTTTTGCATTGCTGATTTCCAGCTTCTGACCGGTGAGTGAAGCCAGTTGCCCGTCAAATAAGTCGGCGACTTCGCGGATGTCAGCATTCCCCGATGGAACGACAATCTTTGTATTTGATGACAGTTGGAAATTACCGTCGAGGCTTTTTACCTGCACCGGCACGGGTAATAGCGTTTTGCAATTCTGACTGAAAACGATGTTGCTTTTACCCAGAAAAGCGATTAAAAAACACGTCAATAAGATGATTGATTTATTCATGATCTGAGATTAATTATTTGAACTAATGCTGCTATTAATTTCAATAGCCTGATTAACAACACACACTATTCTCCCTAAGAATAGATGTTCTGCATAATGCCCCTGATTCTATTCATGTTTTTATTTCGGCTACATATTTCATTATTTCCCCATACGGGCTTTCAACTCGTCCAGCCTGATGACCAGCAACCGGCCAATGGGCTTGCCGTTGCGGTAGCTGATGGCCCAGATTTCGGAGGCCCCTTTCGGAATGTCGATTGGTTTGTCCTGATATTTCGGATAAAATTTATCGGGGAAGGTGCAGTCGAACGAATAATAGATGTCCAGCCCTTTGATTTCGGGCGTAAAAACAATTTTCAATTCATCATTTTCGACTTTGACCATCGCGATATCGGGATCGTATATGCTGGTTGCATAGTTTACTTCAGCCTGATCGAAACGCGGAAACTGTGCTTCTACCCGTGGCACAAATTCATCCCAACTACGGTCGGCTTTAGGTGACCACAAAGTTTCGGCAAGTGCCAGTGCGCGGGGCCAGGTCATGTATTCGGCCCTCCGGTAATTGGGGACCATCTCGGTCCAGAGGTTGCCCTGTCCGCCCAAAACATAGGATGGATTGTCCACACCTTCGGTTGGTTCAAATTTGTAGGCCTCACGCATCCGCATGAAGCAGCAGAACAGAATGCCGTAACGTTCGATCACGTTCTCGCCCTGGGTATGATCCAGATAACAGTATTGATTGGGGGTCATAATCACATGATGCCCGGTTTTTGCCGCAGTGTTGCCGCCTTCGGTACCACGCCACGACATGACCGTTGCATCGTCAGCCAATCCACCTTCGAGAATTTCGTCCCATCCAATCAGCTTTTTGCCGTTGGCTGCCAATATTTTGCTGACCCTTTTGATGAAATAGCTTTGCAATTCCTCTTCATTTTTCAGGTTTTCAGCTTTCATGCGCTCCTGACATTGGGGGCATTTTTTCCAAAAAGCTTTATCAGCTTCATCGCCGCCAATGTGAATGTATTTACATGGAAATAACGAGGCAACTTCAGAAAAAACAATTTCTAACTTCTTGAAATTATCTTCATTTCCGGCACACAAAACCACATCAGCATCGGTGCCAAAACCAGCATTTACCGGATACTGACGTTGGGTACAAGAAGATTCCGGATAAGAGGCAATAAAAGCCAGGCTGTGACCGGGAACGTCGATTTCAGGGACGATGGTTACAAAACGGTCCTGTGCATATTTCACGATCTCACGAATATCGTCCTGAGTGTAGAATCCACCGTCGGTATTTTCTTCACCTTCAGCCGGAGGTGCAAATGCGCCAAAAGATCCGGTGCGCGGCACACGCCAGGCGCCAACTTCGGTCAGCCTGGGCAATCCCTTGATTTCGATCCGCCATCCCTGATTATCGGTCAAATGCCAGTGGAAAATATTGTATTTGTATTTGGACATCTGGTCGATGTACCGTTTTACCTCGTTTTTGGTGAAGAAGTGACGGCTGACGTCCAACATCAAACCTCGCCATGCAAAACGGGGATAGTCGGTAATCTGAACTGCAGCAATGGCGATTGGAGCAGTTGTCGATACAGGTGGCACCATCTGCAATAATGTTTGTGCCCCGTAAAATAACCCGGCTGGCTTATTTGCAGAAATACTGATGTTTCTTTTTGAAACGCTTAGCGTGTATCCTTCGTCGCCTAAAACAGGATTGGCTTGAGTGTTCAGTTTAAACTCAATAGCTTGTTTCGTTTCCCCGGAAGTGATCTCCAGTTTTTTGCCCGAGACCGAAGCCAACTCGTCGGCAAAAAGCTTGGCAACCTCACGGATTTCATTATTTCCGACAGGAACTGATATCATTGTTTTTCCGGACAACAAAAAAATTCCGTTTTGAACTTTTATTTCGACTGGTTGGGGAACAAGCGACAGTTTACTCTGTTGCAGAGTCGGATTACCCTTTCCCCCAAACCAGTAACAGAGAAAAAAAATCAGTATCAATAAACGTGGCATGATAACTAAATTGCTTTTATTCAAGTATTATCGGATTGTTTTAAAGCTCCATTTCCCGCTTATCACCTCGGCCTGACTTTTTCCTGCAGGGAACGAAATCAGGTTGGTCCCGATCTTCTTTATCAGCGCTCCGTTTTTCCAAATAATCTTTCCGTTGTATTTAACCACGGTTATGTCACCTGATGGCAGTTTTACCAAAGCAGAAGTGTTCTCGGGTACAGTTACATTCATCTCAAAACTTTCCGGTTGATTTGAAAAGGCAACCTCAATCACGCCCTGAACACTTCCGACTTTTGCTGATGCTGACACTAAAGTTCCAGGTTGGGGTGCGACCTGGAACTTTTTATAACCGGGTTCAATGGGCGCAATTCCGCAAACATATTGAGAAAGGAGCGTGAGCCCGCCCCCACTCCAGGCATGGTTGGTTGTTCCTCCGGTAAATCCGTCAGCGCCATTTTCCCATATTTCCCAAAGAGTTGAGTGCTCCCTGTCATCGATCATGGGGCCAAAACGCTTTTTCAGTCGTTCAAGCGCATAATGATCTTTACCCATCCGAAAAAGCGCCTCAACAACATACTTTTCCATGTAAGGACTTGCAAACTCGTTGGTGGTAAATATTTTAAACAACGCAGGGTATTTGGGTTCGTCGGCAAGCCCCGCAACCACAGCCAATGCCTGAGCCCGGTCGTCGGTTTGCCCCAAATAATTGGGGTCCCGATACGCCTCGCCAGTCCAGAATTGCTGATTAAATGCTTTCTTAAAATTCGCCATCTGTTCCTGAAAAAGAGTAGCGTCACCTGCCTTTCCGAGAGCTGTTGCCATCTCACTCACACCCTTCAAACTCAAATAATACCAAGCATTCAAAAGCACGCTCATATCAATTTGTTCGCCCCAATCGCCCCAGTCCCATCCACCTTTGCGGTAAACAAGGGTTCCATCCGGATTGGTCGACCAACCCGACAAATAACGTTTCACCCCGTCGTAAACCTGGGCCATCGTTTGCAGATCGCCCGTATTTAGATAATAATTCCAGAATCCGTAATACCCAATCGAAGCCAGCATCTGGCCGGGAAGTTCTTTATCCCAATTACCGGCCGGAATCGGAGCGAACAGGGTTCCATCCGGCTTTTGCCAATTGATCAGTTCCAGCATCCCTTTTTTCTGCAAAGCGTGGCTCTGGCAATCAAAAGCATAAAATGCTTCTCCGCTTTCAATTACTTCATCGCCCCACCATTGGGCGCGTTCCCGGTCCGGACAATCCATATAGTTGTCGCGCATCGTTACATACAACGTACGACAGGCTTTGGTCCATAGCCGGTTGAAAAACTCATCAGAGCAACTAAAGCTTCCGAAAAATTCTGTATTGTAACCAGTCTCCCTGTATTTCAGCGCTAAGATTTTTACCCCGCGGGGAATCGTGTAGATAATTTTTTCACCATTCATCCACCCCAAGCTTTCGTATTCCTGAATACCATTTTTTGTGATATAACGAGCTTGAACATTCGGCTCTCCTCCTCCATTGAGGTGATCCGTGCACATGTCGACAACCTGACCATCAGTGGTTTCAAGCTTTAACCACGGAGTAACCTGCAAATTGGCCGGAAGCTTACAAATGATCGGTTCGCCCGTACTAACCGAAGGAATCTCGTCGTTGTTTTCGTAATCTTTCAATCCGGAATTTTTCCATTGGGGAATCGGGCGAAGCACTAACTGGTTCCATGGCTGACAAGGTGGAAGCCCCATCGTCATTGCCGTTTGCCACGACGAACAATCAAACGACCCGAGCATCCAATCGCCGGGATCTTTCCTGGCATCAAAACACACATTCGACTCAGGTAAACGCACGTTAGGCTGAATTCCTTCAAATGGTCCATACGAAGGATGAACCAACGTTTTCCAGCTTTCGTCTGAATTCAAGGATACGCCGGATATTTGGCAATCAAACAATAAACCAGCTTTCCCGCTGCTCTTGTGCGAAAAACCTTCTTTCCCAAAATACCATAATAATATTGCGATCGTGTTGTGTCCTTTCCGGAGAAAAGGAGCAATATCTACTTCATCATAATAGGTGTTTTCTGGAGAGGGCCCTCGTTTTAATCCACCTTCGAAAACAGCCATTTCTCCATTAATCCAAAGCCAGTATTTAGTATCGGCAGCAATAGAAGCAACGGCCTTCCCCGGCACGGTTGCTATATTGGCTTCTTTCCGGAAGCAAATCCATGTATTCGCTTCGTTTTTCACCTGCGGGGAAGTAATCCACCGGGCCGTCCAGTTTTTTTCAGCCGGCAAAAAAAGTGAACTGAACAAGAGAACAACAAGTAAAAATCCTCTTTCAGAAAATTTCAGGTTTATCATGCTGCTGGTTTATTTAATTTTCTATTCCTTCCCCGATCATTGTAACCCCATGACGGTAAGTTCTATAAGCAACCTAAAAATGATCCGACTCCGGGTCGAAAGATTCCAACAAAGTCCGACCATTCAAAATGAGCTATTTCAAATCGTGGTTTCGGAACCATCAAAATAGGATGTTAAGAAAGTAAGAGACTTTTATCAAAGCCTCTTACTTCATGACAGTATCCCTATTTTTGAATTTTTACATCAAAGTTGTAATCCTCTTGCGAGTTCAGCGAAATGATTTTGAGCAACCCTTTCTTTCCATTTTTTGTTTTAAACAAAATCACGTCGCCGGCTTCAAAACCGATTGACTGAAGAGTCGGATCGCTTAATGATTTAAATTTATCATCGTCTCTCATTGCATCAAACTCTGCCGATGTAAAGTTGGTCGAAGCAAACCGGGTTCCCATATCCGGGAACTGTGCCTCTTCAGCAAATTTGGGATAATCCAGATCAATGCTCCCAACGGCGAAATCGCCAAAATAAAAATCGCACTCTGAAATTAATTCCGGCCTCTGCCATTCAATGCTCATTCCGTAAGTCGAGTTATTTGCAATGCTGAAAAAACTTCCATAGTTGGGGCTTTCCCATCCGCCAGTCCATTTGTTAGACAAGGTCTTAATATTTGAAATACGGCCCGAATTGATTGTAAAGTTTGCAAAATCCTGATGCCCGTTCCCCTGTGTAACTGCGACCTTAATCATGGTCTGGTACGTAATATCAGGTACATTTACTGAGAATGAACACGTTCCGTCGGCAATATTTGTTATTTCGGTTGCAGCCATTTCAACCTCATCTTGCCCTCCGTTAAAGGGAAAGCTCCGGTAAAACTGTACCCGTTGAATCGGCCCTTCGGCTTCAATCTGTCCTTTAAGCACATAGGTATCGTGATCGTAAACCGAATCAACTGCCGACTCGTGTTCGAAACGAATTGTTACCGGGTAATTCTCATCACTTTCAGAATTACAGCCATTCAAGAAAGCCATACCCAACAACACACCTGACAGAATAATAAACTTTATATTTTTCATAAACATTGATCTTAATAATTAAACCTCCGATTAACCGATCATGGCATATAGTAGAAATAAATTTCAGCCATGTGCATCCAGGTTTGTCCGCCGCTTAACCCAATTAGTTTGATGTAACGTCCGTAGACTGGTGCAAACGAATATTCGTGCCCAAAGATTTGCTGAACATCAAAATCAAACTCTCCGATGTTTGTGAAGTTCTGTCCGTCCAGGCTGTACAGGAATTGTACCCGGTTGGGGGCCCACTGCCCATTCCCGTTGTCGTCCTGCCGACGAACCAGTTCAATCTTATTGAGATTATATTCACTTCCCAGATCGATTACAATATTATGAGGGTAACCTGATAATTGGGTGTGCCAGTAGGTATAAATATCGTTATCAATTAAATAAGATCCCAAACAACCACCCCAATCCGAAGAAACCGAATAAATACTCATTCCGTTCTTTGAAATTTCGCCCAACTTGGGACTTACATCGAATGTTCTTGAATCAGATTTTCCTCCGGATGTGTTTTCAACGTAAACAGTTAATGTAGTCGTTTCGACAAAACTTGCGACAATTCCCTTCCCCGAATTTCTGGCATTAAATTTCTTTTCCTTTTTTATTCCCTTGCTGTCCAGAAAAGATACAACCACATAACACTCCACCCCTGTTTCATTCTTCCAGCTCACTTCAGCTCCTTGAACTGCAGACGCCACATTTACCGTGGTAGCCACATAGTCTTTCACAGCATCAGTGCTTAACGGTGCCGCAGAGATACTTGCCGGCGTCGAAGTTGCTCCGGAATAGCCATAACTGGTCAATGTAAAGGTATAGGTGTTTTCATCCGTAAAACCACCAATAATCACCCGGGTACGACCAGAGTCGTCGACGTCGAAACAGCTCACCTTTTTATTGACTTTTTCTCCATTCGCGTTCGTATATGACACCAACGTATAGTAGTAATCGTCATCCGAGGGATTTGTCCAATTTAAAATGACCGATCCGAAATACGGAGTTACCTGAACATCGGTCACCTGACTTATTGATCCGCCGCCATTATCATCATTCTCACAAGCAGTTATATAAGCGCATAAAATAAGCATCATCAATATATATAATAGCCTTTTCATTGTTCTGTAATTTAAGAATTTAACATCCGGTTCGAAATCAGGCGAAGAAAACCTCCTCCTGATTTGAATTTTTTACCATCCTGGATTTTGCCAGTTGTTTCCATTTATACCAATTACTTTGACCACATCATCCTGATTAATTGGATACAATAACCACTTATCAGAAGAGCAGTTTCGGTTGTCAAACTTAAATCGCGTATAAGTCAACCCCGTTCCATTTTTGGTAATCTCCATTCCGGTAACAAACTTGTCAGTTTGATCCAGAATCTTCCAGCGACGAACATCGAAATAACGATGCTCTTCAAAAGCTAATTCAACCCGCCGTTCGTTTCGGTATTTGGCCTTGAAATCATCTGCCGACATACCGGCAGGGAAGTCGGGCATCCCGGCTCTTGCCCGCACCGCGTTAACTGCATCGCGGGCACTCATTGTCATTCCGGGGCCAAGGGTAACTTTAGTGTCTGGCCCATTTGACTGATAAGCAGATTCGGCAAAATTCAGATATAGCTCTGCTAAGCGGAACAACCTGACTGCGCCATCGGCATTATTATTTAATCCTGATTTCCAGTTATTAAACTTACGCATATAATACCCGGTCCGTGTGTGGGTCCGGTTTGTTTGCGAGATTTCTTCAGCTCCGCCGACAAACGTTTCTATGCCACCAGAATAGCCTGAGCTCTTAACCTCAATCCGGATATTTTTAATTTTCATAGAAACGCCAGAATTACCCCCCAGGTCGAAGCGAATGTTATCTCCCGCATTTCCCCAGCCCAGAGAACCTGCTACAGCCGTAATATCAGCAGAGTATGTAGTCCACACGCTGGAACTTGGTATTGTTGCCGGATGCGTAGAACGACTTTCTGCTATTGCCGGTCCCAGGAAAAGTTGAGGCGCCACATCGGCCGAGCTCATATATTCAAATGCAAATACGACAGATGGCGGGTTGTTCAATCCTTCGGCTAATGGAGTTAAATAAACGTATGGATCGCCACCCGTGGTTGTCAATTCGTATGACCCGGTTGCAACTTCAGTTATTTCGAGTTCATTCGTTGTAGCCGTGAAATTTAAATTGTAGGCATCATTACGGGGGGCAGCAGCTTGAAGATTTTTAGGAGCTCCATTATAATAAACCGATGCATAAAAACGAGGGTCACGACCTTCATAAGGATGTTCCGGATCGTACCCGGAAGCTCTGTTAATAATAGGGTTCAGGTGGTTTGCATCGCTATAGCCTAAAATAGGAGCCAGCCCATTGGCCATTTCATAACAATCTACCAGCTCCTGAGTCGGACATGGCCCGGCTTTATCCATGCCTGCAGTTGTTGGCAATCCGGCATATTTCCAGATTGCCATCTGCCCGCCAACCTGCAAAATGGTCTCCTTATCAACAGAGCGCTGATCATCAGAGTTTGTGATAAAATAGAGTGCATAGGCATTTTGCGCAGCATTTTCTACCGGTTCGTCATCGAATAATTTGTAATCATGAGTCAAACACTGATATAACGCTTCTTTGTTTATTGCAGTCGCATCGGCCCACGAAAAAGTACCGTCAGACCATAGCGGACTAGCCGCATAAGTAACTGCCTCCGACATGATCGCATAGGGTACCGCGCGGGTCATCATTCCAAACTGGTTGTTATACACCTCCCAATGAAAACCATCTTGTGTAGCCGGAGCTTTTAAGGCTGAGTCACAATCAGCCAAAATAAATTTGACGACCTCGGAAAAAGAAGATTTCGTATCCTTTGAAAAGTCGTGATCGGTTCCCAACGGTTTATCAAAAACCGGAACGCTGCCATACCTTTTGATCAACTGCAAATAATACAGTGCCCGCAATGTGTGAGCCTGAGCAGCCCAACCTTTCTTTTCGTCGGCTGTTGCGTATGCCGTTGATGTCCAGATATTGGCCAGAAATACGTTACATTTTCGGATCCCCTCGTACAAAGAAGCCCACGGACTTCCATCAACAGAATAAGAAGGGTACGTATTTGCCGTAACAGAACCTGAATACCAGGCGCTATACCGGGATCCGGACGTATTATCATCAGCATCTTCCGCTTCATCGCACATA
This sequence comes from Bacteroidota bacterium, assembly GCA_029265715.1. Classification (GTDB taxonomy): domain Bacteria; phylum Bacteroidota; class Bacteroidia; order Bacteroidales; family Prolixibacteraceae; genus Aquipluma. Next base: position 86,503 of record JAJUGZ010000001.1, read on the forward strand.
GAAGCACGATCCATATAAGGAGCGGGACAATAGCCATAGCAGGAATTTAAATAGCCCATTGTCCGATACCTGTCCGAAAAGACTTGGTCCATTGTTATACGCCCATCCGGATCCAAGTCCAGTTGATCGTTGCAAGAATTCAAGAATCCGATCGCAACTGTTGTGATAAATAAGAAAATATATCTTTTCATCTGTAAATAATTTGTTTTTACGTTGTCAGATGGAATAGCCATGATCGGGTATTATCTTCATTATCTGCTGGTGTTTGTAAATCATGGCTATTTCATACTATAATTTGCTTTTAATGGTAGTATGGAACTCCATGTTGCCGAGAAATATTATAATTCTCTTGGAAGTGTGACGCAACATGTTCGTTTCATATTGTTATTATTTCAAAATTTAAAATGCTCCAGGTTTCTAAAAGGTGACACTGATTCCTGCATTATAAACCCGATACACAGGAATGGCATCATAACTATTGGCTTCCGGGCCAAAATCATTCGACTTCATTTTATCCCATGTCAGCAAATTCTGGCCGCTTAGAATTAACCGTATCTCACTCGCTGATAATGCCTTCGATATCCGATCGGAGAGTGTATAGGATAATTCCACATTCTTGAGGCGCAAGTATGCTCGATTGTATTCATAATAATCGCTGGCCTCGTGACTTACCGATTTGGTAAGAGACAATGCGGGGGCTGTAATCTTTTCGCCATTGTTCCACCGTTCCTCGGTCCATGCATTTCGGTGCAAAGAGCCATACACCCCGTCGTAACTGGTTTCATAAACGCCAATCCCGCCATAAACCGACGACCATTTTCCAACACCCTGAAATAAAAAGCTCAGATCAAATGATTTATACCTGAACCCGCCAGAAAATCCATAGTAATAGCGGGGCATATCTCCTGTCCCGATTGGGGCTTGGTCTTTCTCATCAATAACATGGTCTCCGTTCAGATCTTGGTACTTTAGGTCTCCAACGCGAGGTATTCCGAATGAATAAGTCAGCTCGCTGGCATCAACTTCTCCTTGGAAATTATAAAAACCATTGCCATTGCGATAATCAACCAAATACCCCCATGCTTGTCCATAAGAATACCCTTCAGATCTCTTGCGATAAGCATAATCTTCCGATTTAAGAGCTTCCAACGACTTGATTTCCTTATTTTTAGCATACGTAATGTATCCACCCATCCGAATCGAAAAATCTTTGGTCAGTTCCTTCTTGTAGTCGGCAGTAACCTCATATCCTTTATTTTCATATATACCAGCATTTGTTATTGGATAATTTCCAAGAGGAATCCCCTGATAAGTCGGAATATACGACGAAGGGTTCACGATCATATTATCTAAACGCTCATTAAAAATATCCACGCTTAACGAAAACTGGTTCAGTAACCCCAAATCCAGTCCGTAATTCTGTTTTACGGTGTTTTCTGAAACATAATTTGGATTACCCACCTGATTTTCAGTAATTTTATACTGAAGAGCACCAATTGGGCCGCCTCCGCTAAAAGTTACATTATCGAGATAAGCAAACCGGTTTTGATTATCCTGATCATTGGCGGTTTTACCGTAAGAGGCTCTGACCTTTAAATTGTCGACCCATTCAACATTTTTCATAAAACGTTCTTTTGATATGACCCAGGCTCCGGAAACAGCAGGGGTCCATGTATACCGATGACCTCTTGCATATTTTTCCGATCCGGAATACCCCACATCAAACTTCAGCATATACTTTTTGTTATACGCATAAGTTGCTTCGGCACCCGAACTCATCCGGTTGTATGGAAGACACCATGGCGATCCATTATCTTCTTTTGACAGGTTCTGATAAAACATATAGGCCATCGCGGTAACAGCATGTTGCCCGAAAGTCCGCTGGTAATCCATCATTCCTTTGTAAGTGATGTGGTAGTAATACGACGATCCTTTGCCATAAGAGAGTGTCGTGTTATTATTTGATCCCTTTTTAACAAACGAAAGCGTTTCATCATCATCGGTCCTCATCCATCTTTCATAATCTTGGGTTGTTGTCAGACTATTCACAGAGTTTGTCTGATACGCAACCACTCCTGATGCTTTCAATCCTGAAGCCAGAAAGCTCATGTCCAGATTTAACCCAAATTGTGAATAGATATTGGTTACTGTATGTCGTGTGTAACCAGAACGATTTAGCATGCCATAAGTCGGATCGCCAACCAAACTCGTTGTTACAACCTGATTGCCAGAAACAGCGCCAGTTTCAGGATCGATAACTGTCGGGGTAACAGGTCCGTATACAGTTGATGGCATATTAAACAGGCTTGAATACAATGTTTGCGAAAAAGTGCCGCCACCAGGAACCCGTTCCCTTTTTATATTTCCACTTAATTGCAGGTAAGCGCTTAAATAATCATTGATTTTGGCATCGACATTTGAACGGAAGTTTGCCCAATCAAAATTCGGACTGGTATCATAGTCTGGCTGATCTGTTTTAAACTGACTTTTCTGATGCATGACATTCACATTGGTAAAATACCGTACCCAGTTTGACCCACCGGATAAATCGACACCCACCCGCTGCATTTGAGCAAAATTCCGGAGAAATGTATCGTACCAGTTCGTGTTCGGATACAAGTCAGGCTGTTCTCCCGAACGATATTTTTCGACTTGTTGATCAGTAAAAAAGTAATTTGGCCCTTTCCCGTCATTAAAGGCAGCCTGATTTCTCAATTGTGCATATTCTGCCGAACTAATAAAAGCCGGCTGAGTAGTCATTTGCTGCAACGATTCGTCAACCCTAACTTTTACATTAAGTTTCCCAAGCGAACCTCTCTTGGTCGTAACAACAATGACCCCATTAGCTCCCTGTATGCCGTATAATGCTTCGGTCGATGCATCTTTTAATACAGTTACCGACTCAATTTCTGAAGGAGATATGTATTCCAGCGATTGATTGCTATTGTGCGCACATACAATCCCATCTATAATTACCAACGGCCCTTTAGCTCTGTTGGCACAAACACCTCGAACGTAAAGATCGGTATTGGCCCGGCCTAATTCGGATGAGGTTTCCCGGGTAAACAACCCCGGTAACCGGCCGGCAAAAGTCATAGGCAAATTAGCAACCGGAGATTTTTCTAGTTCTTCGCCGGTAACCGTTGATACCGCTCCAGACATTTCGCTCTTTCTCTGAGAAGAATATCCCAATTGAATTATCTCATCTTCAGAATCTTCTATCAAATTGAGAATTACGTCAACCTGCATCGCATTCCCAATTTTCACAACCTTATCCGAATAGCCAATGCATGAAAAAACCAGAGATTTGCTCGCATCATCGATAACTAAAGCATAGGTTCCGTCCGGCTGTGTCAAAGTCCGGCTATTCCCATTCTGCGTGCTAACAACAACCCCGGCAAGAGGTTTTCCCAATACATCACTGACGACTCCCTTTACAAAAGGAAGCTTATCATTTGCGCCTTGAGATACTCCAATGAATATAAAAATCAGCAAGGCCTGTATGAATGTTTTTATAATTATTTTATGTCTCATATTAATAATCTTTATTAGTCCAAAAACCAGCTTTCTGCTTGTTACCAACCCGGATTTTGCCAATCCTCTCCGGTCAACGATTTCATCCGGTTGGCTTCGTTAAGTGAAATTGGACACTTCAAATACTTATTGGTATAACACTTTCGTTCGACTGAGCGTACCGGACGACGGGTGTAAGTATAGGTCCCTTGATCGTTGCGATGAATCTCCATCGCAGTTATCCATTTATCCGTTTTAGACAAGTCACCATCCGGATTTGTCCAGCGTCGAACATCGAAATACCGAAACTCTTCCATCGCAAGTTCAACCCGACGTTCATGGCGTACACGAAGAATCATTTCTTCTTTTGACAAACCTGTCGGGAGCTCAGGCATGCCAACCCGGGCCCTGATCAGATCGACTGCTTCTTTGGCTTCATTTAAATGACCTGCTTCGGCTGCAGCTTCAGCTAAATTTAGATACACTTCGCCCAAGCGGAATAATTTAAAATATGCCCCGCCTACAACATAATCGCCACCAGCAAATGGATGCAAGAATTTACGTTCGTAATAACCAGTCCGGGTTAAATACCTGGTTATTTTATCAATCCCTGTCTTTGGCTCTCCAGCCCAAGTTGCTATAATCCGGGTTCTATTTCCTTTCGCTGCCGGATAATTTTCTTTACATTCGGGTAGTTCGTCAAAATTCCAGAACGCTTTTCTCTTTGAACCATTATAATAAATAGATGCATAAAAGCGGGGATCGCGATTTTCATAGGGGTTGTTAGGATCGTACATTGTATTGACTGCATTGTAATTTGGTTCCGTATGTTTTTCATCCAAATACGGATTTGCCAGATCTAATACAGGCTTCCCATCAATTGTTTCGTATGAATCAACCAATTCCTGAGATGGACATGTCCCTGATTTATACCCATCCTGCGAACCAATCCCATCAATATTCCAGACATTTCCTTGCCCATCTCTACTTTGGTACAAGGTTTCCTTGTCAACCGGATTGGACGAATAGGCCATGGAATTTGTGAAGTATTCATTGTAGAGAGCAGCATATTTATTGGGGAAATATGCTTCAGGAGATTCATAAACTTGCGGAAAATTTATCTTTGAATACAAAGCGTATCCTTGATTTTTAAGATTTTGAAGAACTGTTTTATTCATTTGATACGCTTCTTCCCAATAATTTGCACCATTGTTATAAAGCGGACTGGCAGCATAAAGGATCATTCTGGATTTGATCGCTTCGGCCATCGCCTTGTTAACTCGTCCGGCTTCGCCTCCGGTTGTTATCCTCCAGGGTAACTCATTAACAGCCAAGGCGGCATTACAGTCTTCAATGATAAATTTTACAACTTCATAATAACTTGCTCTTTTCACCTGCGAGAAATCTCCGGCATAATCAAATGGTTCCCGCTCAATGGGTAATCCCATTCCAAACCAACGGAGTAATTCTGAATAATAATAAGCCCGAAGCAAATGAGCCTCCGCTTTCCACCGATTGCGGTCGCTTTCGTTTTTTACAGTTGCACCATCTATTCGACTTAAAAAAACAGAGCACATCCGAATCGAGTTCCAGTAGCGATCCCAATAATCACCGTTACCAGCTTCATCGCTAATATCAATGATCGGGTGACTGCTGGCTGATGCATCGCCATTATACATACGTCCCGACATAATCCATGATTCGGCTTCGGCGTCTGTATCCCATGCTTCATCACTCCATTCTACCGGTCCTCTGCTCCAAAAGAAATAACGATTTCCTTTAGCAGGCATGTTCTCATAGCAGCTATTTAAGTAAGCCGAAACTTTATCGTTATCAGCAAATATGTCGTCTTCAGATATTCTCCCGTCCGGAGCAACATCCAACGCTTCGGAACAGGCAAATAAAAGCAGAGTTATTCCTGCAAAAAATGGTATTATATATTTTTTCATTGCGTCTGAATTAAAGGTTAGAAAGTAATATTTGCCCCTAAATTGACCATTCTTGTTACAGGGTAGCCAATCGGATCTCCGTTCTCCGGATCAAGTCCTCCTATTCGTTGATGATCCCACACATAGAGGTTCTGCCCACTAACATATATCCTCAGTTTGCTGACATTCATTCGTTTCAAGCATGACGCACCTTGAATGGTATACCCCAGCTCAACATTTTTTAACCGGGTAAACGAACGATTCATGATAAAAAAATCGTTGGCAACATGATTGGTGTTGCTATGAGTGCTTAATGCCGGATAGGTAATTTTATCTCCGTTTAAATATCTCTCCAGGGTCCAGGCTGTTTTGTGATAATCGTAATATGTACCCTCTTTAATATATTCATATACCCCCTGATCTGACCTCGTGCTTGAGAACTGACCAACTCCCTGGAAGAAAATGGAAAAGTCGATCAACTTGTAATTCAGGGAAAGTGTTACCCCGTAATTAATTCGGGGAATTGTCGGATTGCCAATAGGCACCTGGTCCTTATCATTAATAACCCCGTCGTTATTCATGTCTATGTATTTAAAATCTCCCACCCTTGGGGTCCCAAAATCATAAGTCAACCCACTTGCCTGTATTTCTTCTTCTGACACCCAATATCCTCCATGGTCGTTCCAGTCAATTCTATACCCCCACGGTTGACCTAAGGAATACCCTTCGGTTCGGGTACGACATACATAGCTCTCATCACGTTTTACTTCATCATCATTTTTCACGGTATTGTGGTTATAGCTGTAATTTCCCTTAACCATCACGGAAAGATCTTTGTTAATCGACTTGTTGTAGGTAAGTTCAATCTCGTAACCACGATTGTAGACCACTCCCATGTTTTGCAATGGAATGCGGCTCAAATAAACTCCCTGGAAAGTTGGCACAGTATGGCGGGTAATCAGAATATCACTACGATGTTCAACAAAATAATCAAATGACCCATAGAAATCGTTGAATAATTGGAAATCTACCCCAATGTTTCTCTTCCAGGCGCTTTCCCAAGTCAGATTTTGATTTCCCCGGATACCTTCATAAACCTTTTTGCCATTCCCTAAACTCGATAGTGGACCATTTACGATCTGTGTATCATCGAGATATAAAAACCGGGAATCACCCATCTTATCATTTCCGACTTTCCCATAAGATGCTCTAATTTTCAAATAATTAACGCTCTTGTTATCTTTCAGGAATTGTTCATTACTCAAGACCCAACCTCCGGAAAAAGCGGGGAAAAATCCAAAGCGTTTTTTTGGCGAAAATTGTTCTGAACCATTATAACCCATATCAAATTCGCCAAAATACCGATCGTTATATGCATATGTTGCCCTGCCACACAAACCGATCACATTATGAGGTATTTCTCCGCCGTGATCCCAAAAATCCCTCTGAGCCAGAAGCATTCCACCAATATCGTGCTTCCCGAACTTTCGATTGTAATTAACAGATCCCTGCAAATTGATATTGTAATATGTCAATGCCGACTTGCTCACAGAAAGCAAACTCTCGCTATCTCGTTTCAACGAATAGCTCAATTCATCCGTTTCATAATTAATATTAGCCAGATAGAGCCTCTCTGATTTACCTCCCTCCAAAGTCGTACCGGCATAGGCATCATACGAAACCAACCCCTTCATATTTAACCCTTTGGTAATTAGCTTGCCTAAATCCCAGGTTAGTCCCAGCGAAGAGTTCAAATTCGAACGAACATCTCTTCGATAGCCACGGCGGTTCATAACCTCAAAAGCCGAACGGTCAAGATATCCGGGATCAACAACCTGCCCGGGAGCATAGCCAAAACCAGCAATTGTTGTAGGCCCTGGAGTAATCGGCAAAATAGTTTTTGCCTGGTAAAAGAGATCCCGCATCATCCAACCATAATCAGACCCATACATTCCACCCACATAAGGCATATTTACCTTTTCAATGTAACTGCCTAAATTGAGCAACATAGAAAGAGATTCTGAAATTTTATAATCCAGATTCGCACGGAACGTCCATCTGTCCATCTTTGATGCAGGATCATATCCTAATAAGGATTTGGGTTCTGTATTTAGGTTACCTCCCTGATGCAAAAATCCCGCATTCATGAAATATTCAACCTTATCAGTTCCTCCGGTTAAGTTGGCGCTCAATCGGGTCTGTGGTGAATACCTGGAGATAAACTCGCGGTAATAATCGTGATCCGGATAAATGTATTTACGAACTATTGCTTTTTGTTCATAATCCGGATCAGCCGGATCAAGCCCAATCAGCGGGTTTTTATATTTGGCAATAATCTCATCGCTATAAGGAACATCCTCTCCATCGTTTCGCATTGCTTCATTTCGTAACTCCAGATACTCCCAAGAGTGAAGGCGTTCGGGCTCTTTGGTAAATGAAGAATAACTTTGATCGGCGTTTATCGACAATTGCGATTTCCCTTTTTCTCCCCGTTTGGTCGTAATTAAGATTACACCATTTGCCCCCCGCACACCAAATACGGCAGTAGCTGAGGCATCTTTCAAAATAGATACTGATGAAACCTCATGAGCATCAAGGGTTCGAATATTATCACGGGGAACACCATCGATGAGGATTAACGGACTCGTACCATTCAAGGTAGCTGCACCCCTTAAAAAAATCGTTGCATCGTCCATCCCCGGCTGGCCACCTCCAGCTTGAATAGAGGTTAACCCGGGTAACTTCCCGGCCAAAGCATTATCAATAGTAGCTGCCGAACTTTGCGTTAGTTCCTTGGTTTGGACAGAAGCTACCGAACCTATAACCGAAATTTTCTTTTGAACTCCGTAACCAACTACCACCACTTCTTCAACCCCCTGAACATCATCTTCCAATACCACATTCACTTCTGTTTGACTGGTGATGACAACTTCTTTGGTTTTCATCCCAACGAATGAAAATACCAACGTAGCTTTATCCGGAACCTTTGATAAGGTATACCGGCCATCCGGATCGGTTATCGTACCAATTGTTGTTTCCTTTACCATAACTGTTACTCCGGGAAGTGGGACTCCATTCACATCGGTCACTCTACCCTGAAGTGTTTTCAGCTCGACGGGTAAGGCCCATTGTTCAAGCAATGCTTTTGTTTCAGGAGAAACTTTCCGTTCGGGAACAATTACAATCTGCCGATCGAAGATGCGATAATGCAGATTCGTCCCGCTGAGTGCTTCGGTTAAAACTTCTTCGACCGAGGCCTTGTCAAAAACTGCACGTACTTTCCGATTCAGATCAACCTGACCGTCTTTGTAAAAAATAATGAACTCACTCTGCTCCTGAATCTTATCAAAGACCTGTTTGAGTGTACCATCTTCTATTCGAAGAGAAATCCGCGTACTTTGCGAATAGGTAGAATCGGCATATACACTGCCGATGCACAAGAGAAGAAGAAATAATGTTATTTTCATAACCCTAAAAACCAGTGCACAATAATCCCGTATATGGAAAAAATGAGCACAGATGCTACTTTTTTTCATAAATTCGTTAAGTCTTTTAGTTAGTTAATGTCGCTTTTAAGTGATGTTAATTTAAACTCCAGCTTGTGGATGGTGCCAACATCTGCAAGCTTTTGTTTTTACACTGATAATCTGTTACATAGGCTCTCCGGTTTTATTAATTAATATTTTATTGTTATCAAACACATATTCGAATGGCGTTGTTTGCGAAATCACATCAAGCACTTCGGCTGGGGATTGTTTCAGGTCCAAACGACCGGAGAACGTTTCTGCTCCAAGCCTGCCGTCTGCTATTTTAAAATCAACATTATAATATCGGCCAAGTTTCCGGAGAATATCTTCCAGCTTTTCCGATTCAAAAATCAAATATCCATTCTTCCAGGAGAGATAGTCTTCCGGATTTACCTTCTGCTCCGAGAACACTTTTTTATCTTGATCAAACAATGCCTTGGTCCCGGGAGTTATAATCAGTTTTTCTTTAGAAAATAATGACGTGCCGGAATGTATCAGTTCAACTTTCCCTTCGGCCAAAACCGTACTTGAATATTTGTCGTCGGCATAAGCACTCACATTAAAAATGGTACCGAGTACTTTTACATCATAATTTTTTGTACTGACAATGAACGGCCATGAAGAATTGTGCGAAATTTCGAAAACAGCTTCTCCTTCGATAAACACCTCCCGTTTCTTTTGATCAAACACGGCAGGATAGACTAATTTAGACCCGGCATTGAGCCAAACTTTTGATCCATCAGCCAGCGAAAGTTCCGTTCTCTTACCGAATGGTACAATTACAGTATTATAAACAACTTGCTTTTGGTCGGTCTGCTGCGAGATTTCCTTGTTCTGATCGATAATGATATTCTCGCCTCCGTTTTCGTATTTAATTTGCGAGTTGTCATTTTCAATCCGAACCTCTTCACCATTCTGAAGAATCAGCCGAACATCTTTTGTCGGGTTTCCAACGTCAATCCGATTGGCATATATTGAAATATCGGAACTGGCACTCTGATGAAAATATACGTTGGCAACCCAAACAACCCCTAATGATATCGCGGCAACAGCTATGCCCCGCTTCAAATACCGTCTCCATATAAATTTCCGGATCGAGTTTCTTATCCGGATCTTCAATTCTTCTTTTTCAGAATGTGTTAAAGGTTCCTGTGATGAAATCAGAAATGAATATAGTTTCCGGGCTATCTGTATTTCGCTGTTATCAGATTCTTCTTGTTTTATTTTTTCTTCCAGTTGGTCTTTTGTTATGCCTTCTGACGCTAATAAATCTTCTGCTCTTGTTTTTGGATTTTCTCTCATCTATGCTTGTTTTCTTTACAGGTAAAAAGAAACAAGATGAAGAAACATAGACAGAAATAATTGACTTTTTTTGAAAAAAATCACAACATGATAGATATCAATGCGATAGATGAATGCTTTTTTTTGAAAGAAGGTGTAATAAATAGATTGTTTTTCCGGTAGCTTCAATACTTGCACGCAGATCTTTCAACGCTCTGTATATACTCGTTCGAACAGACTCAACAGATATGCCCTGTATATCAGCGATCTCTGAATAAGTGAGATTATGCTCAAATTTTAAAGAAAGTCCTTCCCTTTGCCGTGCAGATAACGAATTAAGAGCATTGGCCAATATTTTGTAGTTTTCGTTTTGAATTTCCCCATCGATTATGGTCTCTTCAAATGCCAACACAGGCTTATCGTGCGACATATTTATATTTTCTTCCAGCACCAACGAAATGAGCTTGCCTTTTTCCCGGTAAATCTTCCGCCGAAGAGACCTTAGCAAATAAAATCGGATATTGTCCGTGTTTGAAAGTTTTTCCCTGTATTTGTATAAATCAAGAAATAGATCGTGAATACAGTCTTTTATAAAATCCTTGTCCTTTGAAAAGTGCAGCCCATAACCCAAAAGTACATCCACATATTGATCATAGAGTAAATAAAAGCCATCTTCGTTGCCATTAATAAAACTTTTCCAAAGCAAATAATCACTCTTCAATTCTTTTGGCATAAACAGGCAAATTCAAAGGTAATGAGGTAATATACTAATGCGACTCAAAGTTAGAATTAAAATCGAAACAGGATAGCTTCCAGGGTTAAACAAAAAGATCCAGAAACTGCTTTGAAAAATTTCCCCATACTTGTATAAAAGAACAGAGCCTTATAACTACACTGTAATCATCAGGCTTTGTACCCCGCTACGAATTAACTACGAATAAGCTCAGTACGTTTCGACTACCAATATTTTGGCTATAAATTGGGCACTAAAAGATGCTAAAAACGCCGTCATTCGGGCGATTGACGGCGTTCCATTGAAACGTGAATAATACGTTGTACCCCGGACGGGATTCGAACCCATGGCCTACTGCTTAGAAGGCAGTTGCTCTATCCAACTGAGCTACCGAGGCATCCTTAAAGGCGGTGCAAAGATAGAAAATTATCCCATCGAGCAACCTCTTTTGTTATTTTTTACATCATATTCGCTATACCAGATGTATGCCATTGGCTTTACATGCTGCAATCATTTCATCGGGCCAGATACTCGACTGAATTTCTCCTATATGGGCTTTTCGCAAGAAGTACATGCAAATACGCGACTGCCCTATTCCACCTCCTATCGATAAAGGAAGCTCGCCATTAAGCAGGCGTTGATGCCAGTACAGATTGACACGATCTTCTTTATTGGCAATTTTAAGCTGTTTCAACATAGCCTCTTTATCAACACGAATGCCCATCGACGAAATTTCATACGAACTTTCCAATACCGGATTCCAGATCAGGATATCGCCGTTTAGCCCTTTGTAGCCATTTACGGTTTCGGTTGTCCAATCATCGTAATCGGGGGCACGGCCATCATGAACCTCTCCATTGGGCATCTCGCCACCAATCCCGATTACAAATATGGCTCCATATTCTTTGGCAGCTCTGTTTTCCCGTTCTTTGGGAGCAAGGCCTGGATACCTTTCTACAAGCTCCTCTGCATGGATAAATGTTATTTCTTCAGGCAATATCGGTTTAATTTGGGGGTAATGTTCATACACAAAATATTCTGTCCTCAAAAGAACGGTATATATCTTCCGGACAATTTTTTTCAGGAAATCCAGATTACGATCTTCGGGGGTAATTACCCGCTCCCAGTCCCATTGATCAACGTATATCGAATGAATATTATCGAGTTCTTCATCCGGACGCAAGGCATTCATGTCGGTATATAAACCATAACCTGGTTCAAATTCCAGGTCTGCAAGCGCCATCCGCTTCCATTTTGCCAACGACTGAACCACTTCGGCTTCATGATCGTTTAATTCTTTTACGGGAAAAGAAACCGGGCGTTCAATTCCATTCAGATCATCGTTAATGCCGGTGCCTTTTAATACGAATAAAGGGGCCGTGACCCGACTGAGCTTAAGCTCCGATGATAAATCCTGCTGAAAAAAGTCTTTAATAAGCTTGATCGCCTTTTCTGTCTGTTTTAAATCAAGGTACGACTTGTAATTCTCCGGAATGTATAATTTCATAAAATGCTTATTTATTGTCAAAATGACAAATGTTTACAATTATTAATTTCTTCAGGTCAAAAATAGAAAGATTATTCTAACTCAAAGAAGTCATAACTGTTTTTATAAAACAGAAACTGATTATAGCCGAATCCCTCGTTGTGTTTACCCTTTGTCAAAAGGTGATTTTGCTATTTTTGCGGCATGTACAACTACGTCCGTTCCAATATTAGATATCTGTACCTGATAAAGTTTTCGAAATGGTTTAACCTGGTTATGCCAGTCGTTGTATTGTTTTATCAGGACAATGGCCTCTCGATGACGCAAATCTTCTCGCTGAAATCGATATATTCCATCGGGATTGTCATTATGGAAATTCCATCGGGCTATCTTGCAGATGTCTGGGGCCGAAAAAAAACATTGTTAGCCGGAAGTATTTTAAGCAGTTTAGGTTTCCTGACTTATTGTTTTTCACATTCATTCGGAGGTTTTGCCTGCGCTGAATTTATCCTGGGAATTGGTTTTAGTTTTGTTTCAGGAGCCGATTCGGCCATGCTATATGACACGTTGAAAGATGCCCAAAAAGAACAAGATTACATCAAACATGAAGGGCGAATAACTTCGGCAGGGAATTTTGCTGAAGCTTTTGCCGGTATTTTGGGAGGCCTAATTGCAGCTGTAAGTTTACGGATGCCTTTTTATTTCCAATTTTTAGTTTCATCAGTAGCCATTCCGGCGTCCTTCTTGTTAAAAGAACCGGAGCGTTTGCCGGGAAAAACAGAACTGCAATTAAAAGATATTCTGGCTACCGTCAAAAACTCATTTTTTAATGCCCAACTGAGAAGCGCCCTTCTTATATCATCTCTTACTGGTACGGCAACGTTAACTTATGCCTGGTTTGTTCAGCCATTCTTAAAAGAAGCTGGCGTTCCGGTGTCATTATTTGGCATCCTGTGGACCTTATTAAATATCTCGGTTGGTATTTTCTCGATGTTCTCTTACCGCATCGAGCGATTAATCGGCTTAAGAAGTAACGTGTTACTGATCTGTTTTTCAATATCCGCTGGATTTGTTTTGACAGGCCTATCGATTAACCAGGCAGGAATAGTCGTTCTGTTTGCAGTCTATATCGTTCGAGGTATTGCAACTCCTGTTTTCAAAGATTATATCAATCAATTTACCGCCTCCGAAGTCAGGGCGACCATCATGTCTGTTCGAAATTTTGTAATCCGGATTATTTTTGCCATAATCGGCCCCATATTGGGAATCTGCACCGATCTGTATGGGTTAAAAGTTGCACTTATAATAGCCGGATTGTTGTATTTGGTTCCTGCATTATTTAGCATTCAACCATTACTTCGCCGCAGACATTAAATAAAATGCGAAGAATAATCCGGATTTAACAGACTATTCTTCGCTTTCGCCAGAGACAATGCTCGTTCGAGTTATTGCAGGCCCAATGCTTCAGGTCCCTGTTCAAACACGATATCGCGCGGGATTCCAGCTCCGGCAATCCGGTCCAGATCTTTCTGTAAATCCTCTTTTACCACACTTTTTTCCTGAAGCAGTCTCACTGCCTGATCATAATCGCCATCACCCTGGATTTTTAAGATCAAAGCAGACAAATCGAACATGGCCTGTTTCATTTTTTCAAAATCAACATGGTAATAACCAGTTTCCGGATTGCGGACAAAAGCACCAGCCTCTTCAAAATAATTAAATCGCATCATATTGGCTTTACCATGTGCGCTGGCCGCCCCAAACCGGATTGATCGGAAAATGCCGGCCATGAAGGTAACAAAGTTGTCCATCAGGTCTTTATCTTTTAACTCGCCCATTTCGCTCAGTTTGTAAACGCACCACAAGCCCAAAATATCAGCTTTGCCCTCTTCGATCGACGAGTACGTTTCTTTCAGTGCCTGACGGACAGTTTGATCACCTTTTATGGTTTTGCCCAGTCCCAATCCGTGCGAAACTTCATGAAACATGGTATTTTCGAAAAAAGCATCAAACTTCACATGACTGATTTGCTCCGGATCAATCAGCAAACCGGCAATCGGAAGCATAATTTTATCGAATTTGGCTTGCATGGCATTTTTCAGCTGCAACTTGCGGCTCCCTTTTTCCGCACGCACTTTTTCGTCGTTCGGCAAATTGATAGCGATCGTTTTCGACCCGGCATTGCAATCGCCGGCGTAAAAAACCACATCGTACGCATTTAAATCAGAATCAGAGCCTGGCATCTCATTTTTATAAGCCGGATCGCAAGGCAAATCTTTTTGCAACTTCGGAAGTAAAGCGGCAAAACGGTCCAACTTTTTGCTCCACTCCTGATCTTTTACCAATATGTAAGCTTCGTGTGCGGCTTTATAACCGAAAAGCTGGTCTTCGTAGCTTTCAATCGGGCCAACGACAAAATCAATGGTGTTGGTTTTCATATCCATCCATGCCATATCACTCTCAAAATACCGATCCGTTAACAAAGCTTCGGCCCGCAACTCCAAATACTTTTTCAGTCCCGGGTCTTCGGCCAGTTCAGCTGCTTTTTTAATCAGATCGGCTGCCTGAGTTATTTCGGCAGCAAATGCTTCGTGGTATGGAACCGCCTTAAGCGAACCATCTTCTGCCCTTTCGATTTTTGTATATAAACTGGTTTTATCCGGATTGTTCCAAGCTTCAAATTCGGCCTTGGTCATATCGGCCGGGTAAAAACCGGCGCCGGCTGGTTTAGGACCCAAGCCCTCCAGAAATGGTTTATTGTCGTTCAGCCGTTCCCATGGACCATAATTAATCCGGATAAATTTCTCTGTTGCCGGATCGGTTGCTTTGCCCAGTATCTCGTTTTTATCTCCATACGCTTCTTTCCAGAAAATATCATCCATCAAACGGGCAGCTTGAAACAGATAAGGCAACATTTGCTTTTCTTTCTCGGTTAACACACTCAAATCGGTTGTCAGTTTAAAACTGGCAAACTCATCTGCTTTTTTCTGAATTTCATTTTTCATTTCAGGCTCTTTTTTCGGACCGCCACAGGCCATCAGAACAAAAGCCAACAGTCCGATCCAATGTTTTGTTTGTCTCATACTTTATAGTTTAATTTTCTTCAAAGCATATATTCTTCTGCAAATCCTCGCCGAACAAGGATGTCATTCAAACAATAGTAATCGTCAATGCTCCGGATGTTTTCCAATCCATCAATTTCCGCCGAAGGCACTTTCAAATACATTACAGCCAGATAACGGCCATATTTTTCCTTTTTGTCCTTCACCGTATCAACAAGCACTTCGTCGCCTTCGTGAACAATACTTTTGGCAAAGTTGGAAGCTTCAGTTCCTTTTTGCCATTCTTCAGAGCCTTTTTTTACGCCATAAATTTCCGGAGTATTCACCCCATAGAGCCGGACTTTTTCACCACGTACCCAGACCGACAAACCCAGATCAATATCAATGATATACGTGTCGCCATCGACAACATTTCGGATAATTGCTTTGTACTGGTACATCATTCAGTTTTTTAGTTAATAAGCTACAAGTTACAAAAAAGGCGTCATCCTAAACGTGGTAAAATATGTGAATGACCTCTCCTTATACGAAAATAAAAAAAGCCACCCGGAGGCAGCTTTTAGTTTATTTTTTCGGCATTTGAACCCCTCGTTCTTTCGCCATTTGTTCGAGCCGTTGCTGGAAACTGGATTTTTTTACCGGTTTCTTTTTGTTGATGGCTATCTGGGCCCTGATTTTATCTTCATCAATCAATTTTCGGAAGATGTATACCTGACCAATCGTAATCACATTTGCCAGGAAATAATAGTAGCTCAGTCCGGCTGAATAGCTGTTTAAAATGAACAGGAACATGATCGGCATAATGTACATCATGGTTTTCATGCCCGGCATAGCTTGAGAATTCTGCCCCTGCGAGTTCAGGTGGGTTGAAATGATTGTTGTAATAGTCATCAACAAACAGAATAAGCTCACATGATCGCCATAAAATGGAATGGTAAAAGGCAAATTCAGGATCGAGTCATAAGTCGACAGGTCGTGCGCCCACAGAAAACTTTCCTGGCGCAATTCAATCGAAGTCGGGAAAAAGAAGAACATGGCAAACAAAACCGGCATCTGGAACAACAGCGGCAAACAACCTCCCATCGGATTAACCCCTGCTTTCTTATACAAGTTCATGGTAGCCTGCTGTTTTTCCATCGCTTTGTCCTGACCCGGCCCATACTTTGCATTGATCTCGTCAATTTCAGGTTTCAATGCTTTCATTTTTGCCTGCGACAGATAAGACTTATAGGTAAACGGGAAAATAATCAGCTTGATAAAAATTGTCAGCAACAGAATGATTATACCAAAGTTATCAATGTATTTCCGCAAAAAATTGAACGTTGGGATGATCAGGTATTTATTCACCGGACGAACGATAGCATACCCCAGGTTCACCAACCGCTCCATAGATAAATCATACTGTTTCAGCGTATTGTAATGGTTCGGGCCGAAATAGAATTTCATTTTGTAGCTTTCAGAAGCTTTGGCTTCATAAGGCACGGCAATGTCGGCAGAGAAATTTGCCAGGTATTTCGGATCGTCTGGCAAAGCTTCCGATTTAATCTCAGCATTTGGGAAAGCCTCATCGGCAATCAGGGTCGAAGAGAAAAACAATTGTTTAAAACTTACCCATTTTGTTTTTGTAGTTAAACGTTCATCTCCTGATTTGCCAGGGCTCAATTTTTCCGGATCCTCTTCCAAATACTTATAATAGATAGTTGTATAACGGTTTTCGCCATACTGCGATTTGCGTTCCTGCCGTGGAACCGAAATGGCCCATGTAAAATTCAGATAATTCGAATTGGCGGCAATCACATTGTTCATACCAACGGTATTCACCTCAAATCCGATCAGGTACGAGTTGTGCGTGATGGTATATTTGTATTCCAGGTATTTCCCATCACCAGCCATCAGCCTCATGCCCAGCGATTTGCTCTCACCCTTCGATTCCTCGTTGAATTTTTCGTTCCCTTCTTTTCCTTTTTTTACTGAAGGACCCGATACCATGAGGCTTTTTTCTTCAGAAGAAGGTACAAAATAGAAGTTCTCAGTCTGAATGCTCCGGTTCTGGGCAAAGAAGTTCATCCCAAATTCGTTTTTATCCCCGTCGAAGAGAATCAGCGGCCTTCCGTCATAGGTTTTATACCCTTTCAGTTCGACCGAATAAATGCGCCCACCCTTATTCGAAACCACAACTTTCATCAGGTTATTTTCAAGGGTATAAAATGTTTCAACGCCCGAAGCTGCATCGGCAAATGCACCGTATAATTCTTTGCGCTGTTCGGCTGCCGCACTATCACTTACTGCTACTCCGCCAGCAAGCTGAAGTGAATCAGAAACTGCATCCCGGGCAATTTCAGCTTCGCGTTGTTTAGCCGCTTCGACCTGTTCTATTGAGTCGCGGGTCCGTTTAGCGGCAGCAATCTGTTCTTTCGATGGTCTGTTCAGGTAACTAAACCCGATCAGGATTAGAAAAATCAAAACAATTCCAACAATCGAATTTCTATCCATAGATTATTTTTTAGTGTTGAACGTGCAAAGGCACTTTCGCCTTCACAGAATCTCAAACGCTTTAATTCGTACCTGTTCGCCCAATTAACTTTCAAGCGAAGCTTTCACAAAAGCTACAAACAGCGGATGTGGTTTCAGTACCGTACTACTGTATTCCGGGTGAAACTGGACTCCGACAAACCACTTATTTGCCGGAATTTCAATGGCTTCAACCAGATTTGTATCGGGATTCACCCCAACTGCTTTCATCCCGGCGGCCTCAAACGCTTCCAGATAATGGTTATTAAATTCGTAGCGATGACGATGTCGCTCGCTGATTTCCAGCTTATTGTAAGCCCTGTATATGTTTGAATCTTTATTCACCAGCTGACATTTGTATGCCCCCAGTCGCATGGTTCCGCCTTTTTCGGTAATCCCCTTTTGCTCTTCCATTAGGTCGATAACCGGATGGGGCGTCTTCTCGTTCATTTCTGTTGAGTCGGCATCGCGCAGGTTCAGCACGTTACGGGCAAACTCGATTACGGCAATTTGCATTCCAAGGCAAATTCCCAGGAACGGGATGTTATTTTCTCTGACATAACGGGCAACTGTAATCTTTCCTTCTATGCCACGGTGCCCGAATCCTGGCGCAATGATGACGCCTTTCAGACCGGCCAGTTTTTTAGCCACATTCTCTTCGGTTATTTTTTCTGAATGCAACCAGCGCAATTTTACTTTGCACGAATTCATTGCACCGGCATGAGTAACAGCCTCAACAATCGATTTATAAGCATCCTGCAACTCGACGTATTTCCCAACAAGGCCTATTTCGATGGTTGTTGCCGGATTTTTCAGTTTGTGCAGAAACTCGTTCCAAGCCTCCAACTGAGGTTCATCTTTTAAGGGCAGGCCTAATTTCCGGAGGACTGTCTGATCGAGTTTTTCCTCCTTCATTTTATTGGGTACATCGTAGATAGTCGGCACATCAATCGACTGAACAACCGCGTCGAGTTCAACATTGCAAAACAAGGCCACTTTTTTACGAATCCCGGCATTCAATTCATGTTCGGTTCTCAAAACCAGCACATCGGGTTGCACCCCGGTTTCGAGCAATGATTTAACCGAATGTTGGGTCGGCTTTGTTTTCAATTCGCCGGATGCAGCCAAAAACGGCACCAGGGTCAGGTGTATAACCAGCGCATTCTGCCCAAGTTCCCATTTTAACTGGCGAACCGCCTCGATGTACGGCAGCGATTCAATGTCGCCAACGGTCCCTCCAATTTCAGTGATTACGATATCGTATTTTCGCTTTGTTCCCAGAAATAAAATCCGGCGTTTGATTTCGTCGGTAATATGAGGGATAATCTGGACTGTTTTCCCCAGATAATCGCCCCGGCGTTCTTTGTTGATTACCGACTGATAAATTCGGCCTGTTGTTACATTATTGGCCTGCGATGTCGGCACATTCAGGAAACGCTCATAATGTCCCAAATCAAGGTCAGTTTCTGCCCCGTCTTCGGTTACATAGCATTCGCCGTGTTCATAGGGATTCAAGGTTCCCGGATCGATATTGATATAAGGGTCCAGTTTTTGGATTGTTACTGAATAACCCCTGGCCTGCAATAATTTAGCCAATGAAGCAGCCAAAATCCCCTTTCCAAGGGAAGATGTTACCCCGCCTGTCACAAATATATACCTGGTTGCTGACACAACTGTAAAATTTAATGGTTCCTAAAAACTGCCAAAGTTAATGATTTAAGGTATTCGCCTGATAAAACAGGTTCATTTTAATCAACAGATTATTATTAACGAACAAAGCCCGCTGTTACGAGCGGGCTTTGTTCTATATGGCTATTCATCTTCTTCGGTGGCGTCGATAATCCGAATCTTTTCTTTTAAAAATTCGATCTTTTCCTTGGTGCTGGCAATCTTGTGATTGACGTCCTCGATCAGCGACTCTGCATTTTTCGTGTTGGCGAAGAACCCGATGTTGTTATCCAGCAACGCCAGATCATTTTCAAGCTGCTTCAACTTATTCATGTACTTTTCACGCTCGAACCGCATTTTGCTTTGCCCTTTGTTCGATTGGGTAAAGTTTTCCACTTTATTCTTGAACTTCATCAGGTTACGGCGTTTTTCATCGACCCGTAACTGATCAAAATATACATTGATAATGTCGCGAAACTCGTTCTGGATAGCATCCTTGTCTTTAAACGGAACATGACCGATCTCGGTGAAACGGCGCTGGAAATCTTTCAGTTTCTCGAAATCGCTGCTGTCATCGCCCGAAAGTTCAAACTTCTTCACTTCTTCGATCAGTTCTTTCTTCAGCCGCAGGTTTTCGAACTGTTCGCTATCGACTGATGAAAAATGTTTAGCCTTGTTTTCGAAGAAATAATCGCAGGCAGCGCGAAAACGTTTCCAAATTGTGTCTGAATATTTTCGTGGCACCGGCCCAATCTCTTTCCAGCGCTTCTGGATGTTGATGAACTCATCGGCGGTCTTTTTCCAGTCGGTGCTGTCTTTCAATGCTTCAGCCTGAACGCACAAATCAGTTTTAAGCTGAAGGTTGTTCAACTGAACTTCTTTATTGTGTGAATAGAATTCGCGTTTACGGTCAAAGAATTTATCACATGCCTCGCGGAAGCGTTCGTAAATCCGGTTATTGTCTTTTTTCGGCGCAAAACCGATCGTACGCCATACTTTCTGAAGTTCGACCAGTTCTTTCGAGCGGTCGTCCCAGTCTTTGTGCGTTTTCAATTCGGAAGCCAGAATTTCTTCGGCCTTTTCGCACAAAACGGTTTTCGCGTCCAGATTTTTTTTCTGCTCGTTCTTCCGTCCTTCGAAATAATCCTGGTGTTTTTTGTTGATTTTAGAAGTAGCCGCTTTAAACCGTTCCCAAAGCTCATCTTTTTTATCGGCAGGGACCGGACCAACTTCACGCCATTGTTCGTGGTATTTCTGAAGAATATTAAACGCTTTGATTACCGACGGCTCCATCAGCAGTTCTTCAGCTTTTTCACAAAGCTCGATCTTTGCTTCCAGGTTTTTCTTCAGATCCAGATCACGTAATTCTTTGTTGATCTTGATATAATCGTAAAAGTTTTCAACATGGTGATGGTAAGTATCCCAAAGATCTTTCAATTTAGCCTGGGGTACCAGGCCAATTTCGCGCCAGCGGTTTTGTAAATCCCTGAATTCCTGAAATGTCTTATTAATCGATTCCTTATTGTTAATGAGAGCCTTGATTTCCTCAATAATCGCGTACTTTTTCTGGAGGTTGATCTCTTTTTCTTCTTCGAGCTTCCGGTTATGTTCCAACCGTAAATCACGATATTGTTTCAGCAAATTGCGCAGATCTGTTTCGTATGGGTCCGGTTCGGCAATAAATGCACCTTCTTCTCCCCCTCCGTCGACAAATGCTTTCTTCTGAAGCTCGAGATTGGCACGGTATTTCCTGTAAAAATGAATTTTGATGGCATCCACATCATTTTTGATTCTTTCGTAATCTTCATTCTTCAACAATTCGCGCAGCTCGTTAATCAGCTCAACCTCGGTCAACCCGGACAAATCTTTCAACTCGCGGGGATTTCCTTCTTCGTCAAACTCTTCATCCCCTTCGTCGATGTCTTCGTCTAAATCATAATCGTCGGGTACCATTTCTGCAACAGGCTCTTCAACCGGTTCTGTTTCTGCAGCTTCAGACTCTTTATCAACTAATTCCGCCCCTTCTTCATCAACAACTTCCGGGGTCGGTTCAATATCTGACGTTTCCTCAGCAAACGCAGGTTCAATTTCGGCTAAAACTTCGTCAGACTTTTCAGCAGCATTTTCTTCTTGTACGAATTCCGGTTCATTAGCTGCACCGTTTAACTCTTCAGGAGAGTTTTTGAGATCTTTAGGTTCCATAACTACAAATTTTTGAGTACGTTTTTTCAGAGATTTGGCTATTCTTTGAGCCTACGAAAATAAGATATTACCAACTAATACTCAAAGTTTTTCCCAATTATTCTGAAAATACACGTCTTTTAACAACAAAAGCCGCCCTAAACAGACGGCTTTCTATCTATATTTCTTAAAAACAGTTTCTTAAGCAATCTCAATTTCCCGAATCAGTTTCTGTTTTTCTGCAACTTTCTTGGGCAGACGAACCTGAAGCACCCCATTTTTAAATTTTGCTTCAATTTTTTCGACATCAATTTTTTCCGAGAGCTGAAACTTGCGTTCAAAATTGTTCGCCGAAAATTCAACATGAGAATACAAATACTCCGTGTTCGTGCGTTCTGCTACTTCTGCTTTAATGACCAGCAGATTCTTGTCGATTGAAATTTTTACCTGGTCTTTTTCAAAACCAGGCGCCAACAATTCCAACAGAAAATCATCGCTGGTTTCGTAGATATTTGCTTGCGGTAAAACCGATTTTTGATTCGCAGCCAATGGGTAATTCCAAACCGAATTTAATAATTCGTCAACCAAGTTATTTCTGAATGCTGCTGAAACCGGACGGTTAAATCGTATTACGTTCATTTTATGTTCCTCCTTGAATTTTAATTATACATTGTTTTGTTTCTGATCATCTCCTTACCAACTACTGTTCCAAATACCCCGATCCGGATATCTCAAACGAAAATAAAGACATTTTGTCATTGTAAATTCGAAAATTTGAGACATTTTTTCCGATTTATTGTTTATCACAGTGCCATTTTCAAAAAAATCCAAGCGATCCACTGCGGTATAGCGCCACGCACCAGTTAGGAAAATATCGCTCCGGATGTTATTTTTGCCGAAAATTTTTTAAACATGCGCATCGATATTCTTACCGTAGTTCCAGAACTTCTGGAAAGTCCGTTCCGCCATTCAATTATTAAACGCGGGCAAGCCAAAGGCTTGATAGAAATCCATGTGCATAACATTCGTGATTTTTCGGAAGACAAACACAAACGGACCGACGACTATGCCTTCAGCGGCGGCGCTGGAATGGTTATGACTATTCAGCCAATTGAAAGCGCCATTAATTACCTGAAATCACAGCGCGACTACGATGCGGTTATTTATACCAGTCCTGATGGCATAAAATTCAATCAAAAAGAAGCAAACAAGCTATCATTATTAAATAACATTATCATCTTGTGCGGACACTACAAGGGCGTTGATCAGCGGGTCCGCGATAACCTGGTCACCATGGAAATATCAATTGGTGACTATGTTTTGACCGGAGGCGAATTGGCTGCAGCAGTTATCGTCGACAGCGTTGTCCGCTTAGTTCCCGGCGTTTTGTCGGATGAAACGTCGGCATTAACCGATTCTTTTCAGGATAACCTGCTGAGCCCACCCGTTTATACCCGCCCGGCAGACTACCATGGTTGGAAAGTACCCGAAATCCTTCTTTCGGGCAACGACAAAAAAATTCAGGAATGGCAGGAAAAACAAGCTTACGAACGAACCAAACGGCTTCGCCCAGATTTATTGGACCATTAGAATTTTATCCAAATCCATTTCTACCCGAAAACGACATTGGTTACTGATTTTCAGTTCATGCCTGCTGTGAGACAGGATTGACTTTATGCTGTTTAACATCGTCTCCATCAGCCCAAACAAGTCAATATTTTATCAATCAAAGCCTTACGAGTCCCGTCGAAATTTATCATCCCGATCCAAAACTGTGCTATAAAACAAGGTTATCCGTCAGGCAGTTGGAGAAAATCTATATTTGCGCGGTTTTTTTGACAAACCTTTCTATTCTATTTCTAATTACAAACAACTGATAAACTAATCTTTTATGACGAACAACAAGAAACTGTTGGCGTGGGTCGATGAGTGGGCCTCACTCTGCCAACCAGACAAAGTGTACTGGTGTGATGGTTCGGAAGAAGAAAACCAACGTTTACTGGATGAAATGGTTGCATCGGGCGCTGCCACGAAACTGAATGAGGAAAAACAACCGGGGTCCTACGCTTTCAATTCCGATCCTTCGGACGTTGCCCGCGTTGAAAACCGCACGTATATCTGCACCGAAAAAGAAGAAGACGCCGGACCAACCAACAACTGGATGGCCCCGGCCGAAATGAAAGCCATCCTTCGTGAAAAATTCAAAGGTTGCATGAAAGGCCGCACCATGTATGTTATCCCGTTCAGCATGGGCCCATTGGGTTCGGATATTGCCAAAATAGGTATCGAAATTACCGATTCGGCTTACGTGGTTGTAAACATGCGCATCATGACCCGCATGGGACAGAAGGTGCTCGATATTTTGGGCGATGGTGATTTTATTCCCTGTGTTCACTCGGTAGGAGCGCCTCTGA
Source organism: Bacteroidota bacterium (assembly GCA_029265715.1). Lineage (GTDB taxonomy): Bacteria > Bacteroidota > Bacteroidia > Bacteroidales > Prolixibacteraceae > Aquipluma. The sequence goes on from JAJUGZ010000001.1 coordinate 110,807, forward strand.
AACCCGGACAAAAAGATGCCAAGTGGCCTTGCGCCCCGATCGAAGAAAAATACATCAGCCATTTCCCTGAAACCCAGGAAATCTGGTCGTATGGTTCAGGATATGGCGGCAACGCCTTATTGGGGAAAAAATGTCTGGCATTACGTATTGCTTCGTATGTAGCCAAACAAGAAGGCTGGCTGGCAGAACACATGCTCATCATGGGTATCACCAACCCGAAAGGTGAAAAGAAATACATCGCAGCTGCATTTCCAAGTGCCTGCGGAAAAACCAACTTAGCCATGTTAATCCCGACCATTCCGGGCTGGAAAGTTGAAACCGTTGGCGACGACATTGCCTGGATGAAATTCGGCGCCGACGGTCGTCTCTATGCCATCAATCCGGAAGCCGGGTTCTTTGGCGTTGCGCCAATGACATCCATGGAGACCAATCCGAATGCCATGCTTTCGACTAAAGCAAATACCATTTTCACCAATGTGGGTGTCACCCCCGATGGCGACATCTGGTGGGAAGGAATTGGAACAGAATGCCCTGCCGGCACGATAAACTGGAAAAATCAACCACACAACCCGGATGCGGGCGAACCGGTTGCCCATCCGAATGCCCGGTTTACGGCACCAGCCAACCAATGTCCGGCTATTGATCCGGAATGGGAAAATCCTGCCGGAGTTCCGATTTCAGCCTTCCTGTTTGGCGGACGCCGTCCTTCGACTGTTCCGCTGGTGTATCAGGCTAAAAACTGGAACCATGGCGTATTCATGGGGTCGATTGTTGGCTCTGAAGTAACAGCTGCTGCAATCGGATTAAAAGCTGGCGTTCGCCGCGACCCGTTTGCCATGTTACCGTTCTGCGGTTATCACATGGGCGACTATTTCGGGCACTGGGTCAACATAGGTAAGATAGCCCCTGATCCTGCCAAATTGCCCAAAATTTTCAACGTAAACTGGTTTCGCAAAGACGAAAACGGCAAATGGCTGTGGCCAGGTTATGGAGATAACATGCGCGTGCTGGAATGGATTTTCAACGCCTGCGACGGAACGGTCGAACCGGTGGAAACACCTATCGGCTTTGTCCCAAACAAAAAAGATATCAACCTTTCCGGCATTGAGAGCGTAGCAGAAAACATGGACGAGTTGTTGAGCGTCAACAAAGAAAAATGGCTCGACGAATGCGCCCTGATTGAAGAACATTACGCCAAGTTTGGGGCCCATCTGCCCAACGAACTGAAAGAAGAATTCGAAATTCTGAAAGCCAGTCTCGTTTAAAAATTTGCATTTTCAACCATACCAAAACTCAGTAGGAGGAAAATAAAATCGTTTTCCTCCTATTTCATTTTCAGACCTTCCACACCTCCATGCGTACATGTACGATACTCTGCCCTCTGCTTCCCCTCTGACATATACGAATTCCGAAAACTGCCGGATAAGGATTTTTTCAAAATACAAGAGCAATGATCCACAACCACTCTTTTGCAGGCGTTCCAAGGTTAATGGCAGCACAAAAAGCCCCCGTCTTAGGACACAAAAGACCGATTAAATAAAATATCTCAATAAAGAAAAAGGCCGCTCATGCGAACGACCTTTTTCTTTATTGGGATAAAATCTGGTTGCTTACCGCATATCAACCACCTCAACACCAGGATGAGCAGCTTTGTTAAACACAAAGTCCGAGTCTTTATACACCCCATCCGTTTTCAGCGAGTTCACTTTAATTTTATAGTGGTTGCCGTCTTTGCCATACATGTCGGCACTCCGGATGAACATCTTCTGTTTGTCGATGGCAATGTTCACCCGCTGGAATTCTTTCGTTTTATCGGTCGGGAACAGGTCGATCACATACGAGGGCACCCCGTCAACCACTGATTCGCTGACAAACTTGTAATTAAAGCCGTTTTCGTAGATAGTGAACAATTTGGCCGGGTCCATCAAGTCGTCGGTATTATCTTCAATATTCGAGATGGTAACTTCGTTGACGCTTTTCATATACGACCATATAGTTGTTCCGTCGCTGGTAATTTCAAGTCCCATGCCCGGGAGCGTCACTTTGTATTTTTTGCCTTTCATCACCAGCGTACCGCTGTTGGCTTCATTAATACCCTCGGCTTTATTCTCCATGGTAAACAAAAACTGAGCATTAATCGAACTCGAGGTCTGTGTTTTTTGGGTAACCTGTTCCAGAATCTGTTTTGCTTTTTCGTCGCGCTGCCCAAAACTGTATAGTCCGATGAGCAAAAACGCGAACAAGAGGAAATTCTTCTTCATTGATTGTTTTCTTTTCTGTGTTTTTATAGGCTATTCAATAATTGTTCCAAAGTATATTCATCCTGAATGAGCACCTGACGGGCTTTGCTACCCTCGCTCGGGCCCACCACGCCGGCAGCTTCCAACTGGTCCATGATGCGGCCTGCACGGTTGTACCCAATGGCAAATTTGCGCTGGATCATCGAAGTCGATCCCATTTGGTTCAGCACCACCAGACGGGCTGCATCGTCGAACATTTCATCGCGGTTGGCCAGATCGGCATCCAGGGCGCCTCCGCCATCTTCGGTGTCGCCTACATAATCGGGCAACATAAAGGCAGTCGGGTAACCTTTCTGTTCTGCAATAAACTGGCAAACGCGTTCTACTTCAGGCGTATCAACAAAAGCACACTGAACACGGGTCATCGCGCTCCCGGCCGAAATCAGCATGTCGCCCTTCCCGATCAACTGGTTGGCCCCCGGTGTGTCCAAAATGGTGCGCGAGTCGATCATCGAAGCCACCTTAAAGGCGATACGGGCCGGGAAGTTTGCCTTGATAACCCCGGTAATAATGTTGGTCGACGGACGCTGCGTGGCAATAATCATGTGGATCCCCACGGCACGGGCAAGCTGCGCAATACGGGCAATCGGCAATTCCACCTCTTTCCCGGCCGTCATGATCAGGTCGGCAAACTCATCGACAATCACCACAATGTAAGGCAAATAGCGGTGTCCCTTCTCCGGATTTAAACGGCGGGAGATGAACTTGGCATTGTACTCGATAATATTTCGGGTATGAGCCTTTTTGAGCAGGTCATACCGGGTATCCATTTCCACAGTCAGCGAGTTCAGCGTATTTTTTACTTTTTGAATGTCGGAAATAATTGCTTCTTCTTCGTCGGGCATTTTGGCCAGAAAATGCTTTTCGAGAGTTGAATACAGCGTCAGTTCCACTTTCTTCGGGTCGACCAGCACAAATTTCAGCTGCGACGGATGCTTCTTGTACAGCAGGGAAGTGATGATGGCATTCAATCCCACCGATTTACCCTGACCGGTTGCACCAGCTACCAGAATGTGCGGCATCTTGGCCAGATCGACCATATAGGTTTCGTTCGAGATGGTTTTTCCCAACGCAATCGGCAATTCAGCATTCGACTCCTGAAATTTCTTCGAGCCGATAATCGAGCGCATCGAGACCACTTCCGGTTTCTGGTTCGGAACTTCGATACCAATTGTTCCGCGGCCCGGAATTGGTGCAATAATGCGAATTCCCAAGGCAGCCAGGCTCAGAGCGATATCGTCTTCCAGATTTTTGATCTTGGCAATACGAATACCCGGCGCCGGCACAATCTCGTACAACGTAATGGTTGGCCCAATGGTAGCCCTGATTTTTGTAATCTCGATCTTATAATGACGGAGCGTTTCAACAATCTTGTTCTTGTTCGAAATCAATTCTTCGTTGCTAACTTCGGCATTTCCCGAAGAATGTTCATCCAATAAATCAATGGTTGGATATTTGTACGATGACAGATCAAGTGTCGGGTCATAATCTTCAGCCGGAGGGTTCGGATATTCCTCGTCATCCGCTTCCGGTTCTTCCACATGCATCTCCGGATTCAGGTTTTGTTCAACTTCCATTTCCGGTTCTTTGGCAACGCGTCCATCGCTTTTCATCCGGCTTTCGATGCTCATTGCAATATCCTTGGCCGAAATCGTATTCTCAACTTCCAGGTCATCATCGTTAAAACTATCCGGATCAAATACTGCTTTGACGTGGTCTTCTTCGGTAATCACTTTGGAAATTGCATTATCTTCAACGGGTTGAACCGGGGCAGTAAAACCACCAGCCATGGCTGGTTCCGGAACATCGTCCAGATTTTCATTTTCCGGTTTCGGCGGTTTGCTGAACAGGTTTTTCATCCATGGAATGAAATTGCTAATGCCGGCAACAGCCAGAACGAACGCGTAAAGACCGAGAGCAAACATGGCTCCGACGGTTCCTAACATAGCCGAAAGCCAGCTCGAAAAGAACAAACCGTAAATCCCTCCCAGATACAAAAACTGGTCGCTTTCGGAATCGACAAACAACATGCCCAGCACAGTCGACATCCAGAACATCAGCAACACTGAAAATACCAGTACTTTGCCAAAACGAATGGCTTTTACACCAAATAAGCGTAACGATGTTGTAATGAATAGAAAAACGAAAAAAAACGAAGCCAGTCCAAAACCCTGGTTAATTAAAACTTCGCCCAGATAGGCACCGGTTTTGCCCCCTGAATTCTGAACTTTGACAGTTGCGTCGCCAACAAACTCACCAGCTGGCAAATCAAGTTTGCTCTGATCGGCTGCGCCAGAAGAGAGGAAAGAAACGAAGGCAATCAGCATGTAAACACCTAAAACCATAAATGTTACAGCCAATGTATAACGAAATTTATCGCTCTTGAAAAAAGCGAACCGGACCTTCCTTGCTTTGGGTTCCGGCTTTCTGGGTGATTTTTTTGCTTGTTTAGCCATTGTTTTCCATAATTCGGTTGCAAAGGTAACGATTTTAACGTTCATATATTTTCTGCTCCACTTCAATCGGGAAATAATAATTGACAGTGGCAGGTTAGGCAGGAACTACATAAGCCTATAAAGCACAATGAACCGATTCGGGTTTAGATGTCGGCATTTCTCTATTCAAGATAAAGATTGAAGATCAAAGATTGAAGACTAAAGATTGAAGACTAAAGATCAAAGATTGAAGATTGAATTCATCATTCCCATTCTTCCAGCTGCCAGCTTCTGTTTTAAAGCATTGCCGTAACATCCGGAGAACAGGCATTCATCATGCTTTTCGCCTGATTGATTCACTATGTTTGTTTCAAATGCATCAATTTTCAATGGTATGAAGAAAATTGCCGTAGTTGCCCTGGGAGGCAACGCCCTGCTTCGCGAAAACGAAACCGGCACCATCGAGCAGCAGGAAGCCAACACGACCGACACGCTAGAAAACCTGGTTTTCCTGCTCAACGCGGGTTATGAAATTGTAATCACGCACGGGAACGGGCCACAGGTTGGTAACATTTTGATGCGAAACGATGCAGGTAAACAATTGTACGACATTGCCCCGATGCCCCTGGATATTTGTGTAGCCGATTCACAGGGAGGAATTGGCTACATGATTGAACGAATGATGCGCAATGTGCTAAACAAGCACGGCATACGGAAAAATGTTATCAGCATGATTACCATGGTAACTGTCGACCCAAACGACCCTGCTTTTGAGAATCCGACCAAGCGTATCGGAAAGATTTATTCGCATGAAGAGGCCGACCATCTGGCAGAAACCAAAGGCTGGTCGTTCAAACCATCAACCAAAGGTCATGGAGGCTGGAACCGGGTCGTGCCGTCTCCCCTGCCACACGACATCATTAATAAAGAAACAATCGAACAATTAGTCCGTGCCGGGAATATCGTAATTGCTGCCGGTGGCGGCGGGATTCCGGTTTACTACGACGAAAACAACGACCTGCGCACTCTGGATGCCGTTATCGACAAGGATTTAGCGTCGGCCCTGCTGGCATCCAAAATCAGGGCCAACGAATTTTATATCTTGACCGATGTTCCGTTCATCTATAAAGATTTTGGCCTTCCGACCCAGGAAAAACTCGAATTTCTGGATTATGCCGACACCATAAAATACCTCGAAGCCGGAACGTTTGCCGAAGGATCGATGGCCCCCAAAATTAAAGCCTGTCTGCATTTCATTGAAAACGGCGGAGAGAAATCGGTCATAACCGAGGCCAAAAAGTTGGAAGATAAATCGTACGGGTCTAAAATCACCATGCATTACGACGAAACTTAAATAATCATAAAATAACCAAAGCAAAACGAGACCTTAACGTATCAGTCGATCCCAATTGCTAATTTTAAGCGTAAAACCTGAAAAAATTGAAAACCATGGAAATGAACCTAAAAAAAAGAAACTTCCTGAAATTACTCGATTTTTCCCCGGAAGAAATACAATACCTGCTAAACCTTTCAACCAAATTGAAGAAAGCAAAAAAAAGCGGGCTGGAAGAACAAATGCTGCTTGGTAAAAATATAGCCCTGATATTCGAGAAAACTTCGACCCGTACCCGTTGTGCTTTTGAAGTTGCAGCGCACGACCAGGGCGCCAATGTTACCTATCTGGGGCCTGTCGGCTCACAAATCGGGCACAAAGAATCTATTAAAGACACCGCCCGCGTATTGGGCCGCATGTACGACGGCATTGAATACCGCGGCTATGGTCAGGAGATCGTGGAAGAATTAGCCAAATACGCGGGGGTCCCCGTCTGGAACGGGCTAACTACCGAATTTCACCCCACCCAGGTCTTGGCCGATCTGATGACCATGCAGGAACACTGTGCTAAACCCCTCAACCAGGTTAAGTTCTGCTACCTGGGCGATGCCCACAACAACATGGGCAATTCGCTAATGGTTGGCGCTGCCAAAATGGGCATGGATTTCCGGGCTGCGGCACCCAAAGGATGTCAACCATCCATCGAGCTACAACAAAGATGTCAGGACATAGCCGTACAAACCGGAGCCCGTATCCTGATTACCGAAAGCGTTGAAGAGGCTGTAAAAGACTGTGATTTCCTGTACACCGACGTTTGGGTATCAATGGGAGAACCCGAATCGGCCTGGGCAGAGCGGATTAAACTGCTACAGCCGTATCAAATTAATTCGAAGGTTTTGCAAATGACCGGAAACCCCAACGTGAAGTTTTTGCATTGCCTTCCGGCTTTCCACAACCGGGAAACCAAGGTAGGCGAAGAAATTTTCCAAAAGTACGGATTGGATGCCATGGAAGTAACCGATGATGTTTTTGAAAGCGAAGCTTCCATTGTGTTTGATCAGGCAGAAAACCGGCTTCATACCATCAAGGCAATTATGGTTGCCACATTAAATGAGTGGTAACCTGTTATCGCCGGACTGTAAAAAACGTTTCCGGAGAATGAGCCTTTGGAAACGTTTTTTATGGCACGAGTGCCTTAAAACACCGTGAAATATCCGTTTTGATCCTATCTTTGTCAGCACAATACAGCACAGTAAAACCACTTAAAACCTTAAACTATGAATGTACAACGAATCGCGTCGTTATGGATGTTTTTATTCCTGATCATCAACCTGTACGCACAAAAAGACTATGTCCCGGCTCCTGAAAACCTGAAAAACCGGGAATGGTTTCAGGATGCCAAATTTGGATTGTTTATCCATTGGGGGGTTTACAGCGAATTAGCAGGCGGAGGCGACTACGGCATTGCCGAATGGATCATGAACCAGAAAAAAATTCCGGTCAAACTGTACGAGAAACTCCCCACATTTTTCAATCCAACTCAATTCGACCCAAAAGAATGGGTCAGCATGGTAAAAAACGCCGGGATGAAATACATTGTCATTACCAGCAAACACCACGATGGGTTTGCCATGTACGGATCGAAAGTGAGCAACTACAATGTAGTTGACCGCACTCCATACGGGAAAGATGTGATCAAAATGCTGAAAGATGAATGCGACCGTCAGGGTATTAAATTGTTTTTTTACCATTCTCAACTCGACTGGCACCATCCCGATTATTTTCCGCGCGGAAATACCGGACAAGGTTATACCGGGCGTCCTGAATCGGGAGACTGGAACAAGTACCTCGACTACATGAATGCGCAGCTTACCGAGTTACTGACCAATTACGGCGAGGTTGGCGGTATCTGGTTCGACGGTATGTGGGATAAATGGGACGCTCCCTGGCGCCTGGATGAAACCTATGCCCTCATTCACAAACTTCAACCCGGAGCATTAATTGGTAGCAACCACCATAAAGCACCGTTCCCCGGCGAAGACTTCCAAATGTTTGAACGCGACCTCCCGGGCGAAAACACCATGGGCTTCAACCAAACCGGAACCATTTCGGAACTACCGCTCGAAATGTGTGAAACGATGAACGGCTCGTGGGGATTTAACCTGATCGACCAAGACTACAAATCGAGCAAACAATTGATCCAAACCATGGTTAAGGCTGCCGGATACGGCGCCAATTTTCTGCTGAACACGGGTCCCATGCCAAACGGAAAAATCCAGCCGGAAAATGTCGACACACTAATGATCATGGGCAAATGGATGAACAAGTACGGAGAAACAATTTACGGTACACGGCGCGGGCCAATCAAACCAACCACCTGGGGAGCCACAACTCAGAAAGACAATAAAGTCTGGATCCACGTGCTCGACTGCAAAGACGATTATCTGTTTATCGGCAAACTTCCAAAGAAAATAAAATCGGCAGTTTTTTTTGACGATCGTTCAAAAGTATCATTTAAAGAAACCGAGTATGGGACCATCTTGAATTTGCCAGCAATCAAAAAACAAAAAGTTGACACCATTATTGAAATCGAATTGTAACCAACTCCCGTAAAATATTGAAAGGACAGGCGCCATTTTGGGAACCCGAAATGGCGCTCTTTTTTATGATTTTGTTTCATTGAACTTTAAAATTCTTCTATCTTTCGACCCCTGATTCTAAATCACTAATTTTTACCTTATGAAAAATTTAAGTTTAGGACTCGTACTGATCCTGCTCTTAAGCACATTCTACTCGTGCCGCCATCATAAACTCAACGAAGGCGTTATCCGAAAAACCAAATACAAAGAGAGTATCAAAAAAGCTTATCAGGACCTGGGAGTCTTTTGCGTTACCAATTTTATCCCCGGAATGGCAGTCTGTGTTTCCATCGACAACGAAATTGTCTGGGCCGATGGTTTTGGATTGGCCAATAAAGAATTAAATGCTCCGGCAACTCCCCTGACCAAATTCAGGATCGGAGATGTTTCGCAGGTCATTACAGCGCTAACCGCAGCCAAGATGGCCGAAGAAAAACGCATCGACATTGACAAACCCATTTCAACATACATCCCGGAAATGGCCGGGAAAGATACGATTACCATCCGGCAGCTGGCCGCACATTCCGCAGGTATCCGCGAAGAAATGGACCCTGACCGGAATGGGCTCATCAACACCTCGCTGACAAAAGGGATTGAACGCTTTATCAACGACCCGCTACTGTATAAACCGGGGGCATATACCTTAAAAACAGGGCTTGGGTTCGACCTGATTGGCCGGGCGATGGAAAACGCAGACAATAATTCGTTCTACAAAATTGTTAAAAGTACGTTGCTCGACACACTACACCTGGATGGCATTGCGCTCGATTATACCCCGGCCATTATTGAAAACCGCAGTGCCTGCTACGATCGCGACATGGTGGCCCGGGTTGTAAATGCTACAACTCGCAACTTCTCGTACCGTGAACCATCGATGGGTTATATTGCTTCGGTTACCGATTTGACCAAACTTGGCAATTTACTGCTTCAGCCAGGATTTTTTAAACAAGAAACGCTTGATTTGTTCTTCACACCATTCAAGCTCGAAGGAAATGTCGATTCTAACCAGGGATTTGGCTTTCTTCTCGGGAAAGATAGCGAGAACCATCCGTTCTACGGGCAACTCGGGAACATCACAGGTGGCAGTGCCATCCTGATTATTTTTCCTGAAAAGAAAATGGTAATTGCCATGGCTTCCAACCTGAGCATGGATTCTGGAGAATTACCCATTCTGAACGTCGCCAAAACATTTATGGATAATATGAAGTAAGTATCAGCAAATGAAGAGACTATCTCAAAAGTGCGATGCCATGGGCCCATCGCCATTGCGAGCGAGTAATCTGTATTTCAACAGATTAATTCAGTTGTACCTCCTTCACAACAACGTTACAACTGACTGTTGAGGCAGTCTCTTTTATTTTTTTATCACCATCCATAAACAAATCTTCTTTCAGGACCCGCATGAGCGAAAGTGCATATCTTCAGGTCCGGCCTCCTATAAAAATTGGCATACGGATCGGTTAGCCGCGAAGCGAGGCACTTCTCCAAAATGGTTTTTGATGACTCCTCCTGACTACAGAAGGCCGAACTCCCATTATTTTTACTCATTCCGCAATGTGCCGACCAAATCCTTCTGCAATGCCGACCAGACAGCCACCAAAGTACAAATGGCCCCACTAAGGATAACCAAGAGCGGGATTACCCACAACCAGTTCCATAAACCAGCATAAAGCGGCGAAAAGAGGGTTGGCAGGCCACTCAAAAAGGCCGGGATCAAGCCGATTAAAACAGCAACAGCAACCACCAGTAGTTTTTCTCCCACGACCAACCGGTATATTTTCGTTTTTGAAAAACCAACCGACTGCAACAACGCGAACTGCGGAACCTGCTCAAATGTGGTCCTGAAAATCAAAACCCCAAGCCCGATTGTGCCAATCAGCAATCCGAGGGCGCCCAGCATCAGGAAAATGTTCAGGTACGTATTTTCGACCTGATAGAACGATAATAACCGATCGGTGCTGCGGACAACTTCGGGCCCATAATTCCGCAAACTTTCGGCCAACTCTCCAGCCGAAATTGTCTCCGGCGCATCAACCAAAAAAAGCTCCGACCCGCTCACCGACGGAAAATTCTGATTGAAAAATCGGGCATCAATCAACACATTCCCCTGAAATACGGAATTGGCCAAGCCGCCAATCAGCTTTATTTTCAGGTCGTCGCCCTGCTCGTTTTTATAGACCAGCGTATCCCCTACTTTCTTGCCCAGCCCCCACTGGATGACCGTTTGGTCGGCAATACCCGGTATCACGCCATCGGATAGTTCTTTGCTCAGGCTTTGCCACGGATGTTCGGCATCCAGATCGACCGAGCGGGTTGCAAACGTAAAAGCTTGGCGCCGGTCAAAATCGTCCGGGTTGAAACCAATCAGGCGGGGCCGCGAAATCCGGTTCAGGTTCAAACAACTGGCATCGTCGCCCGGCTGAACACTGAATTGCACAACGTGTACGGAATCGGGCAAGCCTGTTTCATTACGGCCTTCGGGAGTATTCAGGTCGAAAAGCACCGGAAGCGTCGTCTCGATAAACCAGGGATAACCGCCGGTTCCGGATGAGGGCAAACCGGCATTTCGGGTCAGGTCCTTGCGGTAAAGACCGGTTGAAACAACCAGGAAAACCCCAACCGACAGAAATGCGGCGGTCATCACATTCCGGCGACGCTCGCCAGCCACCCGTTTCAGGAAAAATAACTTCGAAGAAAATGCCATAGTTGCTGAGTGCCGGGCCAACTTCCGGAGCACTGAATCCAGCAAAAACAACAAACCCGGCAGCAAACCGAACCCACTCATGAAAAACAAATCCGGATTAATCTCGTCGCTCCCCAGTCCGTTAACCAGCAACAAAACCACAGAGCCTGCAGCCAACAAAATTCCGGTAATTGTTTGCCATTTGCCGGTCCTTTTTCCCTCCGGAACAAAAGACTTCTGAAGAACAATTTTTTGCTGCTTCAGAAACTTACTCAACACGATCCAAACAGTTAATATTGAGATAAAAACGATAGAAAATGCGCCAATCAGCAATGAACTAAATTGAATATTGATGTGGACAATCGATGTTTGAACGATGCTTGTCCAAATGGTATTGATCGCCGATAAAATGAGTTTGTTGTACCCAATCGCAAACGGCATCCCCAGTAAAACTCCGAGGAGAACATACACCAACGATTCTTTCACCAACATGTTCCTGACTTGCTTTGGCGTGAAACCCATGGCCAGCAAGGTAGCGGATTCAGCCTGCCGGTAGTTCAGAAAAAGTTTGAACAACAGGAAACTGAGCAAAACGGCAGCAAACAACACAAAAAAGCTCAGCCCGATGAAAAGCTGGCCAAAATCGACACTGTGCGAAGCCGCGTCTAAGCCGTTTTGACGAACATCGGTCACCTGAAAACCGACCATTTCCGGATTCATCGAAGCCATCAGTTTTTCGGATAATTCTTTGCCACGCAAGCCCGGAAACCGGATGGCCGTTGCCTGTCCGAAACGGTTGCCCCATAACTTTTGCGCAATCGCCAGCGATACAAACGCTTTCGGGGTGCCTTTGTAGTGGTTCCAGTAAGCTTCGTCGGTCGGACGGATCTTCGACAGGTCGACAGGCACGCCTGTTTCCCAATCGCTGCAATGCCCGGCATCAGACAGGCCCGGAATATCGGGCATCAGGTTTTGATCGGCATACAGACCTTTGATCGGTTCAATCCGCTGAACCACAAATACGGTATCACGTTGTTTCAGGCGACGCAACGGCCCCACCTCGAAATAAGATACCCGGACGCTGTCGCCCACGTTAACCTTCAAATCATCAGCAAGCCACTGATTAACAACCATCTGATTGCCGGAAAGCAAGGTATCAGTCGATACAAACGAATACGGACATGCCTGATCGCCAAACCTGAATTCGTTGGCAAAATAGCTCATCACCGGCCAGCTTCCGGAGAAACTGGACAGCACGTATTTTTCAAGTTCCGGCTCGATGAATACACGATCGGAAACAACTTCGGTATAATTCAAATCCTGATTTTCACGAATCCGGAGATTTGCATCATCGGTTGACCAGCAGGCTTGCAGCATTTTATTAATCTCGCCGGATGTTGAATTACCATCGAGCAACACCACGTTGGCTTTGGCATCCAGCCCCAATTGATTGTTGAGCCATTCCGCATTCAAAAACACATTGCGCGGCGCCGTTTGATTGTTTTGCAGGTTGAAATTGCCCAATTCCGGAGCGCTCAAAATCCGGGAAATCCTGACGCGAAACGAAACACCGGACCCATCGGCCGCAACAAACGGTGTATTGGCCGGGAAAGCGCTCAGTTTGTTGACCCGAAGCAGAATTTCGTCACCCACTTTTACCCGGGCCAGTTTGGCCAGTTGCTCGTTAATGGCAGCTTCGCCAACAGCAGGGACCCAACCAAGATCAGCTTCAGCAAAATTTAAAACCAGACTATCAACACCCCAAACCGCCAACTGATTAACCCGCAGTTGCCCCCCATCAACGACGGCTACCCCATTGGCCCGCAAAAGAGCCGCTGTTCTTTCGCCAGAAACCCGGGCAAGATCAGTTGCCAGTTGTTTTCTGAAAATACGTTCGCCAGCCGTGATCACCCGGCTTGTTTTGCCCAAGCGTTCAATCGTAATTTGCTGCAGGCTGTACCGCACCGAGTCGCCAACAATCAGGGCGCCGGTCAGGATAGCTGCACTGAGCGCAATGCCCAACACCAGTGTCAGGTTCAGGCGCCGGTAATGCCAGACTGTTTTCAGTATGTATCGGGAAATAGACATAACTTAGTGCCGGATTAGTTTTCCATCGACCAACTCGTAGACACACTGCATTTTGCGCGCCAATTCAGAAGAATGTGTGACAGTAATCAGAGCGATACCTTCTTCGCGATTGAGTTCGACCAGTAAATCGGCCAACTGTGAGGCGGTATGCGCATCGAGCGCACCGGTTGGCTCGTCGGCCAAGAGAAGCGAAGGTCTGTTTACCAGGGCACGCACCACGGCAGCCCGCTGACATTCACCTCCGGAAAGTTGCGAAGGTTTCTGATACATAACCTTCGAAAGCCCGACCCGTTCGATCAATGTTTTTGCCCGCCTGATGGTTTCTGCACCCTGAAGGTTTTTATCCGTCAGCGTTGGCACCAGCACATTTTCCCACAGGGAAAATTGCGGCAACAGGTGGTGCAACTGAAACACAAACCCGATTTTCAGGTTACGAAAAGCAGCCAGCCCAGTATCGGGAACTTTTAACAAATCGCGGCCCTCAAAAATAATTTTCCCGGAATCCGGACGATCGAGCGCCCCAATCAAATTGAGCAAGGTCGTTTTTCCGGAACCTGACGGCCCGACAATGGCAAGGCTTTCACCCGGCTGTACGTCAAGATCTAATTCATCGAGAATGACCCGCGGGTGTTGTTCCCCGGAAGGATATGATTTACTGATCCGATCGAGTTGAAGAATCATGATGCTTGGGTTGAGTTTATTAGGGCAACAAGTTACTGTTTTATCCGGTTGCAACAAAAAACAAGCGCCCTGCCATAGGTGCAGGGCGCCCGCCTAAAATTTTCCAATCTATATTTTCTTAACCTTCCTGAACCTTCCGGCTTCGTCCCAATAATTGATCCAGGGTCCAAAGCGCAAAAGCTGCCAGGAAAATAATAAAGACTTCTTTCGGGATCGCGGTAAAATATCCGAGTAACGAACGCCCAACCTGGCTGACCTTTTCTGCGCCTTCGGCCGCTTGCGGGTTATTCAGGAATGAGAGCAAGCTTTGTCCGCTGTCTGTTTCCCCGGCTTGCCCCATCGAAAGAAACACGATGAACCCCACAAAAATCGCAGCCAAAGCAATCCACATCGGCCTGCTGATTACAGGCTTGTAATCGTGCAGCAATGGTTTTGGCGTGAGGGCAGCTTCGGTTTGTATGCGCTGCATCACGCTCAGCGTAAACCTATCCGAAGGCGAATCAGGTTTGACCCGTTTCATCAGGTTTTCAAAATTGCGGTCTATCTGTTTCATAACAAGTTGTATATTTCTTCTTTTAATGTTTCCTGCAAAATACTGTACACTTTTTTCCGGGCGCGGTGAATTTTTATTTTCACATTGCTGACTGTCAAATCGGTTATGGCGCTGATTTCGTCCATCGACTGGTTTTCGTAATAATACAAAGTCAGCAAAACCTGATCGTCTTCGGGCAGTTGCCCCAATGCCAAAGTCAGGTAACGATCCTGATCTTCTTTTTTATTGGCGCTAAAATAATCATATATATTTCGTTCATCTTCATCCGACATTTTTTGATCCTCGATCGAAGCAAAGGTAATGCGGCGTTTTCGCAACTCAGAGATACATCCGTTGTATGTTATACTGTAAAGCCATGTAGAAAATTTCGACTTCGACTGGTACGAATCCAGCTTCTGGTAGGCTTTTACAAACGTATCCTGCGCCACCTCCTCGGCATCCATTGAATTTTTCATCAGCTTCAGGGCTAATGAATATACCATGTCCTGATAACGCACAACCAGTTCTGAAAAAGCAGCCATGTTACCTTTTTTCACGGCCTCGATATAATATGAATCCGGACGATCATTCATTTCGATTAAATAGACGCATAATCTGCAAACCGGTTACATTTTGAATATGGGAAATTCTATTTTAAACAGTTCCGGGTAAAAGTCAGAATGTATCCCACTTACAATACCAACCCAACGATGGATTAACAGAAATCGGTGGCGAACAATTGTTTCTTATCGCTTTCAATTGCATTCAACTACTTTTATTCATCCGTATAAATTTTCAATGTTGGTTCGTACAATTTTCGTAATAGCTCTTGCTTTTCAATCAAATTCGCACCGAGATGGAATAGCCATTTATACATCTTCGGTTGGTGTGAACTTTGGCGCACATGGCTATTTCATCTGTAAATAATTTGTTTTTAAGTTGTCAGATGGAATAGCCATGATCCGGTTATTATTTTCATTATCGGTTGGTGTTTGCAAATCATGGCTATTTCATATGAATTTCCAACATCGTTTTTTTTTTTTGAAAAGTTTGTAACCGCCATTTAAAGCCTGCGTCATAACAGCAAATTTGAAAATGTTGAACAATCAAAAAGCAATAAACATGGCAGAAGACATTGTAATCCCGGTAAGCTTGTTTGCGTTAATATTTGCATCACTTTATGTGTTTTGGACGACCCGCAACAAGGAACGCTTGGCCCTGATCGAAAAAGGCGCAGACCCAACCCTTTTTAAAACAAAAAGCTCTGGGAGCAGCTACTCAACCTTTAAATATGGCCTGCTCTTTATTGGTATCGCCCTGGGCATTGTATCCGGATATTTCCTTGAGGAGGCCGGAATGCAGGAAGAAGCAGCCTATTTTTCAATGATCTTTCTCTTTGGAGGAATCGGTTTGGTCGTTGCCTTTTTACTGCAGAAGAAGTTTGACAAATAATTTGTTCGCGTTACAAACTAAAAAAGCCTCATGCACGCTAATCGTCGACATGAGGCTTTTTTTACATGTAACTACCCCGTCCATTACTCGCCCATCTGATACACTCTCACATAATCAACTTCATATACGATCGGATACTTTCCGATATCAGGATTTCCACCATTCCCGCCAATCGCCAGATTGAGCAAAAGGTATTGAGGTTTTGTGAACGGGTTTGTTCCATCCGGATTTACGGTATCTACAAGCAACGTCTCGTTCAACAATTCACCGTCCAAATACAGTTTGATGGATTTGGAAGTCCAGTCCATTCGCCACACATGGAACTTTTCAGTCCATTCGGGGTCTTTCTGCAAAAAATGATCGTAAGGAATCTTTTCTGAATCCCATTTAGCCACATATCGCTTTTCGGTTCCCCAGGCAACATTGGCCAGGATTGTCGGGGCCCCATTCACCCGGTAAAACTCCAGCAGGTCGATTTCGCCGTTCCACGGCCATTCCGGGTCCAGACCGAGTGTCCAAATAGCAGGCCACGATCCGGAGGTGGTGTCAATCCGGGCCCTGATCTCAAAACGCCCGTACAACCACTGTTTTTTTCCGCGAGTATTGATGCTTGAGGAAGTATAATGAGCCGAATCGCGGTTGGTACGCCAGTTTCCGCTTCCGGCAATATACCGCGGATTTGGCACCTCTTCGCGGCGCCCCTCAATGCGCAGGACACCTCCGGAACACCGGGCATTGTCTTCCTGATACCACTGCAATTCTTCATTGCGGACAAAACCTTTTTCATAGTTCCAGGCAGCCGGATCGGGCTTACCGTCGATATTAAACTCGTCGGCCCAAACCAGTTTCATTCCAGGAATTTCAGCCGGTAGATTATTGTCGGGGATCTTCGGGTTCAATGTCTGTGAAAAAGATGTTCCTGCTGTTATCAGGAATAACCAAAAGGAAATCAATCGTTTCATATACAAATAATTTGTTTTAAGTTGTCAGATGGAACTCGCCGTTATAATCATGGTCCTGCCAGTTTGAGCCTATCTCTCATAACTCGTTTCATGCTTTTCGATTACGTTGTTGGTTTCCCAAAATAACAAGTGATATGGAAAGGTCGCATCCATGTTCGTCCTTGATTCTCTGATAAAAAAAGCCCCCGGAAATCTTGTTTCCCGGAGGCATATTGAATATCTATTCCTGATTAGAATCGATCCATTTCGAACGGTCAGGCGGAACGGGTACATTTACCTTTTTCACCGGATGTTCGGATAATTCCTTCATCAAAACCTCAACGGCCTTTTCAATGCAGGGATCAATTCCTTTGGCTAATTGTTCCGGACGGTCAACTACCTCGATATCCGGAGAAACACCAATGCCTTCGATGATCCATTTTTCGTTTTCATCGAATACCCCAAAGCGAGGCACCGAAATGTAGCCTCCATCAACCAAACGGGCATTTCCGGAGATACCGACTAAACCGCCCCAAGTCCGGGTCCCGATCAGTTTTCCCAGTCCTTTTTTGCGGAAATAGTAAGGGAATGCATCGCCCCCCGACGACGAGTACCCGTTTATCAGCATCACTTTCGGGCCATCATGTGCAATGCCCGGAGTTTTCATCGGGGTTAAGCCATTGCGGTTCCAGTAGCTCAATGTTTTCCGGTCGAGCAAATCAGCCATCACATCCGGGATAAAACCACCGCCATTGTAGCGATCGTCGATAATGAGAGCATCTTTGTCGTGATAAGCATACATGCCCCGGAACAACTCGCGGTTGCCTTCGACAGCCGTATTCGGAACATGGATATAGCCAATCTTTCCTCCCGACAGTTTATCAACCATTGCGCGGCGTTCATTCACCCAATCGATATACATTAGTTCCAGCTCGCTTTCAATTGGTTTTATCAGCGAAGTCCGTACCCCCGCAGCCTGTGGCTTGGCATTTACTCCAATCTCGACTTTTTTGCCCAATGTATTTTCAAGAAATTCATACGGGTTATCTTTGGTCGTAATTTCGTGTCCGTTGATGCTGATCAGGTAATCGCCAACGTTGGCATCAACGCCCTGCTCTGTCAGCGGCGAACGACGGGCTTCATTCCAGTTCTCACCGGCATAAATCTTGGCAATTTTATAGCGCCCGGCCGCTTCATCGGCAACCAACTGAGCCCCCAGCAAGCCCGTATCAACACGTTTTACCCGTTTAAAATCGCCCCAATCTACATACGAGTGGCCGGTATTCGATTCTGAAACCACTTCGCCTAGAATGTAATCCAAATCGGCCCGGTGCCCGACATACGGCAACAGTTGGGCGTAACGAGTACGAACTTCTTTCCAATCGACATTGTGCAAATTATTAACGTAGAAGAAGTCACGATAAATGCGCCATCCATCCACATAAATCTGATCCCATTCTTTGCGCGGATCGATTTTCATTTCCATATCGTCGAGGTTCAGTTTTCCGGCATCCGGCTTCTGTCCGGGGGCAATTTTGGTAATTCCGTAATTCTTTCCCGAACGGTAGAAGATCATTTTACCATCGGCTGACAACATAGCCTGCCCGGCATTGTCAATGATTTCTTCTTCCTTTTCGTCAGCAATATTGTATTTTTTCAGTTTGCCCCCGTTAATGTACATAACACCGCCCTCAACGGCCAACAAATTGCGGTATTCGCCCGAAGAAACCGGGAACGCTACGATACGACTGGTAATCCCTTCAAAATCGATATCAACTTTTACGCCTTCGTCTTTCTTTTCAGGTTTGGCTTCTGGTTTCGATTTTTTTACATCCTTCGTTTCTTCCGCTTTTTTCGGTTCTTCAACCGGTTCCACATCGTTTTTGTCTTTAAACAGTTTCGGGCCATTGGCTTTTAAAACCATCGCATACACCCGAGTTGCCTTGTTGTACAGATAATCGAATTCAAAACTCGAAAAATCAAGATTAAAGTCACGGTCGGACAGGAAGAAAATATAATTCCCGTCTTTTGAAAAAACCGGGGAACTATCGGCAAACGTATTATCGGTCAACTGGGTTACCTGTCCCGACTGAATGTTATACACCCACACAGCAGGTTGTCCGTTCGAGCCTTCTTTTTCGTAAGTAACCCATTTCGAGTCGGGAGAGAATGAGTATGAACGAATTTCGTTTTGGGCAGCATGATCGACTATCTTTTCAACACCCGAAGCCACATCGACCAGTTTCAGGTCGAGCGTCCGATCGGAATACAATAAATATTTGCTATCGGGCGACCATTCTGCATCGTATTTCCAGGCCGACGAGTTAAACGTTAACTGCCGGGGTTTTGCTCCTTTTTTATTTTCGAGCAGATAGATTTCGTATTCGCCAGTTGCATCGGAATAATACGAAATATACTTCCCATCGGGCGACCAGCTCGGGTAAATTTCACGAACGCCTTGTGTTTGTGTCAGGTTTTCGGTGATTCCATTTTCGGCCGGAACGGAGAAAATGTCGCCGCGGGCTTCGAACAAGGCGCGTTTCCCGGTTGGCGAAACATTGGCGCTCTGCACATCGTCGGCCACTTTTTTATAATACGGAACCAGGTTCGGATTGTCAAAATTGATATTAACGGTTACTTTTTCGGTAACTCCTGTTTCCAGATTCATTTTATACAGGTAACCACCATTCTCGAACACCAGCTGCCCGTTTTCACCTGAAGGCCACATCACATCAAAGTCGGTATATTTGGTGAGCTGTTTTACCTCTTTGGTTTTGGTATCATAACTATAAATATTCAATTTCAGGTCACGGTCGGATGCGAAATAAATTTTGTCTTTGTACCAGGTTGGCAACTGATCGGTTCCGGCAAAATCAGTAATCTGTTCTGAGGTATTGTTTTGCAGATCGTATATCCAGAGGTCGGTTGCACGTCCGCCTTTGTAGCGTTTCCAGGTACGGAACTCCCGATCGACCGGTGTAAAACAGATTTTTTGGGCGTCGGGCGACAAAACAGCAAAACCGCCATTCACAATCTGCAATGGTTTTTCCAAGCCCCCTTCAAGGCTAACCAGAAAATATTTCCCGTTCCGTTCGCCAAACTCGGTGCGGTTCGCACGGATCAGTACCTGCTTGCTGTCGGGCGTCCAATCGAGTACCACATCGTCGAAACCGCCACGCGGAGGCATCACCCCGACCGAATTATAGTAGGTTAACTGGCGCGGCTCACCACCAACCGAAGGCATCACATAAACCTGACGGCTCCCGGAGTATTCAGCCGAAAAAGCAATCCACTTGCCATCTGGCGAAATTTTCGGGAACAATTCAAGCCCTTCGTGCGAAGTTAATCGCCTGGCTTCTCCTCCATTGGCATTTACCGTCCAGATGTCGCCCGCGTAAACAAAGGCAATCAGGTTTTTGTTGATATCCGGGAACCGCATAAGCCTGGCATCATCCATGGCATGTGTCCCGAATGCAGCGGCGACCAAAAGCAGCACCGCCATGATTTTTTTAAGACTTTGTCGCATCATTTCTGTTCTTTGGTTGTAAGTTGAAGTAAATACGTTTGACTATAAAACTTAAAATTACAGTAAAAACAGGGAAAGTGAATAAAAGATCTGGGAACAACAAACATTGAGGGCCAAAAGATATGAAACCACTGGCATTAAAGCCGGAGCACACACGGATAAAAAACGTTTGCCTCTGATACGACGATATAGCTCCCGGGCTGTTTTCAAAAGGAATTAACCAGATAAATCAGGCGTTTCAGACACTTAACAATTATTTAATCCGGATTTATTTAAACATTTTCTAAATAAAATTTGTCTTTATTCTAAAACTATCTATGTTTGTAGCGATCGAAATAAGGCAAGAAACAATGAACCGCATTTCCGAACATACTCAATGCTACGCAGCTTCTCGTACAAGCTGTACCGGTTCTGCCATGTTTTCCATGCCTATGATAATGCGCTAGCCTTCAGGCGGTGTGATTATCATATTGTTTGAAGGCTTTCTGCTGCAAATCCAAAAAATCAAAATCGTTTTACTTAAGTTTTAAATGATATGCCAAATTGTGTTATCCGATTTGGCGGGAACAGCGTAAAAGATGTTCTGCTGCTTGAAACATTTGCTTCGCTCCTAAAAAGCACAGATGAACAACACGTTGTTGTAGTTTCCGCCATACCCGAACTCTTGCAAATTACGGAAAAAGGGCTCGGACTTTTAATCAATAATGCTATTTCAGCCGACGGGCTGATTGATCAGATAACCCACGAACTGAAGCGCTTACCTGCCATCATCGGGAATAAACTTGAACGCGGCAACGGACAAAATGAAATCGAAGAATTAAGGAACCTGTTGCGCGGAATTCAGTTCACCGGCGATTATTCGGCTGCACTAAAAGATCAGGTTATCTGCTTCAGCGAACAAATAACCAGCCGGCTGCTTTTACTGTTTCTGGAAGAACAGGGGCTCCCGACCCGGATACTTTCTCCGGAAGAAGGTGGACTGAAAGTAACCGACGAATACGGAAACGGCACAGCTTTATTTGAAGAATCCATCCGTCCGGAACAACATTTTCAGGAAAAAGTATTACTGATCCCCGGATCATTCGGGATCAATTCTTCCGGGAAAATAAACAGGTTGGGAATTCGCTCTGCCGATTATGCTGCCGCAGCATACTCCCGCCTGTTTGAAGCGCCGTCTCTCGAGTTATGGGGCATCGACCAAGAGTTTCGCACCGCCGACGATCCCCGGGTTGAAAATACAACAGTCATTCCCCGGTTAACTTATGCCGAGGCTTCGGAACTGGCTTATTTCAGCGACTCGTCGATCCATCCGCGCATTGTCGAACCACTGATCGGGAAGCACATCCCCATCCGGGTTTATAAACTCGAAAAAAATGGGAAAACCCTGCAAACAACCATTAACTCCGAATCGTTTATTACCGAAAACGTAGTAAAAAGTGTGGTACATACCGACGACATCGCGATTCTGAAACTAAATGGACCGGGAGTAGGTTTCAAACCCGGTATTCTGGCAAAAGTAACTTCGGCTTTTCATCAATCCGAAATTAACATCCGGTCGGTGATCACGTCGCAGGTGAGTATAAACATCATCTTAAATAAAAATGACATTGCCAAAGCGAACGAGATTTGTCGCCATCTGAAATTAACTTCGGTGAGCGAGATCATTCTCAACCAACAGGTTTCGCTGATTGCGGTTGTCGGCCACGGCATGCAACAATATCACGGCGTTTCTGCCAAATTGTTCAGTGCTGTTGCCAACCACCAGATAAACGTCCTGCTCAGCGGTTCAGGAGCATCCGATTTGGTCAGCTACCTGATTATCGCCCAGAAAGACAAAGCCAAAGCCATAAAAGCAATTCACCAGACATTTTTTAACGTTCAATAAATTTTAGAAATATGACTACCAAAAGTTTAAAATTTGAAACGCTCCAACAACACGCCGGACAACAACCGGACCCGACAACATTTTCGCGTGCGGTACCAATTTACCAGACATCGTCGTATGTTTTCAAAGACGCCGAACATGCAGCCAACCTGTTTGGACTGAAGGAGTTCGGGAATATCTACACCCGGATTATGAACCCCACTTCGGATGTATTCGAACAACGCATTGCCGCCCTCGAAGGCGGAATAGCTGCCCTGGCCGTTGCTTCGGGCCATGCCGCCCAGTTCATCACATTCACCAACATCATGGGCATTGGCGATAACTTCGTGAGCTCGCCTTTCCTTTATGGAGGAACATATAACCAGTTCACGGTCACCTTCAAACAGTTGGGAATAGAAGCCCGGTTGGCAAACGATTTATCCGTTGAGTCGTTTGAAAAACTGATCGACGAAAGAACCAAAGCTATTTATCTGGAAACGATTGGTAATCCGGGATTTGTCATTCCCGATTTTGACGCCTTTGCAGCCCTTGCCCGCAAATACGACATCCCGTTTATTGTCGATAATACGTTTGGCGCCGGAGGCTACCTTTTCCGCCCGATTGAACATGGGGCCAATATCGTGGTCGAATCGGCAACCAAATGGATCGGCGGTCACGGTACCAGCATCGGCGGCGTAATTGTTGACGCCGGAAACTACAACTGGGGCAACGGCAAATTCCCGGGGTTCACCGAACCATCAGAAGGCTACCATGGACTGAAATACTGGGACATTTTCAATTTCGACGGGCCGTTTGGCAACATTGCCTTCATCATCAAAGCTCGCGTTGAAGGCCTTCGCGACATGGGCCCGGCCATTAGCCCGTTCAACTCGTTCCTGCTGATCCAGGGGCTCGAAACGCTTTCGTTGCGCGTTGAACGTCATGTTCAAAATACACTGGCTCTGGCCCAATGGCTCGAAAAACATCCGAAAGTTGAACGTGTAAATTACCCCGGATTGGGAAGCAGCGAATCATACGAGCTGGCAAAAAGATATTTGCCCAAAGGAGCCGGAGGCGTGCTTTCTTTCATTGTAAAAGGAGATAAATCGAAAGCCGGGACTGTTGTGAACAACCTGCAATTAGTAAGCCACTTGGCCAACGTGGGCGACGCGAAAACGTTGATTATTCAACCTGCAGCTACCACGCACCAGCAATTATCAGACGAAGCGCAGCGGGCTGCCGGCGTTTACCCGTCGCTGCTGCGTGTTTCTGTCGGACTTGAACACATCGACGACATTATTGCCGATTTTGAACAAGCTCTCGAAAAAATCTAATTTTATTTTGCAAGAGATAGTCCCCCAAGTCGCGAAATACAAATAAAACAAGAGATGACTCATTGCGAGACAAGAGATGAAACCTTGTCTCTTTGTTCTGATGTTTGACGGTTTCACGCGGGGGACAATCTCATCATTATCATCTAAAAAATACATGTTATGCCAATAAATGTTCCTGACCAATTGCCTGCGATCGAGATTCTTGAGAAAGAGAATATCTTCATCATGAACGAATCGCGCGCGGCCCATCAGGATATTCGTCCCTTGAAAATTATCATTGTCAACCTGATGCCGATCAAAATAACGACCGAGGCCGACCTGATCCGCCTGCTGTCGAACACTCCGCTCCAGGTTGAGATTGAGTTCCTGAAAATGAAAGGACACGCATCGAAACACACGCCGGAGGCCCACATGAAAGCTTTCTACAAAACATTCGACCAGCTAAAAGGGAAAAACTACGACGGTATTATTTTTACCGGTGCCCCGGTCGAGACCCTTCCGTTCGAAGAAGTTACCTACTGGAAAGAATTAACCGAAATTTTTGATTGGGCACAGAAACATGTCACAGCCTCACTTTACATCTGCTGGGCAGCACAAGCCGGTCTGTACCATCATTTCGGGATTCCGAAATATCCGCTCGATGAAAAAATGTTTGGCGTGTTCAGCCACACCACTAATCACGACAAACTTCCGATTTTTCGGGGGTTCGACGACGAGTTCTTCATCCCGCATTCCCGTCACACCGAAGTAAGACAAACCGACATTGACCTGGTTCCGGAATTACAGACGATTGCTTCTTCGCCAAAATCCGGCCCGGGAATTATCATGGCCCGAAACGGGCGTCAGTTTTTCCTGACAGGGCATTCGGAATACTCACGCTTTACGCTCGATACCGAATACAAGCGCGATGTAAAAAAAGGCCTTCCGATCCATATCCCGGAAAATTATTATCCGGATAACAATCCGGAGAAAGAGCCGGTTATGCGCTGGAAATCGCATGCCAACCTGCTTTTCTCGAACTGGCTGAATTACTACGTATATCAGGAAACGCCATATAATCTGGATGATATTTCGAATCGCGACGAACTTTTGTTTCACATCTGATAACAGAACGAACATCGTTTTGAATACGTTTTGCCGGAGAAACCGTAAATTTGATCGGAATCAAAAATCAACCGAATATGACCAAAAACATTGCAGTTGTATTGGCCGGATGTGGTGTTTACGACGGAGCTGAAATTCATGAGGCTACCTTAACCATGTTGGCCATTGCCCGAAATGGCGCACGTTACCAGGTTTTTGCCCCAGACGTGGAGCAGGCTCACGTAGTCAACCACCTGACCGGGAAAGTAACCAACGAAAAACGGAATGTACTGGTTGAAGCAGCCCGTATAGCCCGGGGAAACATCAACCCATTGAGCAAATACAAAGCAGACGATTTTGACGCGCTGGTTTTCCCCGGAGGATTTGGCGTGGCCAAAAACCTGTGCTCGTTCGCATTTGAAGGCCCCGCTTGCAACGTAAACCCGGAAGTTGAAAACGCAATACGTGAAACAGCAAAGCTCGGAAAACCCATTGGCGCGCTTTGCATTTCTCCGGTAATTTTGGCTAAAGTATTGGGAAATATTGAAATAACAATCGGACAGGATCGCGGAACCGCTTCGGCTATAGAAAAATTAGGGGCTACACACACCCCGACAACTCACGGTGAAATTGTTATTGACAAGGCACATAAAATTGTCACAACTCCCTGTTACATGCTTGACGCCACCATAGACCAGATTGCCGACGGAGCTGAAAACCTGATCGCTGCACTTATCAAAATGGCTTAACACTAGGTACCCCTGATAACGTCTTAAGGGCGCTCAGCAGAGTCTCATTTTCGGCTGAGCGCTTTTCATTTTTGTATGACTTTGATTTCCGTCCGACGGTTGAGTGCCCGTCCTTCCGGCGTTTCATTATCAGCAACCGGCTGCGAGTATCCATACCCTCTAAATGAGATCCGGTCCGATGAAAATCCGTTTTTTACCAGGTAATTATAAACAGCCCGGGCCCTGTTCTCTGATAACTTCTGATTATATTCTACCCCCCCGACATTATCCGTGTGACCCCCAATTTCAATCTTAACCGTACGGTTTTGCAGTAGAAATTCACGTAACCGTTGCAACTCGGCCAATGACTCGTTTAGCAACTCATACGAAGCTGTTTCGAAGAAAATATTGGTCAGTACTGCCGATTTCCCGATTGCTATTGGATCCAATGCAACCTCAAGCAGGTACGGATTTCCGACGGCTTTCACTTTTTTCATTGCAAAATTTTTGGAATAAAACATGTACCCCGGAAGCGTAATATTAAAGGCATATTCTTTGCCCAAGGGCAAACACATCAGGAACTCCCCTTTTTCAGAGCAGGACTCCCCTTTGATTACCGATTTTGAGTTGTCAACATCAACCAATTCAACCTGAGCGCACAAAGGCTTCTTGGTCTCTTTATCAAAAACTTTCCCTTTAATGTACGACACCGGACTGGGTTTCGACTCTTTGGGCATTTTGAAGTAATAGATGTCCATTCCCTTCGAACCCGGCCTGTCTGATGAGAAATAAGCCAAGTTCCCGTCGGCATTTACCACCAACCCTTGTTCATCTTTATAGGTGTTTATCGGATAACCCAAATTGCGAGGCTTTGTCCATACCGAATCGTTTTTTAACCTGGAACAGAACAAATCGGTTCCTCCGAGCCCTAGCCAATAGTCAGACGAAAAATAAAGCATTTCCCCGTCAGCATGTATATATGGCGACATTTCATTCCCGGATGTATTGATTGAATCGCCTAAATTTTCAGCCGCTCCCCACATTGGAGATCCCAAGTCGGAAAACCCTTTTAACTTGCAGCGCCAGATGTCCATTCCCCCTTTTCCTCCTTTGCGGTTACTTACAAAATAAAGGTACTCACCATTGGCCGATATAGAGGGCTGCGACTCCCACGATGCTGAATTCACCGGAGCCCCGGCATTTTTGGGTTCAGTCCAGCGATTATTTTTTTTCCTCGAAAAATAGATATCACAGCTGCCCCAACCATCACTCCGGGTACAGGCAGTAAAAAACAATAAATTCCCATCAGCCGAAATAGACTGGGCTCCTTCGTTATAAGCAGTGTTGATTGAAACCATTGGTTCGGCAGGCTGCCAGACCCCATCAACCTGCTGGGAAACAAAAAAATCTTCCTGATACCTGGAACGGTCTTTTGAATAATTGTCGTAAGGAGGTAACAATCTGTTAAAAATTAAAGTTTGCCCATCCAGCGTTATACTTGGCCAATACTCATCCCATTCAGAGTTAATGGAAGCCCCCATATTCTGGGGTTCAAAATTAACCGGATGATTTTCAAAATTGAGTGCCACGGTTGCCTTTGCCAATTTTTGTTTTGCCTTTTCGCCAAACGGGGCATTCTCACCAGCATATTTAAGGTAATTTTTCAAAGCCGATTCTGCCTTGGCGTATAATCCAATCCTCAAAGCAGAACTACCAAGCGAATAATATAGTTTGGGCAACTTTTCGGGTTCTATCGCGATCGCCTCTTCCAATACCCCGACCTGCTGAGCTACCGAATCCTGTTCGGCCCAGATATCTGCTTTCAGCAGATACGCATCGATAAAACGAGGGTCTTCAGCAATCACCATGTTCAACGCCTTTAACGCCTCGGTATAATTCTTGTTCTTCAGGGCAACCTCGGCCTGCTCATAAAACTTCTGAGCTTTCCGGTCCCGGGATGTTTGCTCCTGAGGAAATCCTGACAGACAAACAAATGGCAACAGAACAACAACGAATATAATTCGGCTCACATAAAAAAACATCGGCGCATATTAAGATTCTTCTATCAACTATCCGGAATTCGGGCAAAAGGTTCCCTTCTGAAATGTTAAGATTTTAAAACTATCTTCTTTTTAACGATCCGGAAACAAAGAAAGTATCTAAAACGATCTAATTGGCAGAGCAAAACCGGTTACAACTTTTGTAATACGTTGCAACTGCCAATAAGCCAGCCTATCACCTTTCTAAAACACAAATTTTTTTGAAAACCGCTCTTGATTTTTAATCATTTTTTTTCATAGATTAACCTTCAGATAGTTCAATTTTTTATTAATTTTTAAAATCTTATTTTTCAATCATTTAGATTTTTTGAAATGAAAACAAACAAGAATCTGAAAGTGACAAAAAAAGGGTCTGACCTTTCAAAAAATGATGCTGATGGTCCAAAAATTAAACATTTAGGAAAAGACAAGAGCTCAAAAAGAAGATTGTCGATTTATGACGATTTTGCGGACGAAGATGATGACCTTCAAAACTTCAATTTTAATTCTGAAGATGACGATTTTGATGAATAAATAAATATGAACCTGATCTAAATTTATATCCAAGGGATAGAAATTTTAAAAAAGATACAAAAAAGACCGGCTTCAACCGAGGCCATTGAAAAAGCATCAATTATTTGATGCAACCTGTTAAAGGTTAAAACTGGCAGATGAAAACCAAAACTTCGTTTGCCAGTTTTTTTATTGTACAAAGTTCAAATTTGCCGTCGAGAAAAGTTCTGTATCCTGGATACAGTAGTCCGTCAAAAGCAATATTAAATAATTGGCAATCAATAAAACACACGATTTACATCTTGTCAAACATCTTACAATCAATACAAATAGGTTGTTGATATCGCGATTTTTTAACGAACTATTGTGCTTAAATTATTCACTTAGAAATGATGATAAATGCTTTCGTCCAGATAAGGATGGTTTTTCGGGATCAGGCTGGCTTTAGCCAAATAGGTCATGACCACATAACCAAATAATCCCAGATAGCCCAGGAAACAGCCAATTTCCAGAATCCCAAATTTAGCGCTTCCGACTACTGCCGGCCAGATGTCGTAATACAGTTCCGTGTATTGGCCAATCATCAGGAGCAAAATAACAGGGAGCATTACCGGTTTGCTCCGCGATGTTTTCCGCGGCATCAAAATCAGGAACGGAACAAACCAATTGATGATAATATTCGCATAAAACAACGCTTTATAAGCGCCTTCCCAACGTTTTACAAAGAAGACGGTTTCTTCCGGAATGTTCCCGTACCAGATAAGCATGAACTGAGCAAAATTAAAGTAGCCCCAAACAATGGCCAACATGAAAATATAACGGGAAAAATCGTGCAAATGACTCTTGTTTAACACATTCAGATAGCCGTATTTATGCAGCAGGATCACAATCAGGGTTATAACGCTTGACCCGTGCAAAAAGGCCGAGATAAAGCTCTTGCCTGCATACAACGTACTATACCAGTGAACCTCGAGCGACATCAGCATATCGACAGCAAACAGGGTAAACGTAACAGCCAGAATGAAAATCAGGATTTTTGAATACCGTTCGGAGCGGATAAAATACACCATCCCACCTTCGGCGTCTTCTCTGAGCGAAACTTTCCGGAGCAGTTTGGTCATAAAAATCCACAGTCCAAAAAAGAGAATCACGCGCAGATAAAAGAACGGAATGTTCAGGTATGGTTCTTTGTGCGCAATCAGTTCATCAGTTTCTGCAGCGCTATGATGAGCCCAGTGGTACAAATGCGACATCCCGAAGTATAATAAAAGGAAGAATACTGCGGCAAATGGAATATAAGCAGCCATTGCCTCCGGAATACGCTTAAATGCGGCCGACCATCCCGCTTGTGAAATGTACTGAATGCCGATAAAAAACGCAGCGCCAATTGCCAGCGACACAAAATAATAGTTGTTCAGCAGATAGTTGGCCCAGGTTCGCCCGGCATCAACAAAAAAGCCAACGATAAACGCAATTGCCCCAATGGCCATCAGCGCATAGGTTAAATATTTAAGTTTCTGCGGAAATATAAAACGTTCTTCCATACTGTTAGTTTTTTGCCTGGTCTGCATTTCCTTTTTGTAACACATTCCGTACGTACAAGACCGCTTTCCAGCGATCGTCGGGCCGGATCATCGAACCGTGTGCCGCCATGATTCCCCATCCAACCGAAATGACATGATAAATTTCACCCTCCGGATTATTTCTCACTTTATCCGTAAGCAGGCTGGCCGGAGGGTAAGGGTATTTTCCACTGGTGTACAAATAGCCCTTGCCATCGCCCAAATCGCCGTGGCAACGCGAACAATACACCGTGAAAACCTGTTTTCCCCGGCCAAGATTGGCTTCCGTTGCCGGAAACGGATTTACAAGCGTTTTTCCGGCAGTGACCCGGTCTTCGTCGTTTTTCTGAAACGGATAGGGCTCAAAACCTCGGGGAATCGTTCCTTCAACCGGATTCCTCAATGTTTTGCCGTCGGCAAAATTCGGATTGGACGTATAGGTTTCGTAGGCCGGCGAATGGACCATATCATCAAAATACTGCCACCCGGGATTGTTCTTCGTGTGGTCACACGACGGCAACAACATCAATCCGGCGAGCGCAAGCGTTACATAAAATCCGTTTTTCAGGTTCATTCGTGCTCGTTTTTGTAGTTTTTATTCTTTTTCATAGACTTCTGAAGCTCCGTGGCTCCTGAAAAGTTGGTCAAATTCAGATTCCATCCCGGCAATTGTTTCCCGATCGAGGACAATGATAAACTTGTCGTTTGTAGCGCGAACATCAACAATGGGAGCAGCTTTTCCCGGAAAAATTTTTGCGCGAACAGAAAATGTGAACAACGTGGCCAGCGTCACAATCAAAATGGTCGCTACGATGCTAACCACAATAAACGACGGAAATGTATTGAACGGTTTCCCTCCAAAATGCAACGGCCAGTCGATCACCGCAGCGTAATACATGAAACCTAATATGCCGATCGCGCCAAAAAGTCCGTAGAAAAAAGCCGCATGCGAAATATGGGTCTTCTTTCCCATTCCGTGCAAAATTTCATGAATCGGATAAGGCGTGTACACTTCTTCGACTTTTACCCCCTTTTCCCGTATTTTCTCGAAGGCTTCGATAAGCGCAGATTCGTCGTCGAAAACGCCAATCAGGAATTTTTTACTCATGGCTTTTTTCTTTATGAGGTACAACTTGAGGTTTATCAAATTTCGAAACCATCTTAATTTCCGAAATAGCGATCATCGGAATATACCGGAAGAACAGCAACACACCGAATGCAAACATACCCAGTGTGCCAACAAACATACCAATTTCGATAAACGTTGGATGATATTCGGCCCAGTTTGCAGGCAGGTAGTTTTTACTGAGCGAAGTCACCACAATATTGAAACGCTCGAACCACATACCCCAGTTAATCAGGAGCGAAATGATAAACACCACCCACAACCGCTTACGGACCGTTTTAAACCAGAACAACTGAGGAACAAGGGCATTGAAAATGAACATTCCCCAAAACTGTAACGCATACTCGCCGGTAATGCGGTTATGGAAAAATGTAAACATTTCGTAGGGCGAGCCCGAATACCAGGCAATAAATATTTCGGTTATATAAGCGGTTCCCATGATCAGCGAAATAAAGATCAGAATACGGCAAACAGCATCCACGTGCGAATCGGTGATAAAGTTTTCCATCCGGTAGAGTTTACGCATCAAAACCACCAGCGTCAATACCATGGCAAATCCGGAGAAGATGGCGCCAACCACAAAATATGGAGGGAAAATCGTGGTGTGCCAACCCGGTTCTACCGATACTGCAAAGTCGGTTGACACAATCGAATGTACCGAAACCACCAGAACCGCAGCAATACCGCCCAAAACAAAGGCCAACCCTTCGTAACGCAGCCATTCTTTCGTTGAGCCGGTCCACCCGAAAGCAAAAAATCCATAAACCGCTTTTTTGATTTTCGATTTAGTCGTATCGCGAATGGTGGCAAAATCGGGAACCATTCCGAAATACCAGAAACTGGCCGAAATAAGCAGGTAAGCCGAGATAGCCACAAAGTCCCAGAACAACGGAGAGTTGAAATTTACCCATAACGGCCCGCGCGTATTGGGATATGGGAAAATAAAGAAAAACAACCACGGGCGCCCCATGTGAAGTAATGGGAACAAAGCCGCACACCCCACGGCAACCACCGTCATTGCTTCGGCAGCGCGGTTGATCGCTGTTCTCCATTTTTGTCGTAAAATGAGCAAAAAGATCGAAAAGGCCGTTCCGGCATGCCCAATACCAATCCACCAAACGAAATTGATAATAGCCCACCCCCAGCCAACCGTGTTATTGACCCCCCAGGTTCCAATTCCCTGAGTCAGGGTGATGTATATCGAATAAATTCCCCAGCCAAACAAAATCAGGCTGACCGTGATGGCAGCATACCACCATTTGGGCGTTTTGGCATCGATGGGCGCCAGAATTTCCCGGGAGATCTGGTCCATCGACTTATCGCCATCAATCAGCTTTCCGCGTATCTCTGTTTTGTACATAACCCGTTTATTTTTCTGTCGTTCATTATTCAAGCCTGATTGCGCACTTTGGTCAAATATCCGACCGAAGGCAGCGTATGGAGTTCTTCAAGTAAATGGTAATTCCGCTTGTACTGAAACAGCTTTGAGATGCGGCTTTCCGGATCGTTCAGGTCGCCAAAAACAATCGCGTTCCCCGGACAAGACTGCTGACAGGCTGTTTGAATTTCGCCCTCGGCAAGCGGCCGTCCTTCCAGCTTGGCCGCCAGTTTTTTCTCCTGAATGCGCTGCACGCACATCGAGCATTTCTCAACAACCCCGCGAGACCGGACTGTCACATCCGGGTTCAGGACCATGCGCCCCAACTCGCTGTTCGAATTGTAATCGAACCTATTGTTGTTTACGTACTGGAACCAATTGAACCTGCGCACACGATACGGGCAGTTGTTGATACAGTATTTTGTTCCGACGCAACGGTTGTAGGCCATTTGGTTCAGGCCTTCTTCGCTGTGTGGCGTAGCTGCTACCGGACATACATTTTCGCATGGCGCATTGTCGCAATGCTGGCACATAACCGGCTGGAACGATACCTGCGGATTGTCCGGGCTTTCGGAGAAGTAACGGTCAATCCGGATCCAGTGCATGATGCGCCGGTTACGCACCTGTTCCTTTCCGATTACCTGAATGTTATTTTCGGCCTGACAGGAAATGGCACAGTTTCCACACCCGGTACACGAATTCAAATCGACAGCCATCCCCCAATGATGCCCATTGAAACTTGGCTTTTCATATAAAGTGACCGAATTGGCCAGCACTTCGTTGCGCATTTCATTCCCTGCCTCCGGATTTTTCACATATTCGTCCAACGTAGTTTCCCGTACAATCGGACGGCCTTCCATCGAATGATGAGTCTGGGAGATAGCCAGTTCATACACCGTTCCGGGAACCTTTTCGATCGTTACATTTTCCAAATAGTTGCTTCGAATGCCATTTTTTACCGGAAGCATCGGATACAAATCTGTTCCTATACCTTCGCCTACTTTACCTGCCACCCGGCGGCCATAGCCTAAAGCCACCGAAACCGTATCTTTTGCCTGACCCGGCTGAACAAAAACCGGCAATTCCAACCCATTCAGGTTGATTACATCTTCATTCTTCAGTCCATTCGCTGCAGCATATTCAACCGGCACAGCAGCAAAATTGTCCCAGCTGATTTTCGCTACCGGATCAGGTAATTCTTGCAACCAGGGGTTATTCGCATATTTACCATTCCCCATCGCAACCGACTCGTAAAAAACCAGTTCGACCCCAGGCTTTACCGGTTCCAGTTTTGCAGCGGCCAATGACAGTGGTTCTGCGTTATATTGTACTTCAACCGGCGATACCAATTCAAAAACACCTTTCTGTAACGAATCATTCCAGAACAATCTGAAATCAGCAAAAACGCTCTGCCTGGGATAATATTTTTCGGCCCAGGTTTTCTGAATGTATTCATGATATTTTTGCTCTTTTCCCATCCATTTCAACAGGGACTCCTGGGCCGGACGGGAATCAAAAATTGGCGCGATGGTTGGTTGGGCTAAGCTGTAAATTCCCGATTTGGGTTCAAAGTCATTCCAGCTTTCCAGGTAGTTTGGTTCAGGCAAAACATACTTACAAACTACCGAAGTTTCATCTTTTCGTTCCGAGAATGATACGCTCAAGCCCAGTTTCTCAATGGCTTCGGCAAATTCGGCGCCTTTCGGGTGGTTGAAAACCGGATTGACATCCCAAACCAGCAGTGCCGAAACCTGTCCGGATTTCAGGTCATCCAGTAACCGCTCCATATCCGGATCCAGCCCCTGACGGGTTAGCAATGCCGTGTTCCAGTCTAACGTTTCACCGTAGTTACCCAGCAACTGATTAATGGCATTCACCACAACCTGTATATTTTCGTCGTTACTGCCCGAAATAACAACCGACTTGCCTTTATTTTCGAGCAAATCAACTGCAATTCCGGAGATATCAACCGATGAAGAAACCCCGGAATATGTCCGGGCTCCTTTTGCTTTAGCCACTTCATTGTAAAGAGCCAAAACAAGCCCGGCTTCTTCCGATGGCTTAACCGGAAAACGTACATCGGCGTTAGCCCCGGTTAGCGACATACCGGCTTCAATCTGGTAATGACGGAGCATTTCCTTCTGTCCATCGCGCAACTGGCGCGCGGCTGAATATCGTTTGGTGTACTCGACTGGCGAAAGCCAGGTTCCCAGAAAATCGGCTGCAAAACTAACCACCACACGGGCTTTATCGAATCGGTAGTCGGGGATGGCCCATTGCCCGAAACAAAGCTTGTTGGCGCTGAGCATTCCGGAGGCCGGACTGGCATCATACTGAATCCATTCGGTTTTTGGGGTCCCGGATATGAAATCCCGGATAATCTGCCTGGTCGATGGAGAAATAATGGTCGAAGTCAGCAGAACTGTTTTACCTGATTTGCCTTTGCCCCCGTCCAGATAGGCTGATATTTCCCGATCGGCAGTTTCCCAGGTAACCGGGTTGTTATTCAGGAGCGGGCCCTTAAAACGCGCTTCGTCATAAAGGTTCAATACCGAAGCCTGAATGCGGGCGCTTGTTCCCTGTTGTGAAACCGGGCTCAGGCTGTTCCCTTCGATTTTGATGGGACGGCCATCGCGAACTTTTACTAAAATACTCCCATAGTCCGTTCCGTCGAAATACGTCGAAGCATAATAATTGGCCATTCCGGGGGTAATTTCTTCCGGTTTTACCAGATACGGAATTGCCTTTTCAACCGGTTTCCGGCAACTGGCAACAATCGAGGCAGCGGCCAGACTAAACCCGAGCGTTTTCAGAAAATCGCGGCGCGACGAAGCCGTCAGTCTTTCGTCACCTCTCAGCAACAAGCTCTTTTGCTTAGCCTCCTGACGCGCTTCTTCCCGGCGCAACTCGTTCGGATCAGCAAGTTCTTCGATACTTCTCCAGTATGTCTTCATCGAAGTTTATTTATCTTAAGTTAGTACTTGTCGGTATTGTTTTCTAATAATGACAGCGCATACAGTCGTTCGCACCAATCTGAACGGCTTTTACCGAATCGATCTTACCAGCCTTTAAATCTTCGTGCAACTGTATGTAATTGTCGTAATAATGATTTTCAGAAAACTTCACGTTGGTCTCGCGATGACAATTTATGCACCAGCCCATCGACAAATCGCTGACCTGCTTAACCACATCCATCGAGGCTACGTCGCCGTGGCATTTGGCACAATCCAGACCAGCCACGCCAACATGTTGGGCATGACTAAAAAAGACATGATCAGGAAGATTGTGGATACGCACCCATTCAACCGGGATCTTCTTTTCGTTGGCTTCGACGACTTTGGCAATTTCAAATTTCCCGGAATGAGTACCCTCGCGAACAACCACGTGACAATTCATGCACAATTCCATCGCCGGGATACCCGCTGATTTACCGTATTCAACCGTGCTATGGCAGTACTTACAATCGATGCCATTGTCGCCGGCATGTACTTTATGCGAGAATTTTATCGGCTGATCGGGCATGTACCCCTGCGAGCGGCCAAGTTTGATGCCTTCTTCCACTACCATTTTCAATTGAAGACCAAGACCTGCCAGAAGGATTACGACCGGGATCATACGATATTTTATTTTCCGAAAGAAAATCAGCTCGAGCAGAGCCCAGGTTATAAGCAGCCCGACGAATAAAAAGATGAGCAGGTTATTGATAGTTGGCTTTTGCGCAGCCGGTCCGGCAATTGCCAGCTCATCAAGATATAATTTTACCAGTTTCAGGTCTTCTTCCTGAATTTCAAAGTTTTTGTGTACCTCTTCCATCAATTTTCCGGAGGGTTGCATAACTGCCGATTGAAAAGCTGCAAAATCTTTTCCGGCATATTTCACAGCAATACCCATTGCCGAGGGGTTCCAGTTCAACGTATCGGTCGGGGTCAGGTTATGACACGAAACGCACGATGCAGATTTCCGCTCAAACGGCAACAACCCAAGAAAAAACCGTTCCCCTCTTTTAATATCTTCATGCGAATGTCCTTCAACCAAAGCCGTCGCCGTCCGGAGTTGCTCCCCACCTCTGCTTTCGCGGGGTTGTATCAGAAAAAATAAAGTGAAAATGAACAATAGAGAATAAAGCAACAGACGTGCAGGTACAGGTAATTTTTTTCTCATTCTGTCAGGTTTAGTAAATGACTGGTAAAACCATTTTTAAACTTACCCTATAAACAATCGTACCCTGCAATGGTTTTGCTTTTATAAATTTAAATAAACAGGAACAGATAATTAATCAGGTCGAATGAGGAAAATAAATGCTGTATAAAACAATTAAACGCCTGATTCTGAATAAAATTCAGACAAAATACAACCCAGATGCAATAAAAGACATTTATGTCTTTTATTATTCACATAGAAAAAAATGATTGAATTCTCAGAAATTCCGACACCGGTACTTGTCCCTGAAAATCGATACGAACCTTACTTCAGGTTTTTGGTTAGATGATGAACCAGTTTAAAATTATCGAAAAACTCCTTGGCTATAACCCGAACAATGGTGTAAACCGGAATGGCAAGGATCATCCCTAAGATCCCGGCCATGCTCCCGGCAGCCATTATGACCAGAAAAATTTCGAGCGGATGAGCTTTGACGCTACTCGAATAAATAAGCGGCTGAAACAATACATTGTCGAGTACCTGAACGATCGCAAAAACAAGGCTCATAAGCCCTAATAACGGAAGGGTGTACCCAACAAAATCGGCGTGAATATTGATTGCAATGCCAATTAGCAAACCTACGGCCGCACCCATCCACGGTCCAAGGTATGGAATTACATTGAGGATCCCGCAACACATACCAATAATAACAGCATGACTAAAACCAAGCCCTACAATGGTAAGTCCTAAGGTAACCAACACCATAACCATAATTACTTCGAGGATTAAGCCTAGGAAGTAACGGCGCAACAACTCATAGATCGACAGCATGATTTTTCTCACTTTTTCTTCGTAATTGGTCGGTACCAGCAATAAAATACCTTCCTGGAACATCGTTTCATCGGTGAGAAAAAAGTAAGTAATGAAAGAAATTGCAAAAAATGCCACAAATAACTCGCCCAGCAGGCTGATAATTCCACCCAATACGCCCGATAGTTTCGACAAATCGATATTCGCAAAAATCTGTTGCCTCAGCAAATCAGCCAGCGAATGTTCTTTCAAATCAACCGTTCCATCAAAACCAGTTATCTGAAGAATTTCTCGAATCGGCGCTTCTACCTTTTCTATCAGCGAATTAAGATCAATGGTCGACAGTTGCTCAAACTCACTGACCAGCAACGGAATGACAAAGCGAAAAAAACCGATGAACACAACCCATAGCAACACCAGGGCAATGAATGCGCTCACACTTTTCGACAATTGGAACTTCCCGATTCTCAGTTCATTCAAAAACCGGACGACAGGCCTTCCGGTAAGCGACAATACCGCCGATATCAGGATGTAAGCAACAAGCGAGCTAAAATACCATGCCAAAAATAAAAGCACGGCCGTTCCGATTATAAAAAACACAGTCCGGGCTCTTCCTTGCAGATTAATCATAAGCTTTGCATTTACGCAAATATATCTGATTTTTAGATTGAGATACTGCTAAAAATTAATCCGTTGAAAAATTTCAACCGCTTTATCATTTTTCACTCACCCAAAGCCTGTCGGTAGCCTGACGACGTGAGAGAGTATCGCAGACAGATAAAATTTTAAACAGTTTATGAGAACGAAAAAACAATTAACGCACAAACTGTTCTTGTTTTTGTATGTTTAAAAAACAAAATAAAAAGTAAGCCGCCGCGCATGAGCATCTGCCATTTTGTAGAAATTGGTTTTACTTTTGCCCGGGCAGGAGTTTGTGCAGTTGATTGGCCGGATAATCGGATATGACAGCCAGTGTTCGCGTGAGCCAGGCCAATGGTTCAA